>NZ_JBIRSJ010000001.1:777126-1090172 GCF_044334165.1 Streptomyces sp. NPDC020845 | reverse complement strand
AGCCTGCGGCTCAAACGCATCGAAGACCTGCTCGACGTCAATGTGGCTCAGCCCGATTCGCTGCTGCAGCTCACCGCCGCACTCGCGGCAGCCGACGTCGGCGGCACAGCTCATCTCGCACAGTCTCTTTGAACATCTCCACAACCGGCTTCGCCTGCCCCGGTCAGGCCGGGTGCCCGCCCTCGGCGACGTCCAGGAGCAGCAGGGCCGCGCTGACCTCCACGAGGGTCGCCGGAGCGGAGAGGTCGAGGCCGGCCACCGTTTCGATCCGCCGCAGGCGCTGGCTCACCGTGTTGGGATGGACGCTGAGCCGGTGTGCGGCCTCCGTTCTGCTGAGCTCGCTGTCCAGATAGACGCGGAGCGTTTGCAGCAGGTGCGTGCCGCGCAGCAGATCGTGCTGCCGCACCGCCTCCAGTGTGCGGTCGGCGAAGGCGACCAGCTGCCGGGCGTCGCCCAGTTGCAGGAGCAGGCCCGCCACGCCGAGGTCGTCCGGTGTCACCACGGTGTCCGAACGCCCGGTGCGCAGCGCCACATTGAGCGCTCCGCGAGCGGTCCGGTACGCCTGCACAAACGTCCGCCTCTCGGCGCCGGACACCGCGACGGTCGCTCCCTCCGCGTCCGGGACCGAGGCCATCGCTCGCCGTATCGACGAGGCGACGGCGTCCATGCGCTGCTTCTCACCGACCGGGGCGGCCCGCGAGAGCGTACGGACACAGTCCAGGGGCCACAGCGCGACCACGGCTCCCTGGTGCATCGCGACGAGCGGTCTCGGCGTATACGCGGCGGCCAGTTCGGAGACCAGGGCCAGTGCGCGCTGGTAGGTGAGGGACCGTCGGGATTCGGTCGCCACGTCGAGCTGCCCGACGACGGCGATGTGGGGGTGGGACAAGTCGTGGCCCAGTCGACGAGCGCGCTCCGCGACCGGGGGCGAATCGACGGCGGCGCCGCTGAGGATGTCGGCGAGCAGTTCGCCGCGCAGCCGGTGCTCTACCTCGGTGCCGGTGCGCAGCCGGAACAGCTCGAGCGAGATCACGATCGAGGCGTGTTCAAGAGCCCGTTCGTCGAGGAGTGAGAATCCCTCGGCGCCGCGCGGCAGCCACACCCGGGCGACCACCTCCCCCGCCAGCCTGACCGTGGCGGCGACGTAACCGCCTTCTTCGCGCACGATGCCGGTGCCGAGCGTGTGCGCCCCCGACGGGTCCTCCTCCAGTGGCAGCGCGGCCCGGACGTCGCTGCCCGGCAGCTCCGAGGGGGTACCCGTCCGCGCGAGCACGGCGCCCCCGGCGTCCTCGACGAGCACGGGCCGCGACACGAGGTCCGCCAGCGCCTGGACGATGCCGTCCAGACCACCGGCCCGCAGAGCGACCTCCAGGAGGCGCTGGTGTATCCGCTCCGATTTCGTCAGCAGGTCGCGCTGGCGGCGCAGCGAGACGTTCAGCTGCTGAAGTTCCTCGACCATCCGTGCCGAGGTGAGCGCGATCGCGGCGTGGTTGGCCAGCAGGGTGAGCCGCTCCACCTCGTGGTCGGTGAAGTCGTGGACGGCTGAGTGGTAGCTGTTGAGCGTGCCGACCACGTCGCCGCCGGCCACGAGCGGCACCGAGAGCATCGACCGGTAGCCCTGCTCCTTCGCCACCCCGCCCCATGGCGTGAACTGCGGCTCGCGGTCGATGTCCCGCACCGCGACCGGCAGTCCCGACCGGAATGCCTGGCTCGACGGCGCGTGGTGGACACCGTCCCCGTGCAGGCGTACCGGACGGTCGGAGTTGACACGTGCCACGTACTCGGCCGACAGCCCGCTCCATCCCTCGATGACGAGGTTCTGCCCGGAGCTGTCGGGGATCAGGACTCCGCAGAAGTCGAACCCCAGGAGGGACCGCGCCGTGTCCGCGACGAGGCCAAGGACCTCGCGCAGACCGCCTCCGGCGCTGACGGCGGCGCTCAGCGCCTGTACGGCCTCCAGCCAGCGGCGCAGTTCGGCGTGCGACTCGGCTCCGTCCGACCCCGCGGGGTCCGCGCCCTCCAGTGACATCGTCGGCATACCTCCAGCATGGCACGCCGATGCATGTCAGCGGAGACACCTATCTCGATGGATTGTGTCGGCACAAACATAGAGATGCCCGGGGCCTGTCTGGATACTCGACCGCACGCTGCCGCGCCGAGACGCGGACACCACTCCCCCTCCCCGCATCCGCGGCCCTGTGCCCTTCGTGAGGACAGCCATGAACGAGAACACCACCCTGCTCGCCGACACCGATGCCGACACCACCGGCACGACGACGGTGTCGGACGACGCCGCGCACCGCGATCGGGCCATCGTCAACCCAGCCACCGGCGCGGTCATCCGCACCGTCGCGGACAACACGGCAGCCGAGGTGGACGAGGCGGTACGGGCGGCGAAGGCGGCCTTCGAATCCGGTCCGTGGCCCCGTATGCCACGCAGTGAGCGAGCCAGGCATCTGCTGCGGTTCGCCGACGCCATCGAGGCACACACCGAGACGCTGTTCCAACTGGAGACGCGGAACAACGGCCGTCCCATCACCGAGACCAGGGCGCAGCTGTCGCGCGTTCCGGAGTGGTTCCGCTACAACGCGGGGCTGCTGGCCACCCAGAGGGACGCCGTGCTGCCCGGCGACGGCCCCTATCTGACCTATCAGCGACGGTCACCGCTCGGTGTGTGCGGCATCATCACACCGTTCAACCACCCCCTGCTGATTCTCGCGCGCAGCCTGTCCGCGGCGCTGGCCACCGGGAACACCGTGGTGGTCAAGCCCTCCGAGATGACACCGCTGACCACGCTGGCGCTGGTCGACATCCTGCGCGAGGCCGGGCTGCCGGAGGGCGTGGTCGGTGTCGTGACCGGCGGACGCGAGGTGGGGGAACGGCTCACCGGGCACCCCGACATCGCCAAGATCACGCTCACCGGTGGCACCGAGGCCGGGCGGGCCGCGGCGGTGGCCACGGCGGCCCGCTTCGCCCGTGTCACCGCGGAGCTCGGCGGTAAGACCCCGATCGTCGTCTTCGACGACATCGACCCGGTCGTCGCCGCCGAAGGAGCGGCGTTCGCCGCGTTCGTGGCGGCCGGCCAGTCCTGTGTGGCCGGTTCGCGGTTCCTCGTCCAGCGCGGGATCTACGACGAGTTCGTCGAGGCGCTGAGCGCCCGGGCGTCGGCGATCCGGATCGGGGACCCGGTGCGGCCGGAGACCCAGCTGGGGCCGCTGATCAGCGGTGTCCAGCGGGACAAGGTCCTGCGTCTGATCTCGACCGGCATCCAGGAGGGCGTCCGCGTCGCCGCCGGCGGAGGAGTTCCGGACCTGTCGGCGGAGCTCGGCTCCGGCTACTACGTACAGCCGACCGTGCTGGCCGACGCCACGATGTCGATGACCGTCGCACGCGAGGAGATCTTCGGACCGGTCGCGGTCGTCGTGCCCTTCGACGGGGAGGACGACGCGGTGGCGATGGCCAACGACAACCGGTTCGGTCTCGGGGCCGGCGTGTGGACCCGCGACATCGCTCGTGGCCACCGTGTCGCGGACCACATCACCGCCGGAATGGTGTGGGTCAACGACCATCACCGACTGGAGCCCTCGCTCCCGTGGGGCGGGGTCAAGGAGTCCGGCACCGGGCGGGACGCGGGCCAGGAGTCCTTCGACGACTTCACCTGGATCAAGACCGTCGTGGTGCGGACCGCCGCGGACGACGTCGACTGGTACGGGAATGCCGAGCCCGGCCGTCTCAACTGACCAGCCGCCCCGGACGCTTCCCCACTCCCCACCAACTTCCCCACGCCCCACCAACTTCCCCGTGGTTCCCACGACGACTCCTGTCCGGCAACGTCCAACGAAGGACCCGCCATGTCGAAAACACAGGCAGCCCCGCCCGCTCGCGGCTGGCGCACGGAGATCACCCGAATCCAATGGCTCGTCCTGCTGGGGACGACTATGGGCTGGGCCCTGGACGGCTTCGCCGGAAGCCTCTACGCACTGGTCCTCGGCCCGGCCATGACCGAGCTGCTGCCGCACAGCGGTGTCGCGGTGGACCCCGACGCCATCGGGTTCTACGGCGGGCTGACCGTGGCTCTGTTCCTCGCCGGCTGGGCGGTCGGCGGGCTGCTGTTCGGCATGCTCGCCGACTACTTCGGGCGGGTCCGGGTGCTGTCCGCCGGCATCGTCACCTACGCGGTGTTCACCGCACTGGCGGCGTTCGCCGACACCTGGTGGCAACTCGGTGTCCTGCGGTTCGTCGCCGGGCTCGGCTCGGGTGTCGAGGCCCCGGTCGGGGCCGCGCTGGTGGCCGAGGTATGGCGCAACCGCTACCGGGCGCGTGCCTGTGGCGTGATGATGTCCGGCTACGCCGCCGGGTTCTTCATCGCCGCGCTCGCGTACCAGTTGCTCGGCGACCACGGCTGGCGGCTGATGATGGGCATCGCGGTGGCGCCCGCGCTCCTCGTGTGGTTCATCCGCCGTTACGTCCCCGAGCCCCCGGAGATCCAGGGCGCCATCGCGGCACGCCGGACACGTAAGTCACAGGGGCAGGCCGCCGCGGCGGACCAGTTCGTCCTGCGCCGGCTGCTCGCCGCGCCGTTGCTGAGCAGGACGGCGATCTGCACGGCGCTGGCCACCGGCTCGCTGATCGCCTTCTGGAGCGTATCGACCTGGTATCCCCAGATCATCCGCCAGATGACCGCCGCCGGTGCGATGTCCCCCGAGACCGCCAACAGCCGCGTCGCGGTCGCCTCGATGTTGTTCAACGCGGGCGGGGTCCTCGGCTATGCCTCATGGGGCTTCCTCGCCGACGCGTTCGGGCGGCGCAAGGCCTTCGCCATCAGCTTCGCCGTCTCCGCCGTGAGCGTCGGCTATCTCTTCCCCTTCCACCACGGCTACGGCGAGTTCCTTCTCGCCCTGCCGGTCGTCGGGTTCGGCCTGTTCGGGGCGCTGTCGGGCACCTTCGTCTACGGCCCCGAACTCTTCCCGCCCAGTGTGCGCGCCACCGGTATGGCCCTGTGCAACAGCATCGGTCGCTCCATCACCGCGGCCGGCCCGCTGGTGGCCGGGGTCATGGCCGCCTCGTGGTTCGGCGGAGACCTGGGCCTGGCGACCACCTGTGTCGCCGCGGTCGGACTGATCGCCGTGGCCGGACTCGCCTTCGCACCGGAGACCCGCGGGGCCGAGCTACCGACCGACCCCATCGACCTCGGCCCGGACCGGGCGCAATCGCCGACCGGGTCGACCACCAGCAAGGAGATGTACACATGAACGCGTACGACGGCGCCACCGCCGTGGTCATCGGCGGATCGATCGGCGGGCTCACCACCGCGCTCCTCCTGCGCGACCTGGGCTTCACGGTCGACGTCTTCGAGCGGACCCCCACCGCACTCGACGGACGCGGAAGCGGCATCGTGCTGCAGCCGGACACCCTGCGCTGGTTCACCGAGCGCAGTGAGCAGCATCCGCAGGATCTCAGCACCTCCACGGACTGGGTGCAGTACCTGGACACCGACAACCGGATCGTCCACCGCGAGCGACGGACCTGGAGCTACACCTCGTGGGGCACGTTCTACCGCGCCCTGCTCGGCGACTTCGGATCCGACCACTACCATCTGGGCGAGTACGCCTGCGGATTCGACCAGGACGAGCGATCCGTCACGGTGCGGTTCGTGAGCGGGCGCGAGGTGACGGCGGACCTGGTGGTCTTTGCCGATGGAATCACCTCCATCGGGCGCCGCCGTCTCGACCCGGCCGCGGACCTCACCTACTCGGGATACATCGGCTGGCGCGGCACGGTCCCGGAGAAGGACCTGTCCGAGGGCACCCGTGAGCTGCTGAAGGACTCCATCACCTACACCGTGGTGCCCCATTCACACATCACGCTCTACCCGATCCCCGGCGAAGTCGGGACCGGGCCGCAGGACCGGCTCATGAACTACGTCTGGTACCGGAACGTGCCCGAGGGCCCCGAACTGTCCGAGATGCTGATCGACAAGCGCGGCTTCCCCGGCACGGTGTCCATCCACCCCGCCCAGGTCCAGGACCGCTACGTGGCCGAGATGCGGGACACCGCGCGGCGGATGCTGTCCCCCGCGGCAGCCGAGGTCGTGACCGCCACGGCCACGCCGTACATCCAGGTCGTCTCCGATGTGCGCGCGTCCCGGATGGCCGAGGGCCGGGTGGCCCTGATCGGCGACGCCGCGTGTGCCGCCCGGCCGCACGCCGCGGCCGGCACCGCGAAAGCGGCGGCCGACGCCTGGGCCCTGGTCGGCGCGCTCCGAGAGGCGGAGGGCGACATCGGCGCCGCCCTGCGCACGTGGGAGCCGGTGCAACTCGAACTCAGCGCCCGGCTGCTGGAGCGGGTCGTCGCCATGGGCGAGCGGTCCCAGTTCTCGAACACCTGGAAGCCCGGCGACCCGAGCCTGCGATTCGGTCTCTACGGCCCCGGCCGCTGACGCCCACGGATACGCCTCGACCCACCACGGAACACACCCAAGGAGAAAACGATGACCAGTGACAACTTTCTCGCGGACCTGCCTCTGGCAGGCGACCTCGTCGCCGGCGGATTCGACGGATGGCCGCAGGAGCTGCGTGCGGAGTTCGAGGCGCACTCCCACGACGGCCGGGTCGGCTCCCGGCTGCTGAGCGAGACACCGCGGGTGCGGGTCTGGGAGATCCGGCTCGCCCCCGGCGAGCGCTGGCACGCCCACCGACATGTCCTCGACTACTTCTGGACCGCGGTGAACGCCGGCCGCAGTCGCCAGCACACGCACGACGGCACGACCCGGGAGGTCTCCTACAACGCCGGGGAGACCCGCCACTTCACCTTCGGCCCGGGCGAATACCTGCTGCACGACATCGAGAACGTCGGCGACACCGAACTCGTCTTCACCACCGTCGAACACCTCGACAGCGCCAACGCGCCGCTGGACATCCACGGCGATGCGTCGGACGCCCGGCAGGAGGGACAGGCGTGATCAGCGCCCCACTCGCCGAGGGCGTCATCGACGTCCACGCCCACTGGCTGCCCGCCGAGCTGTTCCACCTCCCCCCGGGGGCTCCGTACGGGGGTATGCACGACCGCGACGGCGAACTCCACCTCGGGGACATCCCGCTGTCCATTCCGACCCGGGCGATGAGCGACGTCCCCGCGATCCTCGAGGACATGCGCGCCACGGGTGTGGGGGTGCGGGTCCTGTCCGCGCCACCGTTCGCGTTCCCCGTGGGCGGTGTGCCGGGGGCCAATGCGTATGTGACGGCGTTCAACGACGCGCTGTCCGCCGTGGTGTCCGACTCCGGTGGCAGGCTCGTGGGGCTCGGCTTGGTCGGGCTCGACGACGCCGACGAGGCCCGCGCCCAGATGCAGCGGCTGGCCCGGACCGACGGCATCGCCGGGATCGCGATCCCGCCGCTGCTCGCCGGCGGCTCGCTCGACCGGGGCATGCTGCGCAACATCCTCAGCGACGCCGCGGATCTCGACCTCGCCGTGCTCGTCCATCCCATGCAACTGCCCCGGCCGGAGTGGTCGGAGCACTACCTCTCCAACCTCGTGGGCAACCCCGTCGAGAGCGCCACCGCCGTCGCGGCGCTCATCCTGGGCGGCGTCAAGGAGCAGCTGCCGCGGCTGCGGATCTGCTTCGTACACGGCGGTGGCTGCGCACCGTGGCTGCTCGGCCGGTGGACCCACGGCTGGCGGACCCGGGCCGATGTGCGCCGCCACTCGTCCCGGCCACCGGCAGAAGTGTTCGGCGAGCTCTTCTTCGACAGCGTCACCCACGACCCCGGACCGCTGGGGCTGCTGGCCGCGCAGGCGTCCAAGGGCGGTGTCGTCTGCGGGAGCGACTACCCGTTCGACATGGCCCAGCCCGACCCGGTCCGCTTCGCCACCGACCACGGGCCCGACGCCGGAACGCTCACCGCCAACGCGCGGGCGTTCCTCGGGCTGTGACGGGCCCGGCGCCGAGACCGGCGGACAGACCGCTCCAGCCGTTCCAAGCCGTTCCGAGAAGGGAACCCACCGTGTCAGACATCTCCCTGGCCGAGCGCCAGGCGGTCAGAAAGGCCCTCAGACGGCTGGGCCCATTGGTCCTGCTCCTGTACACGGCCGGCTATCTCGACCGCGTCAACCTCGGGACCGCCGCGCTGACGATGAACGCCGACCTCGGCATCAGCACCTCCGCCTTCGGCTTCGCCACCGGGATCTTCTCGGCCGGCTACATCGCCCTGCAGATCCCCGGCAACCTGGCGCTCAACCGGCTGGGCCCGCGACGCTGGCTCGGACTACTCACCATGTCCTGGGGCGTCGTCGCCGTTCTGTCGAGCCTGATCCAGGGCGAGGGCAGTCTCATCGCGACCAGAATCGCCTTGGGCGCCGTCGAGGCAGGAATGCTCCCCGGGATGTTCATGTATCTGACGATCTGGTTCCCGCCGCGGATGCGCGGGCGGGTCACCGCTCTGGTGTGTCTGCCGTTCTACGCGATCCTGGGAACGCCGCTGTCCGCGGCCATCATCCAGTACGCCCACGGCCTGCTGGGAGTGGCCGGGTGGCGCTGGATGTTCATCCTGGAGGGGGTGCCGACGATCATCCTCGGTCTGGTTCTGCTCCGTTTCCTGACCGACTCCCCGGCGACCGCCACCTGGCTCACCGAGCCGGAACGGGAGGCCCTGCTCCGGGTCACCACGGCGGAGACCACCACGGAGAAGCCGAAGATCCGGTTCAGCGACATCCTCGAGCGCCTGCGCGACCTCCGCCTGGTCACCCTCTCCGTGGGCGTCAGCCTTCTGTGGGTCGGCTTCGTCGCCATCACCTCGTTCCTTCCGCTGATCATCACCGGCTTCGCCGAGCAGGCCCACACCAAGCTGAGCGTGCTCCAGACGGGCCTGCTGTCCGGGTCCGTCTACGTCCCCGCGACTCTCGTCGCCCTGATCTGGGTGTCCAGCTCGGACCGGCGCAACGAGCGGGTGTGGCACGTGGCCTGCGGTGCGCTGCTGGCCGCCGGCGGCACCGTACTGGCCGCCAACACCACCGGTCTGTGGCTCACCCTGCTCGGTACGGTCCTGCTCACCTCCGGTATCTATGCCGCCCTCTTCCTGATGTGGCAGATCCCGGTCGGACACCTGCACGGCCCCGTCGCCATGTCCGTCGGTATCGCCCTCACCACGATGCTCGGCAACATCGGCAGCTTCCTGGCCCCCTACATCGTGGGATGGCTGCGCGACACGACCGGGAACTACAACAGCGGCCTGTACTTCATCGCCGCCTCGCTCATCGGCTGTGCCGTCGTCACCGTCGCCGGCAACCGGATACGGGCGCGCACCGCCGCCTCGCACACCCCAGCCCCGCACCACGACGACCTCGAAGAAGTCACCTCGCACTGACGAAGGACGAAACACCTTGCTCACGATCGACCACATCTCGCTCGGGTCCCGCAACATCTACGCGGGCACCGAACAGCTCTGCGCGGAGACAGGATTCGGGCAGTACGAGGGGGGCTGGTTCCCCCACCTCGGCATCGCCAACCGCATCGTCCCGCTCGGACCGGACCAGTACATCGAGGTCGAGAGCGTCATCGACGCCTACTCACCGCACACCAACCCCAGCGCCCGCTGGTTCTACGACCAGATCGAGGGTGGCGATGTGTTCATCGGCTGGTGCCTGCGGGTCGACACGCGCGACGAGTTGCAGAAGCTGGCCGAGCACTTCGGCACCGACATCATCGACACGCCCCTGCGCAAGCGGACGGACGGCGTGCAGCGCAACGCGATCCGTGTCCCCGAGACGATTCCCTGCTGGCAGCGGGGTGTACCCAACGTGTTCCTGATCGAAGACCTCTCCGAGCACCCGGGGGCACAGCCGCGCGACGGACAGCGGAACACCCCCCAGGGGATCACCTGGATGGAGGTCGGCGGCACCGAAGCGGATATGCGTGCGTGGCTGGGCGACGGCGCGGCCGACCTTCCCTTGAAGTACAACGGCGGACGTCCCGGTCTGTACGCGGTCGCCGTCGCCACGGACGAGGGCGAGGTGGTGATCCGCCGCACGGCGGTCACCGAGCCCCGACAGCCGGCGAGCTCGGACGGGTCCCGCGCGTAGCCACGCGCTCGGTTGCGTTCGCGGGCGGTTGCGTTCGCGGGCGGTAACCGAGTCCACCTGGGCCCGCACCACCACAGGTTTCGACGTGGTGGTGCGGCCAGGAGTTCCGTCCCGTCCTCCTGCGACGGGCCTACCAGCACGCCAATGAGGTGGACGGCTCCGTCCTCACCGCCGACCGCGAGCGCGTATGCGCAGGGCCGGCCGAAAGTACGGACATCGCCACCTGATCAGCTGCGCGCCCTCGTGGACGAGCAGATCCTCATCCTCATGGAGACGGCTCCGTAAGTGGCCACCGTGTTCTCGTGACCCAACAATCAGTCCTCGGTCTGGCTCCCAGGGGTCGTGGGCACCGATCACGCCGAGCTCCGACGCGATGTGGTCGACTGCCGCGCTACGCGTCTTCGTCTGAACCTTCGCGGCGCGGGTGCGGGCGCACCGTGAGCGCCTGCTGCGCATATCCGACCGGGCCGTGTACGTCGTGCAGAACCGTGCTGGTGACACCCAGCCCCGTGGCCCCGAAGACGACCGTGGTGTCCAGGCCGGTCCAGCGCCCCTCGGGCTGCCGGTAGAGGTGCACGGACATGTCGACGTTCGGGTACATCCACTGCGTGGGCGGCTGTCGTACCGCGATGCCGTTGGCGGTGTCGACAAGTGCGATGTAGCTCGCCAACGCG
This sequence comes from Streptomyces sp. NPDC020845, assembly GCF_044334165.1. NCBI lineage: Bacteria > Bacillati > Actinomycetota > Actinomycetes > Kitasatosporales > Streptomycetaceae > Streptomyces > Streptomyces sp. NPDC020845. The sequence goes on along the minus strand of NZ_JBIRSJ010000001.1, from coordinate 1,079,421 downwards.
CCGCTTTGCTCACCGTGGACCAGCGCCAGCGGAGTGGAGACCCAGGCCGTGGTGCGGCCGGGGCGCGGTGTGCCGACGGGCCTCAGGTCGAGGGACGCGATATAGCCGCCCGGCCACTGCTCGGACAGCGCCCAGCCGTCGAGCGGTTCGGGAGCGGGCAGCGCCGCAGGCTCACCGCCTGCCACGGCGGTGGTGTCCTGCGCGGCCAGGAGCCAGGCACGGGCGCGTACGACGGTGCGTTCGGCGATGGTGACCGCCGCCTCGACGAGTTCTATGGTGCGGCCGGGCCTGACCGTCTCCACGGAGATCTGACACTCGTCGAGGGCGATCCGCCCGAGGATGTCGAAGCTCAAGCGGCTGAACAGCATGCCCGGCCGTGCTTCGGAGTCGAGGTGGCGCTCCATGGCGTGGACGACGAGGCCACCGAGCGGGCTGAAGTGCTGCTCGTCCGTGCTCCAAGCCCCGCTCGCATGGGCGGTCGGCTTGTACCGCCCCTCGTCGATGCGCTCGTAATAACTCGGCACGGTCCACGCGTCCTCGGTCAACGACGATCTCTCCGCTCAGCACGACACACACCGACACCAATCGGCCGCCCGCCGCTCGGGCCGCTCCGTTCAATGCCGCCTACACCGAGCTCAGCATAAGGGCGACGGGGCGCGAGTCCGAGGTCGGTGTCCAGCTCGGTCAACGGCAGTCCCCGTTGGCCGCGTGCGGTCAGGCCCCGCCGATCCTCCGGGGTGACCCGCGGCGACACATCGACAAGCACTTCTCAGAAAAGCGCGATGGGCGGCAGCGGAGGAAGATCTCATCCAGCTCGGCAAGGTCGTCCGCGCTGATTCGGTGGCCGACCGCGGTGGCGTTCTGGGTGACCTGCTCGGGCCGTGTGGCGCCGGCGATCACTGACGCAACAGCGGGTCGAGAGGCGAGCCAGGAGGAGGCGACTTCCACTTCATCGAGGCCCCGCTTCGCGGCGAAGTCGCCGAAGGCCGCGAGTTGGACCAGGTCGGCGTTCTCGAAGTCGTCTTGACAGAAGTGGGTCAGCCGGGCTCCCTCGGGGGCCTTGCCGGAGGAGTACGTGCCGGTCAGCAGCCCGCTGGCAAGCGGGCAGTGCGGCAGCACCCCCAGCCCGAACGCCTGGGCGGCGGGCAGCACTTCCAGCTCCGCGCGGCGGTCCAGCAGGTTGTAGTGGTTCTGTGAGGCGACGAAGCGGGTGGTGCCGAGCTGGCGGGCCAGATACTCGGCTTGGGCGATCTGCCATCCGGCGAAGTTGGAGATGAAGCTGCGCCGTACGGCTCGCCGTCCTGCTCACCGGTGTCGGGCTGATCGCCTTCGCCACCGCCGCGGCCGGCCCGGTCGCCTTCGTGGCGCTGGCCGCACCGCAGATCGCCCAGCGGCGACAGCCACCGCCTGGCCGCCCACGGTCGCCTCAGGGCTGACCGGGGCGCTGATGGTGCTCGGCAGCGATCTCATCGCCCGCACCCTGATCTCCGGCACGGAGCTGCCGGTCGGAATCGTCACCGGCGTGCTCGGCGCGCCTGTCCTGCTCTGGCTGCTCGTCCGCGCCAACCGCGCGGGCTCAGGAGGTTGATCCATGTCGGCTGATCCCCTGCCGGCCCCCGGCCCGGACCCGGATCTGCGGGCGAGTGGGCTGGGCCTGGCCTACGACAACCGGCTGGTGGTGGACGGCCTCGACCTGGCCGTACCCCCGGACGGATCACGGCCATCGTCGGCGCCAACGCCTGCGGCAAGTCCACCCTGCTGCGCGCCCTCGCCCGGCTGCTCGCGCCGCGCGGGGGCGCCGTCCACCTCGACGGCCGGGGTCTGCGCTCCGTCCCGACCCGGGAGCTGGCGCGGCGGCTCGGCATCCTGCCGCAGAGCCCGGCTGCGCCGGACGGGCTGACCGTCATCGACCTGGTGGGACGCGGCCGTTCACCGCACCGGACGTGGTGGCGGCAGTGGTCGGGCGCCGACGAGCAGGCCGTCCAGCGGGCGCTGGCCGCCACCGGCATGACCGAGCTGGCGGACCGGCCGCTGGACGAACTGTCCGGTGGCCAGCGCCAGCGCGCCTGGATCGCCATGGCGGTGGCGCAGGACACCGCGGTGCTGCTGCTGGACGAGCCGACGACGTACCTGGATCTGGCGCACCGGATCGATGTCCTGGACCTGGTCACGGACCTCAACCGGCGGGAGCCCCGCACGGTGGTGATGGTGCTGCACGACCTCAACCAGGCCTGCCGCTACGCCGACCACGTGGTGGCCATGAAGGCGGGGCGAATCGCCGCCGAGGGCGCGCCCGCCGAGGTCATCACCGCCGAGACCGTCGAGGACGTCTTCGGCCTCAGCTGCCAGGTCACCTCGGACCCGGTCAGCGGCACCCCGATGGTCACCCCGTTGGGGCGCCGCCACGGGGAGCGGCGCGAGCGGCCGGCCGCACACCTCCCACGCACCATCACAGCACCGACCCGACCATGAAGGACGACTGATGCGCGGCTCTGTGAGAGGCACCCGGCTCGCCGCGGTGCTCGCCTCCGTACTGCTCCTGTTCACCACCGCCACCGCCTGCGGCTCGGAGGAGGACTCCGGGACCGACGACGGCACATCGGCCGCCGCGGGCGGCGCCCTTCCGGTGACCATCCCGCACAAGTACGGCAGTACCACCATCAAGAACGAGCCCAAGCGGATCGTCACGGTCGGCCTGACCGACCAGGACGCCGTGCTCGCCCTGGGCAAGGTGCCGGTCGGCACCACCGAGTGGAACGGCGGCTACGAGGGCGCCATCGGCCCCTGGGCCCGGGACGAACTGGGCAGCGCCAAGCCACCGACCGTGCTCAAGGACACCGGCACGGGGCCGCAGACGGAGGAGATCGCCGCGTTGCGGCCGGACCTCGTCCTCGCGGTCTACGGCGGCCTGACCAAGGAGCAGTACGAGACGCTGTCGAAGTTCGCGCCGGTGGTGGCCCAGCCCAAGGAGTACAACGACTTCGGCGTCCCGTGGCAGCGGCAGACCGAGCTCATCGGCACCGCGCTCGGGCAGAAGGCCAAGGCGAAGGAGCTGGTCAAGGGCGTCCAGACCACATTCAGGACCGTGGCCGCCGAACACCCGGCCTTCGCCGGGGCCGACGCGGTGATGGCCACCCCCTGCGACGGCAGCTTCGTCTTCGGCAGCCAGGACCCACGCTCCCGCGTCCTCACCGACCTCGGCTTCACCCTCCCGGCCGACCTGGACAAGGTGATCGGTGACGAGTTCGGCGCCAATATCAGCAAGGAGCGCACCGACCTGCTGGACACCGACGCGATCGTGTGGATCGTCGCCGACCCGGCCAAGGACGAGGGCAAGCTCGACCGGAACCCCCTCTACGCCGATCTGAAGGTGGCGAAACAGGACCGCGAGGTCTACGTCAAGGAGTCCAGCGACTACGGGAACGCCATCTCCTCCGTGACGGTCCTGAGCCTGCCGTACACGCTCGACCGGCTGGCCCCGCAACTGGCCGCCGCCGTCGACGGCAAGCCCGCCACGCGGGTGGCACAGCCGGCGTCCTGACCGCGCGTGGCCTCGACTCCCTCAGCACGGTGGCCGGTACGCGTGCTGGGGGAAGTACTGGCGCCATTCGGCCTGGGTCATCGCGGGGAAGGCGGTGGCGCAGATCCGGGAGGCGACACGCTCGGCGCTGGGGTCCCACAGGAGCGCGGTCCAGTCTTCGCCGCCGGTGGCGAGGGTTCGGCCGTCGGGGCTGAAGGCGAGCGTGTCGACCGGCTTGTTGTGGCCTGCCAGAAGGGCCAGTTCCTGGGCGCCACCGTGGCCGGCGACGTCGTACAGCCGCACCGTGTCGTCCGAACTCGCGGCGGCCAGCATCTGCCCGCCCGGGGCGAAGGCGACGGACATGACGCCGTCGGCGTAGCCGGAGAGCCGGCTGCGCAGGACCGGGTGACGGGGATCGGCCAGATCCCACAGCCGTACGGTGCGGTCCTCACTGCCGGTGGCCAGGGTGCGGTCGTCGGGGCTGAACGCGACCGATTTCACCCCGTCGGTGTGGCCGACGAGGACAGCCAGGCGTCCGGGGTGCCGTCGGTCGGCCAGATTCCACACGCTGGCCGTGCGGTTGCGGTCGCCCACGGCCAGGGTGCGGCCGTTGTGGGAGAACGCCACGGAATCCACCGCGCCCGCTCTCCGCAGAGCGGCGAGGAGACGGGGACGCCGCACATCCGTCACGTCCCACAGCCGTACGGTGCCCCCCTCACCGCCGGTGGCCAGGGTGTGGCCGTCCGGGCTGTACGCGACCGTGTTGACGTGGCCGACGCGGGACGGCAGAACACCCAGCAGGCGGGGACGGCGCGATGCGTCCAGGGCCCACAGCCGTACGGTGCCGTCGGCACTGCCACTGGCCAGGACGCGCCCGTCCGGCCGGAAGACCACGGAGTTGACCGGGCCCGTGTGGCCGGTGAATGGGGGAAGCTCCCGGGGGCGGCGCATGTCCGCGAGGCTCCACATGCGCACGCTGCGGTCGTAGCTGCCGGTGGCCAGCAGGCGTCCGTCGGGGCTGAAGGCGGCGGAGTAGACCGAACTGCTGTGGCCGGTCAGGGCCGGTCCGGGGAGATCCCACAGACGTGCGGTCTGATCCGCGCTGCCGGTGACCAGGGTGCGGCCGTCGGGGCTGAAGGCGAGCGATCCGACACCGCTGGTGTGGCCTGAGAGAACGCCCAGTTCGCGGACAGGGCCGGCAGCGGTAACCACCCACCGGCGTACGGTGGCGTCGGTGCTGCCGCTGGCCAGTGTGCGGCCGTCGGGGCTGAACGCCACCGTGGTGACCGCGTCGGTGTGCCCGGTGAGCGCCTTCACCGGGTGGGCGTGACGTGGCGTGGCCACGTCCCACAGCCGCACCTTGTAGTCGGTACCGCCGGTGGCGAGCCTGTGGCCGTCCGGAGCGAACGCCATCGCGTTCACGGTGCCGCTGGGGTCGGCCTCGGCCGACAGTTGCCGCGGACGCCCGCCCGAGGCGGGCACCGCCCACAGCCGTACGGTGTGGTCGGCCTGGCCCGTGGCCAGCATCCGACCGTCCCGGCTGAACGCCACCGCGGTCACGGCGGCAGATACCTCCAACGCGGCGAGGCGGCGTGGCCGGTGACCGTCCGACAGCCGCCACAGCCGGATCCCGTCCCGGGCGACCACCGCCAGCGTTCTCTCGCCGGGGCCGAATCCCAGTCCGACGACCGGACCGGCGTCGGCCGACAGGCGCGCCGCGAGCCGGGGCCGCCGCACATCGCCGATGTCCCACACCGCCACCTTGCCGTCCTCGCCTCCCGCGGCCACCAGACGGCCGTCGTGGCTGACGGCGACCGTGCGGACGGGGCCGGCCAAGCGGGGCAGCGCGCCGAGCTCACGCGGCCGGTGAGGATCCGCGACCCGCCATAATCGCACGGTCCCGTCGGCGTCGCCGGTGGCCAGCAGGCCGCCGTCCGGGGCGAACGCCACCGTGGTGACCACGATCCGCCGACCGGTCAGCTGTGTGGCGTACGGAGTGGCGAACGTGCTGAGCAGAGCGCCGCGCGCCTCCGGAGTGGGCGACAGCCGGTAGGCGGCCAGACTCACCTGGGCGGCCAGGGCGGGGTTGGCCGCCCGTACCGCCGCGGCCCTTTCGGCGGCCCGCTGTGAACTCGCCACATCGCGCTGTGCGCCGGCGTCGTCGCGCTGCCGGTCCGCCGACCGCTGCGCCACGACGGCGAGAACCGCGGTCGTGGTCGTGAGGACGAGCAGGGTGCTCAGCAGCGCCACCGCCAGGTGTCCCAGCCGGGTGCGGCGCCGCACCGCCGTTTGCTCGGCCGCCCGAGCGGCCGAGCTCGCGTCCAGGAACTCCCGCTCCGGGGCGGACAGGGACGTGCGGTCGAGTCCGGTGGCCATGGTGAGGCGAGTGCCACGGTACAGCGCGCCGGGGTCGCGCCCCAGCGATTCCCAGACCTGCGCCGCGTCGGTGAGCCGGCGCAGGGTCCGGGTGTCCTCTCGGTCCTCGGTCAGCCATCTGCGCAGCCGGGGCCAGCACCGGATCAGGGCCTCGTGGGCCAGTTCCACTCGCTCGCGGTCCAGCGTCAGCAGCCGCGCGGCGGCCGCACGGTGCAGTACGGCGTCGATATCGCCGCCGTCGGCCTCGGCCAGCCCCTCCAGCTCCTCCAGTCGGGCCGGCCGCCGGGTGTCCTGCGTGCCTTCGCCCAGGGCGGTCAGCCGCACGAACACCCGCCGGGCCAGCTTTCGCTGTTCCCCGCTCAGTTGCCGGAAGAAGTCCTCCGCGGTGCGTACCAGGGCGCCCTCGAGCCCGCCCGCAGCCTCGAACGCGTCCAGCGTCAGCGCGTTGCCACGCCTCCGCCGCCAGGTCTGGAGCAGCGCGTGGGACAGCAGCGGCAGCATCCCGGGCTGGGCGTGCGCCTGGGCCGTGAGCGTCGCCAGCAGCGCGCCCTCCACGGTGAGTCCGGCCCGGTGGGCCGGTTTGACCACCGCCCGGCGCAGCTCGTCCAGGCCCATGGGCCCGACCGGCACCTGCGCATCGCGCATCGCCTCCACCAGCGGGGCGTTGTGGGTGCAGTACGTGTAGAAGTCGGCCCGTACCCCCAGCACCACCCGGCACCGGGCGCCCTCGGCCGAGGCGGCGGTGACCAGGGCCTCGATGAAACGGTCCCGCTCGAAGTCGTCCCGGCAGAGGGTGAAGGCTTCCTCGAACTGATCGACGACCAGCACCACGTCACCGCCGGCCGCATCGGAGCGGACGGTGATCTGCCGCACCGCGCGGCCCAGGTTCTCCGGGGCGTCCTTCAACTCCTCGTACAGTCCGCCCGGCGTGACCCCCGCCAGCCCGCCCAGCCGCACCGCGCACTCCTCCAGCGGCCGCGGCCCCGGCGTCAACACCACTGTCGTCGCCGTTCCTTCCAGGCGCGGCACCAGCCCGGCCCGCAGCAGCGACGACTTGCCCGAGCCCGAGGCCCCGATCACGGCCACGAACCGCTGTCGCTCCAGTCGCCCGGCCAGCTCGTCCACCAGCTGCTCGCGGCCGAAGAACCACTCCGCGTCCTGTTCCCGGAACGACCGCAGACCCGCGTACGGCGAGTCCGCGTCGGACTCCTCCCCCGGGCCGAGGGCGGAGGGCCCTTCACCGAGCTGTTCCGCCGCTTCCCGCCAACGCTGCTCCCACTCCTCCAGGTCCCCCTCACAGGCGCGCACATACGCCAGCGTCACCGCCAGCGTCGGCAGCCGCTGTCCGGAGGCCGCGGAGGACAGGGTGGAAATCGAGTAGTGCGCCTGTTCGGCCAGTCTCCGGTACGTCGGATTGCCGGCCTTCTGCCGCAGCTGTCTGAGGCCCGCGGCGAACTCCAGTAACAGGCCGTCCCCCGACTCCAGCGGTCGTTCCCTGCGCGGCATCGCCGCACCTCCCCGTTGTTTCCGCATGTCATGGCCTGCGCGGCGTCGTCACATTTTTCAGGACTTGTTTGTTCGGCACCAGGCCTCGAAGCCGAACAATGCCCGAGCCGCTAGACCTGGGAGCGGACAACGGCGTCCAGACGAGGAGTGAGTTCCGTGGACGAGCAGGAAGAGATCTACGAGGCGCCGATGGTGACTGAGGTCGGCGACTTCGCCGAGGTCACGCTCGGCACCACGCGAGGCAACGCCTTCGACGGCGGTCTGCCGCCCTTCGTATTCCAGTTCGTGTAAGCGGACGGGCGGCTGCGGTCGGTGAGGGACCAGGGCGCCCTCACCGGCCCGCGCCGCCCACCGGTGACGGTTCCAGGTCCGTGGTGTCGGTCGAGGCGGAGGAGCTTTGCGGTGAACGGGTGGTGGGTGGTGTTGCCGGATACGGAGGCCGCCGCCGCGCTGGCGGCGCGGCTGCGGCATGAGGAACCCGACGAAGGCGCGTCGAGCTGTCTGCGGCATGCGTCGGGCAGACCGTGGCTGGTCGGCCGGCGGGTCGACGGGCGCATGCTCGCCGTCCAGGCGGGGGCCACACGGCTCGCCCTGTCGGGCAGATTCACCGTCTCCCCGGAGGAGCTGCGCCGGAAGATCGCGCGGGTGCGGAGCGCGCAGGAGGTGGAGCGGGCGGTCGCCGGGCTGGCGGGCGGCTATCACGTGCTGGCCTCGGTGGACGGCAGCGTATGGGCACGGGGGACGGCTTCGGCGGCGTATCGCGTCTTCACCGCACGCGTGGACGGCGTACCGGTGGCTGCTTCGGACGCGGATGTGCTGGCCGAGCTGGTTGGTTCGGCGCCGGACATGGAGATGCTGGCGGCGCGGCTGCTGGAACCGGGGGTGTCATGGGCGGCGTTGGGCGGGCGCACCATGTGGCAGGGGGTGCGTGCCGTACGGCCGGACGAGGCGCTGATGTGGCCCCGCGACGGCAGCGGACGCACGGTGCGCTGGTGGTGCCCTCCCGAGCCTGTCCTCCCGCTGGGCGAGGCGGCACACGGGGTGCGCGCCGCACTCATGGAGGCGGTGGACACATGTACGGCGGGCGGGGGAACGGTCAGCGCAGACCTGTCCGGCGGGCTGGATTCGACGAGCCTGTGCTTTCTGGCCGCTCGCGGTGACGCCGCGTTGGTGACGGCACGCCGGGAGGGTGTGGACGCGCGCGATGACGATGCCGCATGGGCCGCCCAGGCCGCTCGGGAACTGCCCGCGGCCACGCATCTGGTGGTCGGGCAGCAAGAGACGCCCGACTGGTTCGCAGGGCTGGGGTCGCTGCGCCTGGCCGCACAGGAGCCCGGCCCCTGGACGCGGGATGTCGCGAAGCTGGACGACTTGCTGCGCCGCGTCCAAGCACACGGATCCCGGCTGCATCTGGGCGGCGGAGGCGGCGACGAGCTGTTCACCCCGGCCCCCTCCCACTGGATCGACGCCTTGGCGCAGCACCCGGGGATGGTGCTCAAGCGGGCCCGGCGGCAACGCCTCGACTGGCGTGTCAGCCGCTGGGCCATGCTGCGGGCGCTGACGGACCGGCGTGACTACCACCGGTGGCTGCTGGAGGCGGCCGACCATCTGACCACCCACCGCACGCATGGGCCGGCGGATCACCTCGGCTGGCAGCCGGTGCCCCGTATGCCCGCGTGGGCCTCCCCGCAGGCCGCCCGCTCGGCGCGGGACGTGCTGCGGGAGGCCGCCGAACGCTGCCCCGAACCGCTTGCTCCCCAACGCGGCCTCCACGCCGTACTGCACCAGGTACGGGAAGGCGGTAACACCGTGCGCCTGATCAACAAGTCCCTGCCAGGACCCGATCTCGCGCTGCCCTACACCGACGACGCCGTGGTGGCCGCCGCCCTGTCCGTCCGGCCGTGGGAGGCCGCGGCCCCGGGACACTTCAAACCGCTGCTGACAACAGCGATGGGCGGCATCGTTCCCGAGCAGATCCTGCGGCGCACGACAAAGGGCCAGTACTGTGCGGACTTCTATCGCGCCCTGGACCGGCAGCGCGGCGAAATCTCCACCCTGCTGGACGGTTCGTTGCTGGCCGAGGCCGGCCTGATCGACCCCGACCGCCTGCGCCGCGTCGCGCATTCACTCGCCTCGATCACCGACCTGGCACCGCTGATGTCCACGGTGGGCTGCGAAATCTGGCTGCGCTCACAAGAGCGGACACCGCACCACCTCACGTCCACGCTGACCGGAGCCACGCCATGAGCCGCATCACGCTGCGATGTTGAACGCCACCGGCGCCCTGGTCGACACCTGCTGGGGGCGGCTCACCCGCCGAGGCGGCATCCGCCCAGGCCGACGCCCACCCCGCGGCCACCTCCCGCGCCCGGGCCGATGTCGACCAGCTCATCTCCGCGCTGCGCGAACACCGCCTGCTCACCGACTGACAGGTGGCCGCGGTGGCCTCTTTGGTGAGGTACATGGTGACGCCGGTGGAGACAATGACCGCCGGCCGACCGGGATCGAAGCCGGCCGCGGTCAGCTGCTCCAGCCAGGACTCGCTGGCCTCGAAGTCGACCGGCACCAAGTGCAGCCAGTCGGGAATGCCGTACCCGAGTTCGGCCAGGCGGCGGCGCTTCCATGCCTGAGGGCCGGGCTGGTCTACCTCGAAGACCCGCAGGCGGGAGGCGATCTCCGGCTTGCGCTGCGCGAAGGTGTCCAGGCCGGCTCCCAGGATGACGTACTGGGCGACACCGCGGTCGGCCTGCTCGGCGACCAGCTCCTCGATGAACCGAGCGCGGGCCACGATGGCTGCCCGGAACCCGCTGGTGGCGCGCTGGTCCATATCGGGGCGGCGGCGCCAGTCCTCTTCGGGGGTCGCCAGTTGGAGGCCGATCTCGTCCTCGAGTACGTGGGGCGGTGAGTCGGCCTCCAGGTGCATCGCCCGCCAGAGCGCGACCCGCACCGCGCTGCTTTCCGGCGCCTCGGTCTGCTCGTCTGCCATGGTGTTCCCCTCTTTCGCTGTGGTCGGTCGCTGTGGTCAGTTCCCGGCGGGAGCCTGGAGGCTCCACAGACGCCCGTCGGGGTCGCGGACGGTCATCTCCTGGGTCCCGTAATGGGTGTCTTCGAACGGCGTGACCACCTCGACGGCAGGATCGGGACGGAACCTCTCTGCGTCCGGCACCTTCAGCACGATCTGCATCTGGGGGTTTCGGTCCTCGGGGACCTCGGCGATGAAGACGTACGGACCGTCGCCGTTGCGAAGCTGACCGGAGTTGTGGTCGGTGGAGAACTCCAGTTCGAATCCAAGCGCCTGGAAGAACTTCGCAGCCTTGCCCCAGTTGTGGGTCTCCAGGAACACGGCCTCGATTCCTTCGGTCGTCGTCATGTCAGATCTCCTTCTCCGTCGATGACTGTTGCTGCCGCTGGGCGTCGTCGAGATAGGCGCGCAGTGCGTCGGCGACCAGCGCCGACAGCGACATGCCCGACTCGATGGCGCGGTACTTGACCTGCTTGATCAGCCCGATCGGCAGGTACACGTTGAACTGCTTGACTTCCTCATCACCCACGAGTGCGATGCTAGCATCCTAGCAAGCTAGCCGCCCAGAGGCAGGGCTGCTCCTCGGCCCGGTTCATCAACCGGGCCGATAAAGGAGGAATCAGCCCGTCAGACGGGCGGCAGCGCGGCGGCGGCCGAACCGGCGAGGTCGTCGGCCAGCCTGCAGGCTTCGCCCTTGGAGCGCGCCCCCTTGATGACGAGGGCCACCCGCTCACTCCCCTCCCTCCGGTTCACGCTGGTGTAGGGGCGGTAGATCACCTCGACGCGGCAGCTCCCCTGGCCCTCGTATTCCGGCAGCTCAATGGCCTTGTGATCGCCGATCTCGGTCTGCAGGGGGTTCTTGTCGGTCGGCAGGTCGCCCTGCTCGAAGTGCAAGTCCACCTCCAAGCCATTGGTGGTGGACTTCCACTGGCAGTCCCAGCGGCCGAACCCGACGTCCGGGTTCTTGGCGTCGATACCGGGCACCTTCTCCAGCGCCTTGGCGCCGAGCAGCGTGCACGCGTCCTGGCGCGCCAGCGAATCGGACGCGAAGGCCGGACGTCGGGGAATCTCACCGTCGTTGAGCACCTTGACCGCGTATCGCGTGGCGACATCGGCCGTGTCGCACAGCGGCTCCTCGGTCTTCTTACGCTCTCTCGCGACCGCGGTGACTCGAAGGCTGTAGTCGCGAGCGCCGGTCACGGCCATGGCCCGCACGCACTCCTTGCCGTCGGCGCCGGATTCCGCGACGGTGACCCTGCCCATGGCCTTCCTCGCCACGGCCTCGGGCAGCGGGTCGGCGTCGAGTTCCACCCTGACACCCACCACCTTCTCGCCGCGCTCCTTCAGGTTGACGTCGCAGCGGTTGAAATTGCCCTCGTCACGCTTCAGTTCGGCCACTTCATACCGATCGAACACGGAGCTGTTCAGCAAGGCGCAAGGGTCGGCCGTGCGGGGGTCGCCAATGAAGCCCGATGCGCCGCTGCTCCGCGCGGAGCCCGTCGGCGGGGTGGCTTTGTCCGCGTCCGCTTCGTCCCCCAGGTTCATCACGAGGAACGGCACGGCGATGGCCAGCGCCGTGCCGGCGGCGACACCGGCCGTGAGCAGCGGGCGGCGCCGGACGAGGGTCGTCGTCCGGCGCCGCTGTCCGCCCGGCGGGTCCGCGACGCCGGCGACGGTGTCCGTATAGGGCTTGGTCACCGAGGTCAGCGGGAGGGCCGGGAGCTGGTCCGGCGATCCCGCGATGCCCGCGAGCGCGGTGAGCGATTCGACGGCGGTGGGACGGGCCCTGGGGTCGCGCTGGAGCATCGCGGTGAGCATCCCGCCGAGCGGTCCGACCTGGGGGCCTATGGCCTCCAGCCGGACCGCTCGTCCGGGGCCGCGCAGCGGCGGAGTCCCGGTGACCAGCCAGTGCAGGGTGGCACCGAGGGAGAACACGTCGGACGCCCGCTCGGGCGCTGCCCGGAACGCCTCGGGGGCGGCGTAGGCCGGGGTGAGGCTGATCGGTCCGTTGGGCGTGATCGTCTCACTGCCGTCCGCTCGATACGCGGCGCCGAAGTCGGCCAGCTTGGCCACTCTGTCGTGAGTGATCACGATATTGCCGGGCTTGACGTCGCAGTGCACGATCCCCTTGGCGTGCAGGGCCGCCAGCGCGGCCGCGATCTGCGCGCCGATGTGCGCAGCGAGCTGCGGGGCCATCTTCACCGGGACGTCCAGGCTCCCGCCGGTCACATGCTCCATCACCAGCCAGAACGTGGCCTTCTTGCCCTTGCCCGCGCGGACGGCGTCGTAAAGGGTGACCACATGCGGATGGCTGAACTTCGCCAGCGCGCGTGCTTCGGCCAGCAGTTGGTCGAAGCCGGCCTGGCTGTTGTCCTCGAGCAGGGCCCGTTTGAGGACGACGGGCCGGCCCAGTTCCGTGTCGACGGCGAACCAGACGGCCCCTCTTCCCCCCTCGACGGGCCCCTTCGTGAGCCGGTACTTGCCCACTTTCTCCCCCCGGCGCACAACGACTCTCCCCTCACGCAAGACCGGACCCTGCTGTTACAGGCACGCGGATCGAACTTACTGCGTACGGGATGAGTCACACAGCGTTTCCGGCGCTCTTGAGGGTGAACCCGGGCCCGGTAGGTGTCCGTGGCGCGCCGGGCGTGGCCGGTTGAGAAGGGGATTCACCTACCACTCCAGAAATCATCACCTTCTGTGGAGGTTGTGATGGGCACCTTGATCTCCTGACTAGGAGTGGGTGACCTTGAGACTGGATATCTGGACCTCGCCGTAGTTGTCACGGTCACACGGGTCCGAGTTGCCACAGTTGGCCTGCGTATAGGCCCCCGCCTTGAAGTAGTTGGTGTCGCCGTCGTGGGCGATCGTGGTCTCCCGCTGCCCGTTGTAGTACACGTCGATCTTCCCGTCCCGCGCCACGAACTTGGCCTCGAACTCGGTGCCCAGCTCGTAGTCGTCGGTGACGAGGTGGTGGCGGGAGTCGTCACCGTCGGTGATGTAGAGCTTGCGGCCCTCGAGGCGGAAGACCGTGACATCGTCGTCGCCGCCATGGACCTGGGCGCCGACCAGATGCGGCTTGTCGTTGGGCAGGGCCAGGAACGCTTCCTTGACCACCAGAGTGTGGGTGCCCTCGGTGGTCGACCAACTGGCCTTCTCTTCCCCGTCGTCCGTCATCTCCCGCAGCTCGGCACGCGGGTAGCTGGAGCCGCCCGTCGTCACGCCGTTGACAGCGGCTCGGAATCGGACCGCGTCGCACTCCCCGTTGACCCGGAACCAGGGCTTGGCGGAGAAGGTGGCGAGCTCGGGCTGTGTGATCTCGGTCGGATCCTCGTCGTCGCCGGTGGGGAGGGTCATCTTCCAGTTGGTGAGGTCGAGGACATCAGCGGGGTAGGTGCAGCGGGCGGCGGTGGCGTCATGGCGGGTGGAGTCGTCGGCCTGCGCGGGGAGTACGAGGGCGGCAGTCGAGGCGGCCACGGAGATGCCTGCGAGGACGATGACGCGCATACGCGACATGTGGGGTCTTCCTTCCTGAGCGGGGGGACGCGCACGAGCGTCAATTCCCTCGAAACGTGGAGACGTCGTCGCACGGATCTCCCCCTGGTGCGGAACGGGCGTGGTCGTTCGCCATTGTTCGCCGCCGTCACCGGGACGGGTCCCGGTGACGGCGGCGACACTCCGTGGCGCGACCCCGACCACACGCGGCCGCGGCCGGGGTCAGCCGGCCAGCTTCACCTTGGTCGCCTTGGCCACCTCGCAGGTCTGCGGCATCGCGGCGGAGTCGCCCTTCCAGGCGGCGGACGCGAGCGCGCTCTTCCGGGCTCCGGCCTGGACGGGCTGGTCGGCGAGGGTGGCGTAGACCGCCTTGTCGGGGTGCGCGGAGTTCAGAAAGCGGACCTTGACGGTGTAGGCGTAGTCCGCCGAGCCGTTCACGTTGTCGAGCTGGACGACCGCGAACAGCTTGGCCGCGTCGCGCAGCTGGCACGACTTGATGCTGACCTCGACCTTGGACGTGACGGGCTGGGCGGGGCCGGATCCATCGGCCGCACCACTCGCCCCGGCGGACGGCGACGACGTGGCCTTCGCTCCCGGCGAGCCGCTGCTGCTCGCGCGCTGCTGCCCGCTCTGCTTCCCGCTCTTCCCGTCGGCATCGGACGATGCGTCGTCCGAGCCGCCACTGGAGCAGGCCGAGAGGGCGAGGAGGGCGGAGGCGGCGAGGGCGCCGAACGTGGCGACGCGAGGAAGGTGGCGCATGGCGGAAGGTCCCCCGTCAGGACACAGGTTCGCCGGACGGACCGGCCGGATCCGTTTCACGCTAGCACCTGCGGTAATCGCCGCCCGCAGGGCGGGCGGCCGACGAGTTCGGCCTCGCTCGTGTCCGCGCGGAGGCACAGCGGACACCGACCGTCTACGTGTCGAACTCGCAGTCGCGGGTCTCCGGCAGGGCCAGCAGGCACAGGAGGCTCACCAGACAGAGCCCGCCGGTGTAGAAGCCGAGCACGAGCGGTGAATCCCACTGGCTGTTCAGCCAGGTGGCGATGGACGGGGCGAAGCCGCCACCAAGGGTGTTGGCGAGGATGAAGGCCGCGGAGGCACCGGTGTAGCGCAGCCGGGCGGGGAACAGTTCGGCCAGGAATGCCGCCACCGGAGAGAACATCAGCGCGAGCAACACGAGTCCGACCGTATAGGCGCCGGTGATCGTCAGGGCGTCGCGCGAGCTCAGCGAGGCGTACATGGGCACGGCCCATAACACGCAGCCGACGGCCCCGGTCAGCATCACCGGGCGGCGGCCGACCCGGTCGGCGAGCCTGGCGGCCGGGACGGTGATGGCGATTCCGGCCGCGGCACCGACGCTCGCGGCGGTCAGCATCGTGTTCTGGGGGATGTCGAGTGACTTCGGGCCGTACGAGATGCTGTAGACGATCGTCAGGTAGTAGACGGCTGAGCCACCGAGCGCCGCGCCGACGCCGAGCAGCAGCCGACCGGGATGCTGTTGGAGAAGTACACCGAGCGGAAAGCGGGACACCGGCGTCGGCGCAGGTGTTGTACGTGTGGCCGCCGGGCTGAACACGGGTGACTCGGAGACCGTCGTACGCACCCACAGGCCGATCAGGACGAGGACGGTGCTGAGCAGGAAGGGGATCCGCCAGGCGCCATGGGTGAAGCCGTCCCGGCCCGCGAGGTGGAGGGTGGGCAGGATGACGGCGCTGGACAGCAGGAAGCCGAGTGAGGGGCCGGCCTGGGGAATGGACGCGTACAGCGCCCGGCGCCCGGGTGGCGCGTGTTCCACGGAGAGCAGCACCGCGCCACCCCACTCGCCTCCCATGCTCACGCCCTGCAGCAGCCGGAGCGTCACCAGCAGGACGGGAGCGAGGAGTCCCGCGGTCTCATAGGTCGGCAACAGTCCGACGCCCACCGTTGCCACGCCCATCAGCAACAGTGAGGTGACCAGGGCCCGTCGGCGGCCCAGCCGGTCACCGATCGTCCCGAACAGTACGACGCCGAGGGGGCGGGCCAGGAAGGCCGCGGCGAACGTGAGGAACGCCGCCATGGAGGAGGCGGTGTCGTTGCCGGAGGGGAAGAAGGCGGGGCCAAGGACGAGCGCGGCGGCGGTGCCGTACACGGCGAAGTCGTAGTACTCGATCGTGGTGCCGATCAGGCTCGCGACGGCGATCCGCGCTGCCTTGCTCTTCGGTTCCGGCGGTGGTGCGACGGCCGGTCTGGGACGGGCGGTCTCGAGCGCGATCTTGGCGGGGGAATCGGGCATGGGGGTTCACTTCCGGTATGCCCGGAACCAAACGGTCCGGGTCCAGATGGGGACGGCCTCGCATGCAACACGAATCGGAGCGGGGTGTCACTCTAAACCCCGAAATTCGATTTCGACAAGGAAGCCTGGTCATCCGATTTAGCCGGGGGATGTCGCGGGTTCCGGAGACGAATAAGCGCCTCTTTACACAGCTCACCAGCCATAAACGTCCGCCGCGGCTACGGGTGGACACATCTCCAAAAGTCGCACAGAGCGCACCATGCGGCACCACCCCCACCACTTTCCGCATAACGACCCACCATGACCACGACTCTACCCCCAACGACCCGGTCGAGGGCCAATAAGTATGCGGGGTTCGGTGTAAAAATTCCCAGGCAGTCACACCTTGCCAACGGGCGATCACCCGGTGAATGCTGAGGCGGGCAAGAACTTGAAAGTTTCATGACCGCTCTTTTTCGGCCATGGAGGCCCCAACGGGATGCCGTAGTTCCGCTTTTCCAGGATTTTCACTCGAAGCCGCTGCCAGACCTTGCCATGCGGCCTCTGGGTATGGAAGGCGCATTACCCATGATGAAAAACGGCAAGTTATTTCGCCTAAGACGACTGTCGTTGGCGGGTGACGACAAACACCTGCTCGTCCCACTCGACCACAGCGTGTCGGACGGCCCGATCGTCCCCGCCGACCAGTGGGCCGATCTGCTGCGGGCGCTGGTGGCCGGCGGGGCGGACGGGATCGTCGTCCACAAGGGACGCGCCCGTGCCCTCGCACCGGACATCCTCAAGAGCTGCGCCCTGGTGGTGCACTTGAGCGCCAGTACCGCCTGCTCCGCCGATGTCAACGCCAAGGTGCTGGTCGGCGATGTCGAGGAGGCGTTGCGGCTCGGTGCGGACGCGGTCAGCGTGCATGTGAACATCGGGTCGGACACGGAAGCACAGCAGCTCGCCGATCTGGGGGCGGTGGCCCGCTCCTGCGATGCGTGGGGCATGCCGCTGATCGCGATGGTCTACCCCCGGGGCCCGCGGATCGAGAACCCGCACGATCCCGCCCTGCTCTCGCATCTGGCCAATGTCGCCGCGGATCTGGGCGCCGACATGGTGAAGACCTCCGTCGCCCTGCCGCTCGACCGGATGGCCGAGGTGGTGGCCAACAGCCCCATCCCCATCCTGGCGGCCGGAGGCCCGCCGGACGGCTCCGACCTCATCGAATACGGCACCGCCGTCATGGCCTCCGGCTGTCGGGGGCTGGCCATCGGCCGCCGGGTCTTCACCTCCCCCTCACCCGCCGCGCTGGTGTCCCGGCTCTCCGCGGTCGTACACGGCGGCAGTGGCAGCGGCGGTGACGGCACCGAACCGGCAACGCGTCCCGACGGACGGACCGATGACATGGCCCATTACTCGACGATGGTGGCAGGTATCGCATGAGGTTTGCATGGATCGATCTGCGTGAAGTCCCGGGGCCACAGCTCCAAGCGGTGGTGGACGCGGCCGTCCACACCCGGATGGCCGGGGTGCTGGCCACCGATGCCGAGCTGCTTGCGACGCTGCCCCCGACCGTCACCCGGGTGCTGATCCCCGGGGATCCGGCCACGGACACCGCGAAGAAGCCCGGCGCCAAGGAGACGAAGGAAACCAAGGGGGATTCCAAGGAGGCGAAGGCCACCATCGCATACCCGGCCACCACCACATCCCCGGCCGGCACCGGATGGGACGTCCTGCTGCGGACGTTCACCACTCAGGACGAGCTCGACGGCCTCGCCGCGGACAACCGCGCCGCCAGTGGCACACCCACCGCGGGCTTCATCGACGTACGCGACGACCGCACCCTGCGGCTGTCGTGCGCGGGCGCCATGGCACTGCCGTACACCGTCATCCACTTCGCCGACCCGACCAAGATCCCGCTGGAGATCGTGCTCGCCGCGGCCGAGTCCGCCGAGGGCAAGCTGCTCACCACCGTCGCCGACCTGGAAGAGGCGGCCATCGTCTTCGATGTGCTGGAGCGCGGCTCGGACGGCATCCTGTACCCGCCCCGCACCGCCGACGAGGTGTTCGCGCTGGCCCGGCTGCTGGAGGCCACCACACCGCAGTTGGAGCTGGCCACGCTGACCGTGGAGAGCATCCAGCACGTCGGGCTCGGCGACCGGGTCTGTGTGGACACCTGCTCGCACTTCGAGGAGGACGAGGGCATCCTCGTCGGCTCGTACTCCTCCGGGTTCATCCTCTGCTGCAGTGAAACCCATCCGCTGCCGTACATGCCGACCCGGCCGTTCCGGGTCAACGCCGGCGCCCTGCACTCGTACACGCTCGGGCCCGAGAACCGCACCAGCTATCTGAGCGAGGTGGGCTCCGGCCACGCCCTGCTGGCGGTCGGCGCCGACGGCCGCACCCGGCGGGTCGTGGTCGGCCGCGCCAAGCTGGAGTCCCGGCCGCTGCTGGAGATCCGCGCCCACGCCGAGGACGGGCAGTTGGTCAGCCTGACCGTGCAGGACGACTGGCATGTACGGGTGCTCGGCCCGGGCGGGAAGGTCCTCAACGTCACCGAGCTGCGGACCGGCGATGAACTGCTCGGCTATCTGGCCACGGACAAGCGCCATGTGGGCCTGCCGATCGGCGAGTTCTGCAAGGAATTCTGATGGACACCACAGGCATGGCACCCGTGAT
Source organism: Streptomyces sp. NPDC020845 (assembly GCF_044334165.1). Taxonomy (NCBI): domain Bacteria; kingdom Bacillati; phylum Actinomycetota; class Actinomycetes; order Kitasatosporales; family Streptomycetaceae; genus Streptomyces; species Streptomyces sp. NPDC020845. The sequence goes on along the minus strand of NZ_JBIRSJ010000001.1, from coordinate 1,060,572 downwards.
CCAGAGGCTGTTCGACGGGCGGAATGACAACCTCGCCTATCTGACGCATAAGCAGCTGACCATCTCACGGGGTGAGTTACGGGAGCGGGTGGCCAAGCAGGCCGAGGTGTTCGCCGGATACGGCATCGGTCCGGGCAGCGCCGTGGGCCTGCGGACGCCGCCCAGTTTCACCCAGGTCGAGGTGTTGCTCACACTGTGGCGGCTCGGTGCCCAGGTGATGCTCTTCGACTTCCGGCTCAAACCGGCCGAAGTGGAAGCTCTCTGCGCCTCCTGCCGACCGCAGTTCATGGTCCGGGCCGGTTCCAACGTCCAGGGGGCATCCGGCTTCCGGCCCGAGTACGAGATCGTCACCGAGTGCCGAAGAACCGGCCGACCAGCCACCACCGGGCACCGGCTGGTCCAGTTCAGCTCGGGCTCCACCGGACGGCCGAAGGTGATCGGCAGGACCGCCCGGTCGATCGAGGCCGAAGTGGACCGGTTCGCCTCGATCCGCGGTATGCCCGGCGAGGGCGACCGACTGCTGCTGCTCAGTTCGACGGCGCACAGTTTCGGTCTGATCGGCGGGCTGCTGCACTCGCTGGCGGCCGGTGTCTCCGTGGTCTTCGCGCCCCGGGTCTCGGCCCGCGACATCCTGCGGACGGCGGTCGACCACCGGATCACCGCCCTGTTCGGGGTGCCGATGCACTACGAACTGCTCGCTGCCGCCATCGATCCCCCCGAACTGCCCGAGCTGCGGGTCGCGGTGTCGGGCGGCGAGATGATGCCCCCCGAGGTCGCGGCACGGTTCACCGAACGGTACGGCGTACCGGTCGGCGAGTCCTACGGGACCACGGAGAGCGGTGTGGTCGCCATGGACGTCAGCGGCGCGCTGCGGCCGTCGGTCGGCCGGACCGTACCGGGTGTGGTGGTCCGTGAGCACGGGGGCGAACTCGACGTCGCGCTCGAGGACTCGCCGTATCTCTTCGACTCGGGCGGCGCCCAGTTCGCGGACGGCTGGCTGCACACCAGGGACCGGGCCACGGTGGACGGCACCGGGGCGGTCCAGGTGCGCGGCCGCGCCGACTCCCTCGTCGTGATCGGCGGCCTCAAAGTGGATCTCACCGAGGTCGAGAATGTGCTCCGCGGGCACCCGGGGGTCGAGCAGGCGGTTCTGGTCCACGAGGGCGTGACCGAGGCCTATGTCGCGCTGACCGCCGGTGACGACCGCCCGTCCGCCGAGGAGCTGCTGCGCTGGTGCCGGGAGCGGCTTGCCGACTACAAGCTGCCGCGGGTGATCCGGCTGCTGGACACCCTGCCCCGCACGTCCAACGGGAAGCTGGTGCGCCAGGCCGCCACGCTGCAGGCGGCCGCGACGGTCGGAGGGTAGCCGGCCGGGGCTGTTCACACCTTCGTACAACTTTTCTTTCACGTGAGGATTTCATTCATGGACACGCCAACGCTGGAGGGCGAGATCCGCGAGTTCGTCCTGGCCACGGTCATCGACGAGATGAGCCTCCTGACGAGCCGCGACGGCATCACAGACGAGAGCCCGGTGACCGTCGAGGGGCTTGAGCTCGACTCGCTGAGCCTGATCGAGCTCACCCTGCGGCTGGAGTCGCGGTTCGGCGTAGAGATCCCGGACGCCGACATCGAGCCGCTGGCCTCCCTGAACCTCGGCCAACTCGTCGCCGAGGTCGCCCGACGCGGTGCGAAGGCATGAGCGCGGGAGACACAGCGAGCGACGGCGGTCTTGCCCTGTCCCCCATCACCACCGACACCGTCCGGGAGCTGCTGTCGGACCGCAGGGTCTTCCCGGCGGTGCCCGCCGAGCTCGACGAGGACGCCGAACTGGTACTGGACTCCCTCGGGTTGGTGTGGCTGCTTCATGTGGTGGAGGAGCGCTACGGCCTGGTCGTGGAACCCAGCGACGAGGACGTCGTCGGGCTGACCTCGCTGCGGCGGCTCACCGCGTATCTGCGCGCCGCACAGACGGACCGGCCCCAGGAGAGGGCGGCAGAGGGCGGCCGCGATGACCGGTGAGGTGACGGTGACCGGTTTCGGTGTGCGCACCGCGTTCGGCACCGGCGCCGAGGCCCTACGGCGCGGGGTGTTCGCGGGAGTCCCCTCGTTCCGCGCCACCACGAGGTTCGACACCGGCCCGTACCGTACGCCGATGGCGGGCGTCGCCCCGGACGGACCCGACGCGGTCGAGGACTGGGCGCTGCGCCATGCGCTCGCGCAGTGCGGCACGGAAGCCGTCGACATGGCGGGCCTCCGGCCGGGTACGCAGGCGGCGGTGCTGCTCGGCGTCGCCGGCGACTGCACCAGCATCACCCGCCACTGGCGAACCGCCGCCGGCGCCACGCCCGGGCGCCGGCAGGACGTGGAAGCGGCCCCACACACCGCGGCCGGGGCGGCGGAGCGGGCCGCCGACGCCGTGCCCGCGCACCTCGCCGAACTGCTGGCCGCGCGGCTCGCGCTGGCCGGGCCACGGCTCACCTTCACCAACGCCTGTGTCGCCTCCGCCGCGGCGATCATCCATGCCTGCCGGCTGATCTCCTCGGGCCGGATCGACGCGGCGGTCTGCGCGGGTGGATACCTGGTGGAGGAGGAGACCTTCGCCAAGTTCGACTCCGGGCGGGCGCTGTCCCGCGACGGCGCGGTGCGCCCGTTCAGTGCCGACCGCAGTGGACTGCTGCTGGGCGACGGGGTGGCGGCCGTCGTGCTGGAGTCCGCCGAACACGCCCGGCGCCGCGGTGCCCGGCCGCTGGCCACCGTGGTGGGCTGGGGCGCGGCCACGGACACCCACCACATCGCCCAACCGCATCCGGAGGGTGTCGGGCTGGCACGCGCGGCACGGCAGGCGATGCGGCGCGCCGGGGACCCGGACGGGGCGGGCCTCGGCTATGTCAACGCCCATGGGACCGGCACCAAGTACAACGACGGGGCGGAGACCCGCGGACTGCGGACCGCCTTCCCCGAGCGGGCCGAGGCCATACCCATCAGCTCCACCAAGAGCACCACCGGCCATCTCCTGGAGGCCGCGGGCGTGGTGGAGTTCGTGATCACGATGCTGGCCCTGCTGGACGGCGTACTGCCGCCGACCGCCGGGTTCACCCGCTCGGCCCCGGAGTGCGACCTGGACTATGTGCCGAACCAGCCGCGTACGGCCGATCTGCGCCGGGCCCTCACCGTCAACGCCGCCTTCGGGGGCGCCAACACCGCACTCGTGCTGGAGCGGCCGTGAAGACCGAGAAGACGGTACTCCGCTCTCCCTTGGGCATCCTCGCCACCGCCACCGCGACGCTCGGCACCGGGCGGGACGACGACCTCCCGCTGCCGCGGCTGCCCGGTTTCGTGGAGTCGTCGTTCAGCCCGCTGGCGTACGAGGTCAGCCGGCAGTGCCTCACCGAACGGCCCGGGGACGGCTCACGTACCGCCGTGGCGCTGGCCAGTCTGATGGGCGACACCACCACCGCGGATCTGGCCAGTCGGCGGATGGTCTCCGGGCAGGTGCACAATCCGCTGCTGTTCATGCAGGCCACCGCCAACTCCGTACTGGGCTATACGAGCCGGGAGTTCGGGATCACCGGGCAGACGTTCAGCCTCTCCACCCTTGACGATCCGGTGACCGAGCTGCTGGCCATGGCGGATCTGCTGCTGGAGGACCCGGAGCTGGACCGGGTCCTGGTGCTGGGTGTCGAGCTGGGCGGCGGAGAACGCCGTGAGGAGGGGGTCCCCCCGGCCGATGGCTGGGCAAGGGTGGCCGCCGCGTACCGGGAACTGGCCGTCGACAGCGGCCGCCCCGTCCCGCCCCTGTCGACGCCCGCCGGGCTGGCTGCGGCGGTGCTGCTCGGCCGGCCGGGCGCCGAGGCACCGGTCTCGCTCCGGTCGGCCGAGGCGTACGACGCCGACCACGCCACCCACGGCGAGGCAGTCGGCACCGAGGCCCCCGGGCATCCCGGAAACATCGTGGGCCTGTTCGACCTGGCCGCCGCCCACCGGCGGCTGCTGCGGGACAGCGGCAGTCACCTCCTGGTGACGGAGCCGGGCGCGCGGGGCGGCCGCACCGCGTTCCGGCTCACCGCCGACACGGAAACTCCCCAGAGCGCGCCGACGGACGCGCACGCCGTAAGGGACGACAGGGAGACCCATGCTCATCACTAGGCAGGAGCGGGCGCGGATCTGCTCCGACACCGAGCTCGGTGCCGGCAATGTCCTGCACCGCCTGAAGGCGTACGGCCGCCCACTCGACGAGCCCGTGCTGTGGACGGACGGCAGCTGGCAGGCACCGGACGGCAGCCGCCCCGAGACGCTGACGCTCGGTCAGCTGGACGAGGCGGTCGAGACCTACGCGGGCTGGTACGCCGCCCAGGGCGTGCGGCCCCGCGATCCGGTCGCCGTGCACACCGCCTCCAGCACCGAGTTCGCGGTGAACTTCCTGGCGCTGACGTCCCTCGGCGCCATCCCGTCGTTCGTCAACGGCAATCTGCCCCCGGAGATCGCCCAGGAGTACGTACGCGGACAGGGCGCGGTGGGCGCCTTCACCGACCACGACCACCATGCCGTGCTGTCCGGGTCCGGGCTGGGTTTCTGCGTGACCGCCGCCGAGATCCGGCCGACCCACCGCGAGTTGCTGCCCCGGTCCTACCCGTACCGGCACGACCCGACCGACCCGGTGATCATCTCCCACTCCTCGGGCACCACCGGGATGCCCAAGGGCGTGCCGCACACCCACCGGACGCTGATGTACGCACAGGTGCACCGGCTCCGCTACTCCACCGGCGCCGATATGGAGCGCACGCTGGTGGGGCTGCCGGGCGCGCACAACGCCGCGGTGGCGACGCTGCTGTACTGCCTGCTGCTGCGCGCGCACATCAAACTGCTCTCCAGCCAGCGCGGCGCCGATGTGCTGGACGCCATCGAGAAGTTCCGGCCAAGTACGGTGCTGGCCTTCGCGGCGACCTTCGGCGAGATGGCCGCGGCCGACCTGGGGGCCCGGGACCTGTCCAGTGTGCAGGTCTGGTTCAACACCGGGGACGCCGCGCACGAGGCGCATATCCGGGCCCTGGTCCAGCACGGCCGCCATGAGCGGATCGGCAGGGACCTGCGCCGTACCCGGGTCGAGGGCTCGGTCTTCGTCGACGGGCTCGGCTCGTCGGAAGCCGGCTACTCGGTCTTCCACAACCGGCACACCAAGGACACCTCGGCCTACTCGCGCTGCGTCGGCAAGCCGATCAGCTTCGCCCAGGCCGCCGTGCTCGGCGAGGACGGCACCCCGCTGCCGCCCGGGCAGGTCGGCCGCCTGGGGCTGAAGTCGCCCACGCTCACCCCGGGGTACTGGAACGACTCGCTGACCTTCCACCGGCTGCGGCTGGGCGGCTACTGGCTCACCGGGGACCTCGCCTACCAGGACGAGGAAGGCAACTTCTACCACCTCGACCGTGCCCCGGACGCCATCCGCACCCGGAACGGAATCCTGTTCAGCACCCGTACCGAGGAGTTGCTGCTGCGGGAGCTGCCCGAGCTGGCCGACTGCACGCTCGTCGGGGTCGCCCCGAAGGGGGTACGGGCGGACTGGGACGGCGACGGAGAGGCCGAGGCGTACGCGCTGCTCCAGCTCGCGGACGACAGCGACGGCGACGACGGCAGCGACGGCGACCGCGATGAGACGTGGACCGGACGGGTCAACACCGCCCTCGCCGATGCCGGATTCCCCCCGGTGACGCGGGCCCTGCGGATGAAGCCCGACGACGTGGCAAAGGGCGCCACGGGCAAGGTTCTCAAACGAGTGATACGCGACAGGTTCGCGGCCAAGGAGCACATATGAGTACGGGTGAAGACGGGGTCAACCACCGCGCCCGGACACTGGAGGCATACCGGCTGTGGTGGCAGCACGACGCCAACTGGTATCAGGGGGTGGCCAAGCGGTTCGGACAGCAGGTCGCGAACGAGATCAACGCCGAGGCGATGCGCAAGATCGCCCTCAAGGTCGGGCAGCAGGTCGCCCGGTGGAGCGGCGCGCTGCCCGACAGCGGTGACGGCGCCAAGGACCTGGAGGAGCTGCGCCGCCGGTACGACGAGTGCGGCGACCGGATGTTCCCGCGAGAGCTGCGCAACGCCTCCACCGAGGTGGCCGGGGACGATCTGATCGTGCTCACGCTGCGGCGGAACTTCGCCATCACCATGGTGCGGATGGCCGGTTCGCTGGAGGGCTACCAGTGCCCGTGCACCGACGTCCACGCGGGCTGGTCCGAAGGGCTCGGCGTGCCCCTGTCGGAGAACCGGGCCACGAGTTGTCTGCGGGAGGGCGATGCGGCGTGCCACCTGCTGATGCGGGTGGGCACACCCCTTTCTCCCGGTGCGGAGGGCTGACCGTTGCGGATACTTGTCGCCGGGGCGACCGGAGTGATCGGACACCCGCTGGTGGGCGCGCTGCGGGCGCGGGGCCACCAGGTGAGCGCGCTGGTACGGGAGGAGTCCCGGGCGAAGGCCCTGAACGAAGACGCCGACACGGTCGTGGTCGCCGACGCCCTTGACCAACAGGCCCTGCTGTCGGCGGTCTCGGCCGCCAGGCCCGAGGTGGTCGTCCACCAGATGACGGCGCTGCGGCTGTTACGCGACGACCCCGCGGAGGCCTTCGCGCTGACCGCGCGGCTGCGTACCGAGGGCACCGCCCATCTGGTCGCGGCGGCCCGCGCGGTCGGGGCCCGGCGGCTGGTCGCGCAGAGCATCGCGTTCGCCGCCGCGCCGGCCGGGGATCCGGTCCTCGACGAGGACGCGCCGCTGTACGTGGACGCCCCCGACCCCGGCTGGGCGGCGACCGTACGGGCCGTCGCCGAGCTGGAACGGCTGGTCCTGGACAGCCCCGACCTCGCGGGCGTGGTGCTGCGGTACGGCACGCTGTACGGCGCCGGAACCGCGTACGCCCGTACCGGCGGGACCGGACAGGCGGTGCTGGCCGGCCGGCTCCCGCTCCCCGAGGGCGCGTCCGGGATCACCTCGTTCCTGCATGTGGAAGACGCGGTGGCGGCCACCGTCGCCGCCGTCGAGTCGGACGCCACCGGCGTCTTCCATGTGACGGACGACGAGCCGGCCCCGGCCGCGCAGTGGCTTCCGGCCTACGCCCGAGCGCTGGGCGGCCCGCCGCCACGCACGATCCCGGCCGCGCTCGCGCCCCGGCTGCTCGGCTGGTTCATCACCCATCAGCTCACCGCGGCGCGCGGGGCGGCGGGCGGCCGGGCGCGTACGGCGCTGGGCTGGAAGCCGCTGCGGCCGAGCTGGCGCGACGGGCTGGGCGCGGAATGACCAGAGCCGCCCCGTCCCGGTCGTGGGCCGTCGTCCTGGTCGTGATCTGCGCCCAGATGCTGATCTGGCTGGACACCTCGATCCTCAATGTCGCCGTCACCACCCTGGCCGATCCGGACCGGGGCCTGGGCGCGACCCCCGCCGAACTGGAGTGGGTGGCGAGCGCCTACACCCTGGTCTTCGCCGGCACCCTCTTCGCGGGCGGCGCGCTGGCCGACCGCTTCGGTCCCCGTACCACCCTGCTCGCCGGTCTGGCGCTGTTCGGCGCCGCCTCCGGTGCCGGTGCGTTCGCCGGAAGTCCGGCCTGGCTCATCGTGGCGCGCGGCTTCATGGGCGCCGGCAGTGCGCTGCTGATGCCCGCGACACTGGCGATCATCGTACGGAGCACCCCGGCGGAGAAGCGCACCCGTGCGATCGCGATCTGGAGCTCGTCCAGCGGCCTCGGCGTGGCCGTCGGCCCGGTCGCCGGCGGGGCGCTGCTCAGCCACTTCTGGTGGGGGTCGGTGTTCCTGGTCAATGTGCCGATTGTCGCCCTGTGTCTGGCCGGAGTGGTGGCCGTCGTTCCCGAACTGGGCGGCGCACGGCGGCAGGTGCTCGATCTGCCGGGTCTTGCCCTGTCGGTGCTCGGTCTCGGTGGCCTGGTCTACGGGGTCATCGAGCTGGGCAACGGGGAGACCTGGTACGGGCCGCACGTCCTGCTTCCGCTGCTGCTGGGCGGCGCGCTGCTGGCCGCCTTCGTAGCCGGTCAGCGCAGATCCCCGGCGCCCAGCCTGGATGTGCGGCTCTTCCGGCAGCCCGGGTTCACGGCCGGGAGCGTGGTGCTGCTGCTCGCGTTCATGGCGCTGGCCGGCCATCTGTTCTACGCGGCCTTCTATCTCCAGGGGCCCTTGGGGCTCTCCCCCGCGCGCGCCGGAACCGTGATGATCGCCGCCGCGGTCGGCATCGTCCTGGGCAGTCAGGCGTCCCCGGCGATGAGCCGGCGGCTGTCGGCCCGGTGGACGGTCGCGGCCGGAATACTGATCACCGCGGCCACGTACCTCGCCTATCTGTGGTTCGACGAGCGGACCCCGGTCCCGACCATCGCCGCACTGCTGCTGGTGCAGGGATTCGGCATGGGCCTGATCGGCACACCGGTCACCGCCGTGATGATGAGCGCGGTGCCACAGCATCTCGCGGGCGCCGGATCCGCCGTCAACAGCGTTACGCGGCAGGTGGGCGGGACACTCGGGGTGGCGATGGCCGGCTCGGTCCTCTCCGGGGTGTACCGGGAGCGGATGGCCGATGCCACGCTGCCCGGCGGTCCGCGGGGGCTGCCGCCCGGTCCCGAGGAGCAGGCCCGGACCTCGGCCGAGGCGGCACGCTCGCTGGCGCATTCCTTACGGCTGCCGCAACTGGCGGAGACGGCCGACCGCGCCTTCCTGGACGCGATGTACGCGGCCACGCTCTGGACCGCCGCACTGGCCCTCGTCGGGTTCGCCGTGAGTGTCGTGGGGCTGCGTTTCCGGGAAGCGGGGCCGAAGGACCTCCAGGAAGAGCCGGAAGAACCACGGGAGGCGCGGGACGGGCAGGTGGAAACCGCGTAGTGGCCACACGGCAGGGATGGGCCGGGGCGTCAGGGCTGGCGGCCAGCGACTTGCCGTCCGGGCTGAACGCCAGGGAGTACGCGTTCGAACCTTGGAGCCTGACGCTCGTCACAGACCCGCAGGGCCGCGCAGCCGGCGGACATGGCGGCGCTCCCGGAGGAGCACGCGCGCGATGGCCTGCGCGGGTGGACGGGCGGGGGCGTGGAGCAGGGCGGGGCCCTTGGCGGTGGCCGCGATGGCGGTCAGGTCCTCGATTTCGATCACGGCACGGAACAGTGGGCGGCCCTCGGCCGGTGCGAGATCGACCAGGCTCCGGCTCGCGGCCAGGCTCTGACGGGCCTGGCCGAGGAGGCGTTCGAGAAGGCTCCGGGTTCCGGGAGTGTCCCGGGCACTCTCCAGATCGGCGCGGGTGACACCGTGGGCGGCGAGCGTGCTGCGCACGAGGTTGAGGCGCCCCTCGGAGAGGTCTTCGGACAGGTCGTTGGCGAAGTCGAGGCGCTGACTGCCGTCGATATACGTACGGCACGCCTCGCGGTAGCCCGACGGAGGGTCATCCCCGGCGATCAGACCCGCGATCAGCATGAACGCGGGCAGCGCGTACTGGTCGACGTAGCGCTGATAGTCCGCTTCGGTGGCGAAGCCGGTGAACTCCAGCTCTGTGGCCGCCGCGTCGAGGAAGTCCTCGACGCGGGCGCGGAAGTCGGGGTGGGCGGAGACGGTGTACAGCAGCGGCCGGATGGCCGGGTGATCGCTTTCACCGGCGGCCAGGCCCTCGCGGACTTCCTTCTCCCACCGTGCGTAGGCCGCGGGGCGCTCGGCCTCGGGGCCGCTGTCGAGGAGGTTGTCGGTGTGGTGCATAAAGGCGATCGCCGTGATCAGATGCGGCAGCAGCGGCCGGGGCAGAAGCATGCGCGCCGCGAGATAGGAACTGCGTCGGTATCTCGCGACCAGTTTCCGCTGGCGCGCGTAGTCGTCACGCAACGTCCGATCGCTGATCCCCGCGGCATCAAGCGCCCTGCCCCATACGCCCATGGCCGACCCTCCCGGTCCCTCGAGTCCACGCGCGGTTCCTTTATACGTCCAGCCGGTAGCGGTCTCGGGCCATGTGTGGGAGGAGTGGGTACGCGCCGGGGAGCGGTCCGGCTGGATGAGGGAGAGCGGTGGGATCCGTGAGTGAGCGGGACATCGGGGGCTTGCGGCCCGCGGGACTGGGCGAGGCGATACGCGCCACCGCCGGGGATATCGCCGTGCTGTTGCGCGGCGCGGCCGACACGGGGGCGCCGGTGCCCGGGTCGCGGTGGTCGGTCGGGGAGGTGGCGGCACATCTGGCGCAGGCCAATGAGCTGATGGCGGACGTCGCGGCCGGGAAGTCGCGCCCGTACGGCGATGGCACGCCGGGCGGGCTGGCCGAGGCCAACGAGGTCGCGCTCGCGGCGTTCACCGAGCGCGGCGCCGGGCCGCTGGCAGCCATGATCGTGGCGCAGGCCGACGCGTTCCTCGAGGTGGCGGCCAGGCAGCCCGCGGCGCACGGCGAACTGGTCAGCCCCATGGGCCCGATGAGCATGGACGTACTGGGGTCGTATCTGCTGACGCATATGCTCGGCCACGGTTATGACCTCGCCCGTGCGCTGGGCCGTCCGCATATGGTCAGCCGTGCCCGAGCCGAACTGTGCCTGCCGTTCCTGATGGTGGCGATGGACCGGGTCGTCAGCCCCGCCGCCGCCGGGCACACGGCCCGCTACGCACTCCGCCTCGGGGGCGGCGCGCGCTTCGGCGCCACGTTCGCCGACGGCGCGGTGGCCGTCGATCCACGGCCGCCGGGCCGCCCGGACTGCACGATCCTCATGGAGCCGGTCGCCTTTCTCCTGGTGGCGCTGGGCCGCCTCGGCCCATGGGGCGCCCTCGCCTGGGGACGCGTCCTGGCCTGGGGCCGCAAGCCCTGGCTGGCCCCGCGCTTTCCCGCTCTCTTCACCCCGCCCTGATCCGGCGCGATCCTGTCTGCGGGCCCGAGGACCCGCAGCGCCACGCCGACGGTCGCCGGATCACCGAACCGCACCCCACCTCCGCCGCGCCCGGGACGACCTGCGCGGCTGCGCACGGCGTACGGTCGGCACCTACCACCACTTGGATGAAGAGGACGAGCAGGGCCGGGAACTGGCAGCCGAAGTGGTGCGGGCGGCGGAACGCACGCTCGCCGTGCAGGGGTCCGACAACCTGGTGGCCTTTTCGCGCGCGTGTGCGCTGCACTGGCTGGGCGAGCATGAGGCCGCGGCGGATGCCTATCGGGACGTACTGCGCATCGATCCCTATGACCACATCGCGAAGGCCCGCATAGAACACCTGGAGGACGTCGAGCTCCCCGAGCCGCCGGGCGGACTCATCACCCACCATCCGCACGGCTTCCATCTGCTGGAGATGACCCATCTCATCGGGCACAGCGGTAGCACCAAGGGCTGGGTCTGGCTGCTCAGCGATCCGTCCTCCGTCCGCGGCGCGGCGGAGGGCTGTCTCGAGACATGGCTGGCCGGCCTCGACCACAGCCTGGACCACGAGTGCGGCATATGGACCCATGTCCGCGGCAGCGCCGACAAGGGATTCGAGTTGCGCGAGGCGATTCACCGGACGGCCGAGGGGCGGCCGTTCATCGACTGGTCACAGGTGCCCCTGCCCGATCTGGGGCACGATCCTCTGCCGGCCGGCCAGCCGATCCGCTGGCAGGGGCAGCTGCACTTCTTCGGCGGAACCGAACACGACGACTCCTGACCACGCCCGGGCGCGTGCCGCGGGCACGCAGGCGCCGGCGCCCCGGCCTCGGCATGAGTCGGGGCGCCGGACCGGGCCTGGATCAGCACATCTTGTAGTCGTAGCGAGTGCTGTTGTACGGACACGAATCACGGAAGGCACCGGACGGCTTCCGCAAGGTCACGGTGTCCTTGTCGTTGTTCCACACGTAATTTCCGCGCCCCCAGTAGACATGACCGGCGCTCTGGGTGCCCTTACCGGTGTGAATCGTCACCGTCTTCCCCGCACCAATCTTGTACGAGGGGAAGGTGAAGGTGTAGCCGGTGTTGTCCCGGACCGTATAGCCCTTGAGCTGAACGGCGGCACCCGTGGTGTTCCGGATCTGTACGTACTCGGCGTTCAGGCTCGGGTTGGAGCGGGTGTCGCTTCCGGGGCTGTCGTAATAGACCTTGTACAGGTGGATCGAGCCCGCGGCCTGCGCCTGGGTGGGCAGCAGGGCGATGCCGGCTGCGGCCGCGGTGGCTATGACGGCGGCGAGAGTGCGGGTGGGCAACAAGAAACGTCCTCCCCTATGGCCGGGCACCCCCCTGGTCCCGGCGAGGACGCTCACACTACGGGCGGACCGACATGAAGGGGGCAGCGTTACCGAACTGGGATACTGGGGGTGAATGACGAGGAACGTCAGCCGCGGGGGCGAACGGGGGCAGGGGCGCGGTGTCTACGACGGGGCTTGTTTTGCGGCCCGCCACTCCGGGGCCAGGACCGACCAGATCTCGATGTCGTGGCGCTTGCCCCGGTACAGGAAGTTCCCGCGCAGCACGCCGTCCTGCGTCATCCCCAGGCGCTGGGCCACGGCGACGCTGGCCCTGTTCCCTGTCGCGGCCCGCCACTCCACGCGGTGGACGCCCCGCTCCTCGATGGCCCAGTCGATGATCACGCGCGCGGCTCGGGTCACCAGCCCCTTGCCGACCGCCGACGGCTCCAGCCAGCAGCCCGCCTCGGCGGTGCCCTGTGCCAGGTCCATCGTCCTGAAGAGGACTCCGCCGACCAGTTCCCCGTTCGCCCAGATGCCGTAGATCCGCCCGGCGTCGGCCGCGGTCTTCTCCGCGTAGGCCTGGAGATACGCACGGCTCGACGCCAGGTCCGTTACACGGTCGGCCAGCCCGATGAACTGCCCGATCAGCTCCCGTCCTCGGTCCATATGGGCCAGGAACTCCTCGGCCCGCCAGGGCTCGAGCGGGCGCAGCTCCGCACCGTCGTCGCCCAGGGATATCGCGTACATGGTCACCTCCACGTCAAAGCCGGCGCACACGGCGAAAAGGATCTTCTCACGACCACATCAGGGCCCACGGGCCCGTACGGCATTCGAGCCCGCCGGGTCCTCAGTACCGCTGAGGACCCGGCATCCGACATGGCGAAACGATCCGGCGGCGCCGCTCAGTGAGGGGTCTTCGACATCGACACCGATGACTTCACCCCGGCCCCCGGAACGGCCTCCGGGGTACGGGGGCCTGGAAGCGGAATCTGGCCCGGCTGCTGCAGGACGACGGTGCGCACCGGCAGGGGGATCTCGATGCCCTCGGCCCGGTAGCGCTGGTGGAGCCGCTTGAGGAATTCATGTTTGATCAGGAACTGGTCGCTGAATTCCTGGACACGCAGGATGACCGAGAAGTCGATACCGGCTTCCCCGAAGGTGTGGAACCGGACGGCAGGTTCATGGTCCGGGACGCCGCCGGACACCTCGGCCATCACCTCTTCGGCGACGTCGAGGCTCACCCGCTCGACCTGTTCGAGGTCGCTGTCGTAGTCGACCCTCGCCTGGATCATGATCGACATCTGCTCTTCGGGCTGATTGTAATTGGTGGTGATGGCTCCGGCGAGCTTGGCGTTCGGGATGATCACCAGGTTGTCCGGGAGCTGACGCACCGTGGTGTTACGCCAGTTGATGTCGACGACGTAACCCTCCTCACCGCTGCCGAGCCGGATGTAGTGGCCGGGCTGCACCGTCTTGGAGGCGAGGATGTGGACGCCCGCGAAGAGGTTGGCCAGCGTGTCCTGGAGCGCCAGGGCGACCGCGAGGCCGCCCACGCCGAGCGCGGTGAGCAGCGGGGCGATCGAGATGCCGAGCGTTTCCAGCAGGATGAGGACACCCATCGCCAGCACCGCGATGCGGGTGATGTTGACGAAAATGGTGGCGCTGCCCGCCACTCCCGACCGCGACAGCGCCTGGTTGCGCACCAGATCGGCGACCACGCGGGCCACGGCGATGGTGGTGGCCAGGATGAGCACGGCGGTCATCACCTGGTGGACGCTGTCGTCGATGGCCCTGGTCAGTGGCAGGGCCGCGGCCGCCCCGGACACACCCGCGACGAGGGACGCCCAGGGGGCGATGGTACGCAGCGCGTCGACGATGATGTCGTCGCCGGTCCACCGGGTCCGGCGCGCCCGCTCCCCCAGCCAGCGCAGCGCCATACGGGACAACAGGACCATCGCCAGGCCCCCGGCCAACGCGGCGCAGACGACGATGAGGTCGTGCAGGGTGAGCGCGCGGGTCACCGGCCGCTCCCCGTACGCCGCGAAGCGTGCCGCGATGTGCGGCAGCTCCGGCCGCACAGGGCGGTGGGCCGCGGTCCGGGTGCGCGCTCGCGGCGGGGTCTACCGGGGAGTTCGGAGTGCTGTCTTGTCACCGTGTCACCTGCTCGTGCCTGGGATGTCGGGCTGCGCCGAGGCTGTTGTGCCGGGCCCTGACGCGGTCTGCCATCCTGCCTCATGCCTCCCGCGCGGACGGCACCAACCAGCCAGGGGCCCGCCGAGGCCACGACGTGGCCGCACGCGTCAGGCGTCCGCGTGGGTCATACGCCGGACCACGCTGGCGGGCCGACCGGTGGCGTCCTGACGGGTCCTCGTCTGCCACAGCCACCTGATGTCGCGTGCGAAGGACCAGATGAGCAGCGCCAGCGCCACCAGCACCACCGCGAGCGACGCCACGTGCGGTAGGAGCTCGGAGGCGGCCACCAGCAGGGCGATTCCCTGGAGCGCGGCCACCGCCTTGCGGGCGGTGTTCACTGGCAGTGGCTCGTTCAGCCAGGGCAGGCCGCGGGCGGCCGCGACGAAGGCGTAGCGCATGGCGCCGATGGTGAGCACCCACGGGCCCAGCGAGGTGGCCACGTAGACGCTGAGCACCAGGATGAGGAAGGCGTCGACCTCCATGTCGAAGCGTGCCCCCAGGGGGGACGCCGTTCCGGTGCGCCGGGCGACCTTGCCGTCGACGGCGTCGAGGATCAGCGCCACCGTGGTGAGGGCGACGAGGGCCGGGACGCGGGGCGGGCTCTGGAAGGAGTCGGCGACCAGCGCGGTCACACCCCCCACCAGCGTGGCGCGGGCCAGGGTGACGCGGTTGGCGGCGCCGAAGGACCTGAGCCAGGAGCGGCACACGGCGCGCGTCAGCACGGCCCAGGTGGCGAACGCGAACGCCAGGCCCGTCAGCCAGCCGGCGGGCCCCAGGCCGAGCGCGGTGCCCAGAAGTGTCAGCAGGAGTATCTGTGCGACCGCTCCCACCGCCGTCTCCTGCCGCAACAGCGTCGTGTCGTATGTGTTGTTCAGGGCAGCCACCGTGCACCCTCCGGCTGTTGTGGCGGAGTCGTTGAGTGCCGCGTACCGTGTTCGCGGCTTGGTAATGGTCAGTACGTACGTGACGGGCAAAGTGTTCAGCCCGTTGTCAGGCCCGATCTTTCTGGAGGACGTCGATGGAGCGCGTCGCCCGCGCCTTCTGGCTCCGCTCACCCGGCCACGGCGAGGTACGGGAGGTCCCGCTGCCGGTGCCCGGCACCGACGACGTCGTGGTGCGCGCCCTGTTCTCCGGGGTGAGCCGGGGGACGGAGACCCTGGTCTTCCGCGGCGGGGTGCCGGAGAGCCAGTACGCCACGATGCGGGCCCCGTTCCAGGAGGGCGAGTTCCCCGGTCCGGTCAAGTACGGCTATCTCAACGTCGGCGTGGTGGAGGAGGGCCCGGCCGCGCTGCTGGGCCGTACGGTCTTCAGCCTGTATCCACACCAGACGCGGTTTGTCGTCCCGGCGAGCGCCGTCACCCCGGTGCCGGAGACCGTGCCGGCGGCGCGGGCCGTGCTGGCCGGGACGGTGGAGACGGCGGTGAACGCCCTGTGGGACGCGGCGCCGTTGATCGGCGACCGGATCGCGGTGATCGGGGCCGGGATGGTCGGCGCGAGCGTGGCCGCCGTGCTCGCCCGGTTTCCGGCCGTACGCGTCCAGCTGGTCGACGCGAACCCCGCGCGCGCCGGGGTCGCGGAGGCCCTGGGCGTCGACTTCGCGCTCCCCGAGGAGGCCGCGGGCGACTGTGATCTCGTCGTCCACGCCAGCGCCACCGAGGCCGGGCTCGCGCGCGCCCTCGAACTCCTCGCGCCGGAGGGGACGGTCCTGGAGCTGAGCTGGTACGGCGACCGGCGGGTCAGCCTGCCGCTGGGCGAGGCTTTCCACTCCCGCCGTCTGGTCGTGCGCAGCAGCCAGGTGGGGACGGTGTCCCCGGCCCGGGGCTCGCGCCGCACCTTCGCCGACCGGCTGGCGCTGGCGCTGGAGCTGCTGGCCGACCCCGCTCTCGACGCGCTGGTGACCGGGGAGTGCGCCTTCGAGGAGCTGCCGGAGGTGCTGCCCCGCCTCGCGTCCGGGGAGCTGCCGGGGTTGTGCCACCGTGTGCGGTACGGGTCGGCCTGAGCGGTCCGACATCGGCCTGAGCGGTCCGAAGAGTCGGTTGAGCGGTCCGAACGGTCCGAAGAGCGGTCTGAACGCTCGCAGCAGTCAGGATAATCCGGCAGGATCCGGCACAATCCAGCGCGGCTCTGAACCAGGTCGACGGGTGGGCCGTACTACATGACGTGGCCCGGTCGAGGGCCGCAAGCAGCCGTGCCGTACCTGGAGGGTCGTTCGTTGTTCAGCATCACCGTTCGTGATCACCTGATGATCGCTCACAGCTTCCGCGGAGAGGTCTTCGGGCCCGCGCAGCGCCTGCACGGGGCGACGTTCCTGGTGGACGCCACCTTCCGGCGCGCCGAACTGGACGCCGACAACATCGTGGTCGACATCGGCCTCGCCACCCAGCAGCTGAATGCGGTCGTCGGCGAGCTGAACTACCGCAACCTCGACGAGGACCCCGCCTTCGCGGGCATCAACACCAGTACGGAGTTCCTGGCCAAGGTCATCGCCGACCGCCTCGCCGACCGGGTGGCCGCCGGGGAGCTGGGCGAGGGTGCACGGGGGCTTTCGGGGCTGACGGTCACGCTGCACGAGTCGCATATCGCCTGGGCGAGTTACGAGCGGGATCTGTGAGAGCGCGCCCGATGAGCCGCGCCGACGCCACCACGACGGACCCGCGCTCCATGCACTTCGTCATGCCCGGTGGCGTGGCCGATCCGGCCGCGCCGAGCGGTGGCAACACCTATGACCGCCGGGTGTGCCGGGACCTGCCGGGCGCCGGCTGGCAGGTCCACGAGCACGCCGTCGCGGGCAGCTGGCCGCAGCCGGACCCCGAGGCACGAGCGGAGCTGGCCCGTGTCCTCGCCGAGCGGCCGGACGGCAGCGTCGTCCTCCTCGACGGTCTTGTGGCCTGCGCCGTGCCGTACATCGTCGTGCCCGAGGCGCGGCGGCTGCGCCTGGCGGTGCTGGTGCATCTGCCACTGGGCGACGAGACGGGGCTCACCCCCGGCCGGGCGGCTGACCTGGACGCGCTGGAGCGCAAGACGCTGCGCGCCGTCCCGGCCGTGGTGGCGACCAGTGACTGGGCGGCCCGCAGGCTGGTGGCCCACCATGGGCTCGCCCCCGCCCGGGTGCACGTCGCCGCGCCCGGCGCGGACCCCGCGCCCCTGGCACCCGGCACCGACGGCGCCTCGCGGCTGCTGTGCGTCGCCTCGGTGACCCCGCGCAAGGGGCAGCACCTGCTGATCGAGGCCCTGGCCGAGGTGGCCGACCTGCCGTGGAGCCTGCTGTGTGTCGGCGGCCTCGGCCAGGACCCCGACTATGTGACCCGGCTGCGCGAACTGGTCGACGAGCACGGCCTGGGCGACCGGGTGCGGATCGTGGGACCGCGGGCCGGTGCGGAGTTGGACGCCGGCTATGCGGCGGCCGACCTGCTGGTGCTCACCTCGTACGCCGAGACGTACGGCATGGTCGTGACCGAGGCCCTGGCGCGGGGAATTCCGGTGCTGGCGACGGCAGTGGGCGGGGTCCCGGAGGCGCTGGGGCGGGCTCCCGACGGCGGACTGCCGGGCGTCCTCGTGCCTCCGCGGGACCCTGCGGCGCTCGTCGCGGCGCTGCGCGGCTGGCTCGTCGGACCGGGCGTGCGCGGGCGGTTGAAGGCGGCCGCGCGGGGACGGCGCGCCGCTCTGGGCGGATGGGAGACGACGGCGCGGCGCATGGCCGACGTGCTGGAACAGCTTCGATGCGAACCACGGAGGGCCGCATGAACACCACCGACGTGCCGCTGTACCAGCCGGAGTGGCTGGAGCTGCGGGAGCGCGCCGACGCCGCGGCCCGCGCCGTGGAACTCCTCGACCCGCTGCGCGGCTGGCTGGCGGAGGCCGGGCGGCCCGGCGGGCTGGTGATCCACGACCTGGGCTGCGGCACGGGTTCCATGGGCCGCTGGCTCGCGCCCCGGTTGCCCGGCCCCCAGCACTGGGTGCTGTACGACCGCGATCCGGCGTTGCTGGGCCGGGCCGCCGCGCAGACGCCCGCAACGACCGCCGACGGCGCGGGTGTCACGGTTCTGACCCGGCGCGCGGACCTCGGCGAGCTGGCCGCGGAGGATCTGGCCGGGGCCTCGCTGGTGACCGCGTCCGCTCTGCTGGACGTGCTGACCCGGGACGAGGTGGACGCGCTGGTCGCCGCCTGCGCCGAGGCCGGTTGTCCGGTGTTGCTGGCGCTGTCGGTGGTGGGGCGGGTCGAGCTTTCGCCGGCCGACCCGTTCGACGGCGAGATAGCTGAGGCGTTCAACGCCCATCAGCGCCGCGGCGGTCTGTTGGGGCCTGACGCGGTCATGGTGGCCTCCGATGCCTTCGCCCTGCGGGGCGCGTCGGTGCGGGTGCACAGCAGCCCGTGGCGGCTCGGCGCGGGCGAGTCCGCGCTGACGGCCCAGTGGCTGCGGGGCTGGGTCGAGGCGGCCTGCGAACAGCGGCCGGTTCTGGCGCCACGCGCCGAGGCGTATCTGCGCGACCGCCTGGCGGCGTGCGCCGCGGGCGAGTTGCGGGTGGTGGTGCACCACAGCGATCTGCTGGCGCTGCCCGGGACGACGGGTGGGGCGTCGTGAACGCGGGGGCGCTCAAGGCGCGGCTCGGCACGATCGCCGGTGCGGTCATCCTCGCCGTGGTGGTGTGGCGGGTGGGTACGGGCGCCTTTCTGGACGGCGTGCGCCGGATCGACGCCGTGACTCTTCTGGCGGCGCTTGCTCTGGGCCTGTTCACCACGGTCTTCAGCGCCTGGCGCTGGTGTCTGGTGGCCCGGGCGCTGGGCATCCGGCTGCCGCTGGGCGCGGCCGTGGCGGACTACTACCGGGCCCTGTTCCTGAACGCGGCGCTGCCCGGCGGTGTCCTCGGCGATGTGCACCGCGCGGTGCGGCACGGGCGCGACGCCGGTGATGTCGGCCGGGGGGTGCGCGCGGTGGTGCTGGAGCGGGCCGCGGGCCAGGTGGTGCTGGCCGCGGTCGGCTTGGGGATTCTGCTGACCCGGCCGTCCCTGGCGGTGGCGGAGATCTGCCACCTCGTCGGCCGGCCGGCCGCGGCGCCGGGCGCCTTGGCGGTCCTCGCCGCGGTGTGCGCCCTGGCCGCCGTGGCCGTCGTACGGCTGCGCGGCAGACCCCGTACGTCACGGTGGCGCCGCGCGGTCCGCGCCGCGCTGGGCGAGGCGCGGCGCGGACTGCTGGCCCGGGGGTGCTGGCCGGGGGTGGCGGTCTCGTCCGTGGCGGTGCTGGCCGGGCATCTGGGGACGTTTCTGCTGGCCGCCCGGGCCGCCGGATCAAGTGCTCCGCTGGCCGAGTTGCTGCCCCTGATGGTGCTGGCGCTGCTCGCCATGGCGCTGCCGCTGAACGTCGGCGGCTGGGGTCCCCGGGAGGGCGTCACCGCGTGGGCCTTCGGCGCCGCCGGCCTGGGCGCGGCCCAGGGGCTGACCGTCGCCGTGGTCTACGGAGTGCTCACCTTCGCGGCGAGCCTGCCCGGTTTCGCCGTGCTCGTGGGGCAGTGGTTCGCCGGGTTGCGACGTTCCCAGGTCGATCTCGAAGAGGGTGTCCTCGCCGAGGTGGGCGCGGCGCGTGGGCGGGCGGAGCGCGTCCCGCATGACGGACGTACCGGCGAAGCGGAGCCCGGGGACACCGTCGCCGAGCAGCACCGGGGCCACGGTGACGTAGAGCCGGTCCAGCGCCCGCTGGTGAAGGAAGCGCGACACGGTGACACCGCCGCCCTCGATCAGCACCCGGCCCAGGCCGCGTCGGGCCAGGGCCTCCAGCAGGCTCCGGGGCTCGAAGGCCTCGCGGTCCGGCAGGGTCAACACGTCGACGTGGCTGCCGTGGCCGCCGATGCCGCCATGGCCGCTGTCGCCGCCGACCGACCCGTGCTGGCCGCGGCCGCTGTCCGCGGCCACCACCCACAGGGTGGGAGCTGAGCCATCGGTGAACACCCGGCGTTGCGGCGGCACCCGGCCGTGCGGATCGAGGACGACGCGCACCGGGTTGGTCCCCGTGCATGCGCGCACCGTCAGCTGGGGGTCGTCGGCGACGGCGGTGCCGGCTCCGACGACCACGGCGTCGGCGAGGGCGCGGAGGTGGTGCAGATGAGCGCGGTCTTCCTCGCCGGTGACATAGTCGGCGTCGCCGGTGCGGGTGGCGATGAAACCGTCCAGGCTCTGGCCGAGTTGCGCGAAGGCCAGGCGCGGGCCGGCCAGGCACAGCGGCAGATAGCGGTCGGTGAGGATGCGCGCCCCGGGCGAGACCGCCTGCCGCCACCGCAGGCCGCCGTCGGGGCCGCGGACCAGCCCGGCGGCCTCGGCGTCCGCCTCGGACCGGATGGCGCGCAGCCGTTCCCAGGCCGCCGTCTCGTCGAGCGCGGTCATCGGGGCTCCTTCAGGGTCAGCAGGGAGAAGTACTCGGCGAAGGAATCGACGAGCGCGGTGAGAATTTCCTTTCCTTTCTCAGCGGTTGCCAGGGAGGGGCGGCCGATGACTCCGGATTCGGTGTAGGCCGCCATACCGAGGGTGAGGAGATGTCTGCGATCGTCGGCAAGGAAATCGGATGCTTCATAGCCGGGGCGGACGAGTTCCGGATGGGCGTGCAGGAGGATGGATGTCTCGACTTCCCCCGCGTGCATATCGCTCTGGGACGAGGTCCGCACTCCCGCTTCGGTACGTGCGGTGTCCCAGTCCGCCGATCCCGGGAAGAGCGCCATGCGGGTACCGGTGCCGGCGGACTCCTGAACCACATTGCGCAGTACGTAATTTCCGCCGTGTCCGTTGACCAGAATCAGGGCGTCGACACCGGACCGGCGGAGCGATGCGGCGATATCCCGCACAACGGCATGGAGGGTCGCGGCGGAAATGCTGACCGTCCCCGGCCATGCCTCGTGCTCATGCGAACACGAGATGGTGAGCGGGGGAAGGAGACGGACCGAATATACGGCGGCGATCTCCCGGGCTATGGTGCAGGCGATGACCGTGTCGGTCACCAGGGGCAGAAATTCCCCGTGTTGTTCGAAGCTGCCGATGGGGAGGACCGCGACGCCGGCCTTCCGGGCCCGTATGTCCTCGGTGGTGTCCGGCGGCAGCAGGCCAGGGGCCTGCGGTCGTGTTTCCGAACCTGTCATGTCTGTCAGGCCTTTCGCTCTGCGTTCCGTCCTTGTGTGCGCGATGCCAGGCTACGCGGTCGGGCGCACTTCCACTGGCCGAACGTGATGAACCGGACAGCGAGGTTGGTTTCCTTTGTCATTTTTCACGCACCCCGCGAGTATTCTGCGGATTCCCAGTTAGGATCAGAACATGACAGAAAGCGATGGCCCGTTCAGCGAGAACGCTCGACCGTCAGGCGTCCAGCGAGTGGCGCAGGTCCAACTGTCCACCGAGTACGGCGTTTTTCTTGCGGTCGGCTACTTGGACACCATTCGCGGGGATGAACAAATAGCGCTGGTCTACGGCGATGTCGCGGGCGATCGAGCGCTTACCCGCCTGCATTCGGAGTGTCTGACCGGGGACGCCTTCGGGTCCCGGCACTGCGAATGCGGCGATCAGCTGTCCGCGGCGCTGCGCGCCATCGCGAGCGAAGGGTGCGGCGTTCTCGTCTACCTCCAAGGTCACGAGGGGCGTGGCATCGGACTGCTGGCCAAGCTCCGGGCGATGCAACTCCAGGCGGAGGGGTTGGACACCGTGGAGGCGAACCTCGCGCTGGGGCTCCCGGTCGACGCCCGTGACTACCGGGTGGCGGCGGATATCCTGCACGACCTCGGCGTACGGTCGGTGCGGCTGCTGTCGAACAACCCGCGCAAACGCGAGTCGCTGCTGCGGCATGGCATCAAGGTCGCGGAACAGGTGCCACTGCTGATACCTCCACGCGAGGAGAACTTCGCCTATCTACGGGCCAAGGCGGACCGTCTCGATCACCATCTGCCGCATTTGGACAGCGTGGCCGAACGGTCCTGACGGCCCCTCGGCCGACACCCCAGGTGTGCCCGCCGGCGCAAGGCGTCGGCGGGCACACCGCGTCTCAAATGCGCCACCCTATCGCCACGCGACACGGCCGACTCCGCCGCGTGGCGCCTGCAGTTGAAATATACACCGCACACGGCTCGGTGGTCTCATGAAATCCCTTTTCCATGAACGGCCATATCCGTAAACCCCGGGTAACACCCAGGTCACGGGCTTCCCTTCAGATATTTGTATGTGTTGTGAGCATTCCGTTCGCAAAGTGTGCCCGATGTGCCACACTTCCATTCGCACGACGGGAGCGGCCGTCTGCACGGCCCTTCGGGGACGGCCCGCACGCGGGCCGTGCGCTGCCCGGAAAGGAGTTGCGGCTGGAGTGGACAGTGAACCGGTCACGGTGACTGCCGCATATCGAGTGAATCCGGGCCAGGAGAGCGAGTTCTATGCCTGGGCCATTGCGATGCTGAATGTCACGGCCCGCCTTCCGGGATATTTAGGGGGCGGCGTGCTGGGCTCCGGGCAGGGCAGCGGAGAGTGGCATGTCATCTACCGATTCGACAGAGAAGAATCCGCCCAGGCCTGGGAGTACTCGCTCGAACGCGCCCGCTGGGCGACCCGGGCAGGGTCCTTCATACAGGAGACCGGGGTGCAGCGCAGGGCCGGTCTGAAAAACTGGTTCGAAGGGCCGGTACGACCCCTGCCACCGCCTCCCAAATGGAAGCTCTGGCTGGTGAATTTGAGTGCGGTTTTCCCTCCCGTCCTCATCTTCAATGTTCTGGTGATCCCATTTCTGGGAGATACCAATTTCCTGCTGCGGACCCTGGCTCTCTGTCTTGGCGTGACCGCGATGGTGACCTGGCTTGTCATGCCACGCCTGCAAATGCTCTTGAAGAAGTGGCTGTATCCGCCGCTTCAGTCGATTCGGGGGCGCCACAAGCGGGTGGCGGCGAACGGCCCGCGTTCGCGCCGGTAAAGGCGCGCGAACCGATCGGGCCCTGGCCGAGGCGATGGACCCGGCCGGTCGTAAAGCGAGGAGGCAATACAGATGGACGCGCTGAAGACGCTCCTGATCGACCATCACGACTCGTATACCTACAACCTTTTCCAGCTGCTCACGGAGGTCAACGGCGAGGAGCCGGTGGTGATCCTCCACGACTCGCCCGAGTGCCTGGATCCGAATCTGCTGGATTTGTCGGACCCGTCGGGTCGGTCGGGCCTCGCGGGTCTCTCGAGGTTTGACAACATCGTGGTGTCGCCCGGCCCCGGCCACCCGGCCGACCCGCGTGACTTCGGGGCCACCGCCCAGCTGATCGAGCGGTCCCCCATACCGGTCCTCGGGGTGTGCCTCGGCCACCAGGGCATCGCCCTCGGCGCCCAGGCCCGGGTGGTGGCCGCCCCCGAACCCCGCCACGGGCATCTCTCCCGGATCCGGCACGGCGAGCGCGGGCTGTTCCGCGGGCTCCCCCAGGACTTCACCGCCGTCCGCTACCACTCACTGTGCGTGGCGGAACCGCTGCCCCTGCCCCTCCAGGCCATCGCCTGGTCCGAGGACGGCGTGCTGATGGCACTGCGCCACCGCACCCGGCCGCTGTGGGGGGTGCAGTTCCATCCGGAGTCCGTTCTCACCGGATACGGCCACCGGATCCTGGCCAACTTCCGCGATCTGACCCGCGAATACGCGGCCATGACCGCGGACAAGTCGTCCGCGCCACCGCCCGCGGCGGCCCGCCCCGTGAAACACCGGGAGCTCGCCAACACCGCTCCGGCCGCGGCCGCTTACCCGCCCGCGAAGCGGACGGCGGTCGCCGAGGACAGCGTCGGCTACCGGCTGCACTCCCGGTGGCTCGCCGTCCCGATCGACACGGAGGCGGCCTTCACCCGTCTGTACGCGGACGCGCCGCGCGCGTTCTGGCTGGACAGCGCGCGGACCCGGTCCGGTGAGGCGCGCTTCTCCTTCCTGGGCGACGGCCGAGGCCCGCTGGCCGAGTTCGTCCGCTACGACGTGAGCCGGGGCGCCTGCGAGGTCGAGCGGGCGGGCAAGCCCGTCACCCACGTCCCCGGCAGCGTCTTCGACCACCTCAAGAAGGAGCTGGCGCGCCGCCGCGTCGCCGCCCCGACCCTCCCGTTCGACTTCACAGGCGGCTACATCGGCTACTTCGGCTACGAGCTCAAGGCCGACTGCGGCTCCACCAACCGGCACGAGGCAAAAACCCCCGACGCCTGCTGGCTGTTCGCGGACCGGTTTCTCGCAGTCGACCACCAGGAGGGCGTCACCTACGCCCTGTGCCTGACCGAGGACACCCCGGACGGCCACCGCGAGGCCGCCGAGTGGCTGGACGACACCATCACCACGCTCACCGGCCTCCCGGTGGGCGGCGAGCTCGCCCCTCCCCCGACGGCCTCCGGGGCCACCACGGCCGCCGTCGAGCCCTGGCTGGTGCGGGGCCGGGAGCGGTACCTGGCCGATAT
Source organism: Streptomyces sp. NPDC020845 (assembly GCF_044334165.1). Taxonomy (NCBI): domain Bacteria; kingdom Bacillati; phylum Actinomycetota; class Actinomycetes; order Kitasatosporales; family Streptomycetaceae; genus Streptomyces; species Streptomyces sp. NPDC020845. Next base: position 1,035,809 of record NZ_JBIRSJ010000001.1, on the reverse strand, counting down.
CGAGGCCTGCCAGCGGGAGCTGAGGGCCGGCACCAGCTACGAGATCTGTCTCACCGACTCGGCCTGGCTGCCCGCGCCGGACGATTCATACGCCTTCTACCGTGCGCTGCGCCGCCTCAACCCCGCGCCGTACGCGGCCTTCCTACGGTTCGGCGAGGCGGATGTGGCGTGTGCCTCCCCCGAGCGCTTTCTGCGGGTCAGCCCCGACAGAACGGCCGAGGCCAGGCCGATCAAGGGCACGGCGCCGCGCGGCCGGAACGCCGACGAGGACGCCCGGGCCCGGGCCACCCTGGCCACCAGCCCGAAGACCCGCGCCGAGAACCTGATGATCGTCGATCTGCTCCGCAACGACCTGGGACGGGTCTGCGCGCCCGGGACCGTACGTGTCCCCGATCTGATGCACACCGAGACCTACGCCACCGTCCATCAGTTGGTGTCCACCGTGCGCGGCAGGCTCCACGAGGACAGGGGCGCCGTCGACTGCGTACGGGCCTGCTTCCCCGGCGGATCCATGACCGGAGCGCCCAAGGAGCGGACCCTGGAGATCATCGACACGTTGGAGACCGAGGCGCGCGGCGTCTACTCCGGGGCGCTCGGCTTCCTCAGCTGCAACGGCGCAGCGGACCTCAACATCGTCATCCGCACCGCCGTGTTCACCGGCGGCCGGATGCACATCGGCGCGGGCGGGGCCATCGTCCTGGCGTCCGACCCGGAGGAGGAGTACCAGGAGATGCTGCTCAAGACGGCCGCGACCATGCGCGCCTACCACGACGTCGGCGCCCTGCCACCCGGGGAACCCCCAGAGTCGACAGGCGCGCTGGTGGCCGCCTCCGCCCCCGCCGAGGAGGCGGACCGGTGACCGCCGCGCCCGCGCCGGCCAATCTGGCCGAACACCTCGCGGTGCGTGCCGAACAGGAGGGGTGGTCGGCCCGGCCCGCGTTTGTGGAGGGCCACCGCGTATGGACCCACGGCGAGATCCACGACCTGGCCGCGCGCATGGCCACCGTGCTGGCGCGGCGTGGGGTGACGGCGGGCGACCGGATCCTGATCGCCCTGCCCGACGGAGTCCCCTGGGTGAGCGCGTTCCTGGCCACGGCGCGCCTGGGCGGGATCGCGGTGCTGGTCAACCCCGCGCTCACCGCGGACGAGCACCGTTTCATGGCCGAGAACTCCAAGGCCGTGCTGTGTGTCTCCGGGCCCGGCATCGAGGACCACTTCGAGGCGGACTGCTGGCTGGGGGCGGACCAGTTGTCGGCGCTGGCCTGCACCGCTTCCCCGGCCACCGCCGCGGAGCCGGTGACCGCCCGCGCCCCGCTGTACATCCAGTACACCTCCGGGACCACCGGCCGCCCCAAGGGGGTGGTGCACTGCCACGGCGACCCGGCGGCCTATTGGGAGCTGGTGGGCAAGGACGTCCTCGACATCGGCCCCGACGACGTGTCGTTCTCCGTGTCCCGGCTGTTCTACGCCTACGGCTTCGGCAACGCCTTCGTCTTCCCCCTCTTCTCGGGGTCGTCCGCGGTGCTGACCTCCAGCCGTCCCGGCCCCTCCCTGACGGACGACGTCATCGCCCGGCACCGGGTGAGCGTGCTGTACTCCGTGCCGTCCGCGTACGCGGCGCTGGTGGACGAGCGCGGCGCCGGGCACGCGGCGTGCTTCTCCTCGGTGCGCGCCGCCGTCAGCGCCGGCGAGGGGCTGCCCGGCACGCTGGGGGAGCAAGTGGGCGAACTGCTCGGGGCGCCGGTCCTGGAGCAGATCGGATCCACCGAGGCGGGACACGCGTTCTGCGCCAACTCGGTATGGGCCAACTCCCCGGGCACCGTGGGCCTTCCGGTGCCCCGTTTCGAGCTGGAGCTGCGGGACGGCACCGGCGCCGTCGTACCCGACGGCGCGGAGGGAGAGCTGTGGGTGCGCGGCCCGACGGTGACGCCCGGCTATCTGGGGCTGCCGGAGGAGTCCAGGGCCAGGCTGGTCGGCGGATGGCTGGGCACCCGGGACCGGGCGCGCCGCGAGCCGGACGGCAGCTACCGGCATCTGGGGCGGGTGGACGACCTGGAGATGGTCGGCGGGATCACCGTCTCGCCGCTGGAGGTGGAGAACGTGCTGCGGCGCCATCCGTCGGTGCGGGAGGTCGCGGTGGCCGCCGTGCCCGACGACCGGGGGGCCACGCGGCTGCACGCGTTCGTGGTCCCGGCCGCCCCCGCGGGGGAAGGCTCGGGGATCGACGGGCGGGCGCTCAGCGCGGATCTGATCGCCCTGGCCCGGCGGCGGCTCGCCTCCTTCAAAGCCCCCAGGGCGGTGCATCTGGTGCCCTCCCTGCCCCGGACGCCTTCGGGCAAGCTGCGCCGCCATCTGGTGCGGCAGGGGGCCTGGTGAACGGCGGGCGCCCCGCGGCGGGGCCCGCTCCGTTGACGTACAACGAACGTGTAGGGAACCGGATATGTTGCGACAGCTGATGCCCGAGCACGGGTTCTACATCGGGCTGATGTTCCAGGAGGCCGCGGCCCGGCACGGCAATGTGCCGGTGACCTTGGACCGCCCGCTGGACATCGCCCCGGACGCCGGTACGGAGCTGGGCTACGCCGAACTCGCGGACCTGGTGGACGACATGGCCGGACGGCTGTGGGCGGCCGGGGTACGGCCGAGCGAACACGTGGCCATCCACAAGTCGGACAACGTCGATATCGCGCTGCTGGCCTGCGCGGCCTCCCGGATCGGCGCGGTCCCGGCGCTGTTGTCGCCATCGCTGGACGGGTCGGTGACCGGGGTGCTGCTCGACCGGCTGCACGCGCCCTGGCTGATCACCGACCACGCGACGCTGGGGGGCGCCCTGAGCGGTCTTGACACGGGGCTGGCGCGCGGTGTGCTGACGGTGGACGACGCCCCCGACGCACCGGGGCACACGATCGCGCTGGCGACCTACGAAGGGGCGCCGCGGCGTCCCGCCGTACGGCTGCACCCCCAGGAGCCCTCCCTGATCACCCACAGCTCGGGGACCACCGGGATCCCCAAGCTTGCGGTGCACTGCCCGTACGCCATGTGGAACCGGCTGGTGCCGCAGAAGGCGCTGGGCCGGTCGACCCGTGGCGAGCCCGCCGCGCTGCACATGTCGTATGTGCACTCCCGCTTCTACCATCTGCTGGGCGTGCTGCTGCACTTCGGCAGCCCGCTGCTGCTGCTCGTCGACCCGGACCCGGCCCACGCCGGCCCGCTGCTGGCGGCGCACCGCCCCGGCATCGTCGAGACCCATCCCAACACCTTTGTGCTGTGGGAGGACCTGGCCGCCGCCCCCGGCGCGCCACTGTCCAACGTCCGCGCCTACGGCTCCACGTTCGACGCGATCCATCCGCGCACCGTCCGCCGGCTGCTGGGCGCGTCCCGGCGCCGCGCGCCGCATCTGGTGCAGCTGTACGGGCAGAGCGAGACGGGCCCGGTGGTCTTCCGCCGGCACGGCCGCAGGGACGCAGGCCGCGCAGGGGGGCGGCGGGTCGGCAACGCGATCCCCGGGTTCACTCGGATCCGGGTGGTGGACGAGCGCGGCAGGAAATGTCCGCCCGGCACACCGGGGGCCATCGAGGCCCGCACCCGTGGCCGTATCCTCACCTACCTCGGCGCGCCCGAGCTGTACGCCCGGCAGGTGGACCGGGGCTGGTGGCGGATGGGCGACATGGGCTATCAGGACCGGTGGGGCGGGCTGTATCTGATCGACCGGGAGGTCGATCAGATCCCGGCGCTGAGAAGCAACCTGGAGATCGAGGACACGCTGCTGTCGCGTCTCGGCGAACTGCGCGAGGTGGTCATCGTGGCCGGTCCTGACGAGCGGCCCGTACCGCTGGTGTGCACGCGCGGGGACGAGCCGCTGGAGGACGGCAGGTGGCGGCGGGCCACCGCGGACCTGCCGGGGCTGTCCGCACCGGTGCACTGCCGGTTCCAGGACCTGCCCCGGACCGGCACCTGGAAGATCAAGCGCCTGGAGATCGCCCGGCTGCTCGCCTGTGGCGAGTTGCCCACGCTCTCCCCGGCGCGGGCCGGGGGCTGAGGTGGCGAAGGGGCGGCGGCCGGTCCTGGTGGTGGGCGCCGGGCCGGTGGGGATGACGGCCGCGCTGGCCCTCACCGCCCGGGGAGTGCCGGTCACCGTGCTGGAGGCCGGGCCGCGGGGGCGGGTGCGGCCCGGCAGCCGGGCGCTGTTCGTCCACCGGCGGTCGCTGCGGCTGCTGGAGCGGGCCCGGCCGGGCCTCGGCGCGCGCATCGCGGCGTACGGGACAACCTGGCGCACCCGGCGCACGCTGTACCGCGGCCGCGAGGTGTACGCCCGGACCGCCGCCCCCGCCGCCGACGGCGACGAGCTGCCCCCGTTCACCAGTCTGCGCCAGGTGGACACCGAGCGGTTCCTGTACGAGGCGTGTGTCTCGGCGGACGTGGAGTTCTGCTGGGACGCGGAGGTGAGCGGCGCCCGGGTGGCCGGTGGCGAGGTGACGGTGGCCGCGGCGGACGGCCGGACCTGGACGTCGAGCCATGTGGTGGCGGCCGACGGCGCGCGGTCAGCGGTGCGCGGGGCGCTGGGCATCCCGCTGGAGGGCGGCCGGTCCGAGGGGTATCACGTGGTGGTGGACGTGGCGGAGCCGGACGGCGACGGGCTGCCGGTGGAGCGGGTGTTCCACTACGAGCATCCGGGCACCGGCGGCCGCAGCGTGCTGCGAGTGCCGTTCACCGGAGGCTTCCAGATGGATCTGCAGTGTCACGCCGACGACCCGCCGGAGGACTACGACAGCGAGGAGGCGGTGCGCCGGTGGCTGCCCCCGCTGGCCGGCGAGCGCTACACGGACCAGGTCCTGTGGGTGTCGCGGTATCACTTCCTGCGCAAGGTGGCCGCGTCGTTCACCGACCCGGGAGGCCGGGTGCTGCTGGTCGGAGAGGCGGCGCACCTGTTCCCGCCCTTCGGGGCGCGGGGGATGAACAGCGGGATGGCGGACGCGGAGGCGGCGGCCGAGGCGGTGGCGGTGGCGTGCCGCGATCCGGCGCGGGCGCCGGCGGCGGTCGGCGAGTTCGCCGCGGTGCGTCGCGCCGCGGCGGTGTTCAACAGCGCGGCGGCCGGGGCTGCGCTGGCGCATCTGCGGCCCCGGCGCTGGGGGCGGGCCGCCCAGCGCGCGGCGGCGACGCTGGCGCCCGTGGTACCCCGGTGCGGGGCGTGGCTGGAGCGCGCGCCCTACGGGCCGCGCCACGGACCGCCGGGCGCGGCGACCGGCAGCCCCTCGCCCGGTGGATACTGAACCCGGCTCGGACATGAAGGAGCACGTGAGGATGGAGATGGCCGCGGTGTGGCAGGTCGGCCAGGACGTAGGGAAGGAGCCGGACATCCGGGCGTTGATGTGGTGCGAGGACCGTGGTCTGACACCATGCCGACCGGTGCCGGACACGGCGCTGCTGGCCGCCGATTCCTGGCTGGTCGACGAGGGGCGGGTGCGGGGCCTGGACTTGCATCGCCGCCGGTTCGTCGCGGCCTGCGCGGAGGCGACGGGCGACTCTCCGGCACGGATCGAGAGGTTCTGGCGGGAGGCGGTCGACCTCCTGCCGCGCGCCGGTGCGTGGTTTCCGCGGGTGGAACTCGCCGGCCCTGAACCGGCCCGGCTGTTTCTGCGGATACGCCCCGCGCCGCCGCGCACCGAGAGCGTGGCCGTGTGGGTCAGCGAGGAGGCCGACCCGCGAGTCCTCCCCCGCCGTAAGGGGCCCGATCTGTCCCTGCTGGCCGAACTGCGCGGGCGGGCCACCGCACGGGGGGCGCAGGAGCTGCTGCTCACCACGCCGGACGGGCTGGTGCTCGAAGGGGCGACGGCGAGTGTCCTGTGGTGGGACGGGGACGTCCTGTGCCGCCCCTCCCCCGGGCTGCCACTGCTCGCGGGCGTGACATCGGCCCTGATCGAGGAGCGCGCCGCGCGGCTGGGCGTGCCCGTGGAGCACCGCCGGCCCACCGTGGCGGACCTGGATGGTCGCGAGGTGTGGTTCGTCAACGCCCTGCACGGCATCCGGCCGGTGACCGAATGGCTCGGCAGCCCGCTGCGCGCGGGCCCGGCCACACACGCGGCCTCCTGGCAGAACTGGCTCGACACGGCAACGGAACCACTGAACGACACGAACGGAGCTTCCCGATGACCATGGCCCCCGGCACCGCACCGACCCCCCGGATGAATCTCAAGCAGCTGACGCCCAAGGTCTCGGCGGCGATGGGCGAACTGCACGCGGCGGCGGCGCTGGCGGCCTCCGAGGCGGGGCTCGAACCCGAGCTGCTGGAACTGATCAGGATCCGCGCGTCGCAGCTCAACGGCTGCGCCTTCTGTCTGGACCTGCACACCAAGGACGCCCGCGCCCACGGCGAGAGCGACCAGCGGCTCCACACACTGAGCGCCTGGCGGGAGACGCCGTTCTTCACCGACCGGGAGCGGGCCGCCCTCGCGCTGACCGAGGCGGTCACCTCGGTTCAGGACGGGCAGGTGCCCGATGAGGTCTACCGGGCCGCGCGCGAGGTGTGGGACGAGCCGCAGGTGGCGGCGATCATCTGGGCCGCCGTCGTCATCAACGCGTACAACCGCATCGCGATCAGCACCCGGATGGTCCCGGGCTAGTGCTCGGGTGGCGTCGCGCCCGTGACGGAAAATCAGATGCGGGCGCGGCGTGGGCCCTGGCACGCTGCCGCGGTGAATCGTGAAAAGATCTCCAGGCTCGCCCACGCCGACCATCCGATCGCTTCCCCCATCGACGACGACGCGGTGCGCCGACTGCTCGAAGTGGGCCTGCCGCGCGGCGACGAGCGGGTGCTCGACCTCGGCTGCGGCGGCGGGGAGTGGCTGCTGCGCGCCTTGTCCGCGCAGCCCAAGGTGCATGCCGAGGGCGTCGACATCTCCGAACCCGCCCTGGCCGATGCCCGGGCGGCGGCCGAGCGCCTCGGGGTCGCGGACCGGCTCGTCCTCCACCAGCAGGAGGCCGACGGCTTCTCCTCACCGCACTCCTTCGACCTCGTGCTCAGCGTCGGTGCCGCCCACGCCTTCGGCGGGCTCCTCCCCACGCTCGCCGCGGCGCGCCGCCATCTGGCCCCCGGCGGGCGCGTCCTGATCGGTGACGGGTACTGGGAGCGCGAGCCGTCCCCGGAGGCCGTCGAGATGCTGGGCGACTTCGACGACCTCGCGACCACTGTGGACCGGGTCGCCGCTGACGGATGGACCCCCGTCCACGGGCACGTCAGCACGCGCGGGGAGCTGGACGCGTACGAATGGGCCTGGACGGGTTCGCTGACCCGCTGGGCCCTGGACCACCCCGAGGACCCCGGCAGCGCCCAGGCGCTCGAGACGGCCGCCGACCACCGCAGCGGGTGGCTGCGCCACTACCGGGACTCCTTCGGCTTCGTCCACCTCATCCTGCGCAGCACAAAGGCGTAACTGGGCCCGCCCGCCCCGCCACGCCGCGGCCGATTGCCGTCGCGGGGCGACACGTCCCTGGTTGAATCGCCCCGTACGGGGACGATTCACATCCCGTGTCGGCCGCGCGGGACCGGGACGCAGGAGGCGGTGGGGCCCACGTGAGCAGCACATCTCGCCCTCCGCACGGCCGACGCGCACGGCGCGTGGCCCGGGCCGGCCGCCCCGGCCATCGGGCCCGCGCCGCCGCATCACTGCGCGCGGCGGAGCGGCGGGGCGGGGCCGACCTGGTGCACCCCGGGCTGCGCCTCGCGGCGGCGTACGCATGGCGGCTCCTGGTGGTCGGGGCGCTCGTCTACGCGGCGTTCAAGGTGCTGGGGCGATTCGAGCTCGTCGCGGTGGCGGTGTTCCTGGGGCTGGTGGGGACCGCGCTGCTGCGGCCGCTGGCCGACCTGTTGGAGCGGCTGGTCCCGCGGCCCCTCGCGGTGGCGGTGGCGCTGATCGGCAGCATCATCGTGGTGCTCGGCCTGCTGGCGCTGGTGGGCGGCGTGGCGGCCGCGGAGTCGGGCAGGCTGGTGGGCGAGTTCCGCGGCGGGGTGGGCCGGATCAGCCGCTGGCTGGAGCAGCCGCCGTTCCGGATCAAACACGGCACGCTTCAGGGGCTGCACGAGCGGATCAGCGCCTTCGTCGCGACCCACCGGGGGGCGCTGATCAGCCGGGCGCTCAGCGGCGCCAACCGGGTCGTGGAAGCGCTCACCGGCGCGGCCCTGGCCCTGTTCTGCTCGGTGTTCTTCATCTACGGCGGCGACCGGATGTGGCAGTGGTTCCACGCCCAGCTGCCCGAGACCGCCCGGTCTCCGTGGGACCGGGGGGCCCGGGCGGCGTGGTCCACGTTCGCGGGCTATACGCGCGGCATCATCATCGTGGCGGCCTCCAACGCGACGCTGGTGGGCATCGCCCTGTTCCTGCTGCGGGTGCCGCTGGCGCTGCCGCTGACGGTGCTGGTGTTCTTCGCCACCTTCATCCCCCTGATCGGCGCGCCCATCGCGCTGGCCGTGGCGACCGTGGTGGCGCTGGCCGGGCGGGGCCCGGTCATCGCCGCCGCCGTGCTGGTGCTCATCGTCGTCATCGGCCAGATCGAGGGACATGTGCTCCATCCGCTGGTGATGAGCTGGGCCGTACAGCTGCACCCGGTGGTGGTCGCGATCTCGGTCATCGGCGGCAGCCTCGTCGCCGGGGTGATCGGCGCGATCGTGGCCGTGCCGATGGTGTCGGTCGTCTGGTCGGTGGTACGTACGCTGCGCACCGGGGACTGACGATCGCTCAGCCCTTGCCGCGCCGCGCGGCACCGGCCGCGAAGACGGCGCCGAGCAGCAGCGCGGACAGGGCGGCTACGGCCGGGGCGGGCGGGCCGGCCGGATGGCCGTCGGCCCGGACCGCGCCCATGAAGAGGACCGGCCAGATCCAGGCCGCGGGCAAGACGATCCGGGGCACCGCCGAGAGCGGCGCCACCAGACCGGCGACCGTGATGGCCGCCGCGACCGCCCACCACCACCGCGGGGCGCCCCGAAGGAGGATGCGGAGCTCGCCCGCCAGCAGCCGCCCGAAGGCCCCGCCCGGCCGCACCACGGTGCGCGGCGGACCGGTGAACTCCGGGGCCGACGGGGCCGCCACGGGCGCGGGTGTGCCGCCCGGCCGGGGCTGCGGTGACGCACCGCCACGGGCGGGTCGAACCGGCCGAACCAGAGCGCGGGGAGCAGCGCCGCCACGGCCGCCGCCAGGACCAGGGCCAGCCGCGTGGCCAGGAAGTCCATGCTCGGGGTGAACCCGTCCCATACGAAGGTCCGCAGCGGCCGGTCGACATAGGTCAGGCCCAGGCCGAATTCCTGACCGGACAGATCGAGGTGGCGGGCCATCATATCGGCCCGCATCGAGGCGACGACACCGTGCACTCCGATGCCGCCGAGCGGTACGCCGGGCCCCTGGCCGCCGAGCGCGACGGCCAGCCATCCGCATCAGTGAGGACTTTCCGGCGCCGTTGGGGCCCAGCAGACCCAGCAGGCCGGGGCCAAGACGGAGCGTCATATGGTCCACGGCCCGTTTTCCGCCCCGGTAGACCTTGCTGACATCGATCAGTTCGAGCATGGGGCCACTGTCGCCGGGCGGGGTGCGCGGGCGCTTCGCGGCGGGGAGGGAATTCCGGTTCCCCCGGCCGGGGGAAGGCGCCTCTGGCTCTCAGGGGGGAGGTGGGCGGTGTGGGGTGACCACCATACTTGCGCCCGTGTGGAGATCGCCCGACTGGAAACGACCCGTCCGGAAGCCGCCCGCGGGGAAACTGCCCGTGGGGAGGTCCATCGGCTGTGCGGACACTGTGCGGGGCTGGGTGTACGCGCTGGCCGGCACGGCCTGGAGCCTGCCGCCGGTGGCGGTGGCCCTCGCCGTGACGGCGGGGGTGGCCCGGTGGTGGCCGGCAGGGCTTCGCTGGGTGTGTTTCGGAGCCGTGTTCGCGGCGCTGCTCACGGCCGGCGGCCGCCCGCGTGCGGTACGGGCGCGGTGTGTGCGCCTGGCCAACCGGCTGCTGCGTACCGGGCTGCCCGCACCTGTCGCGTCCCCCGGCGCCGGTCCGCGTGACCTCGTACGCACCCCGGCATGGCTGGCGCTGCACATGGCGGTGGGCTGGGCGGTGGTGGCCGTGACGGGTCTGCTGGGGATGTCGGCGGCGGTGCTGCCGGCGGTCTGGCTCGGCGGTGGCGAGCGGATCGCTCTGCTCGGTCTGTCGGTGCGGGTGGCGGGCGGATGGCGGGGCGGATGGGCCCCACTCGCCGCGGTCGGCTGTCTCGCGGCGGCGGCGTGGCTGTGCGCGGGTGCGGTGGCCGTCCTGCGGTGGGCGGCTCCGGCCCTGCTCGGACCCCGGCCGGCCGAGCGACTGGCCGCGCTCGAGGAGCGTACGCGCCTGCTGGCCGGGCGCAACCGGCTGGCGCAGGAGTTGCACGACTCCATCGGGCACACCCTCACGGCCGCCACCATCCAGGCGGCCGTGGCCGCGGAGTTGCTGGACCGGGAGCCGGAGGCGGCCCGGCGCGCGCTCAGCAGCATCGAGGAGTCCTCCCGCAGCGCGATGGACGACCTGGACCATGTGCTCGGCGTACTGCGGGAGGGCAAGGCCCCGACGGCCCCGCAGCACACGCTCGGCGATCTGCGCGCCCTGCTGGAGCGGGTGCGGCTGACCGGTACCGAGGTGCACGCCGACCTCGACGGCGACTGGGCGCGGGTGCCGGCGGCCGTGTCCCGGGAGGCCTACCGCATCGTCCAGGAGGGGCTGACCAACGCCCTGCGCCATGCCCACCGGGCGCCGGTGACGCTGCGCGTGGCGGTGGCGGGCGACTGGCTGGAGGTGGAGCTCAGCAACCCGATGACGGGCGGCCGCGCCCTCGGCCTCACCCGGCCCGGCCGGCGGGGGCAGGGCCTGACCGGGATCGCCGAGCGCGTAGGGCTGCTGCGCGGCGAGGTCAGCGCCGGTCGGGTGGCGGGCGGCCGGTGGCGGCTGGTGGCCCGGATACCGCTAAGCGGTCTCGGGTAGGTCCGGGTGGGAGAAGGAGGGGGTACCGCCCAGGCCCGCAGGGCCGAGGGGGAGGATCGAGGGGCAAGCATGGGCGTGCCCCGTGAGGAGAGCGCGCGGCTCCTCCAGCTACCGCTGGGCGGTACCCCCTGCGTGCGACGAGCGGGGTGCGGCTGGGGGCACCTCCCGTGCGGAGCTACGGGGGAGCCGCCCATCGCACGCGACGCAGCCCGGACCTACCCGAGACCGCTTAAGGTCGGCGCCATGAACACCGCGCCCGTGACCGTGCTCATCGCCGACGACGAGGAGCTGACCCGCACCGGACTGCGGGCCCTGCTGTCGGCCAAGCCTGACCTGGAGGTGGTGGGCGAGGCGACGGACGGCGCCGAGGTGCTGCCGCTGGTCCGGGCCACCCGCCCGGACGTGGTGCTGATGGATGTGCGGATGCCCGGGATGGACGGCATCGAAGCCACCCGGCAGCTGCGGTCGGCCCTGGAGGACCCGCCCAAAGTCGTGGTGATCACGACCTTCGAGAGCGATGAACACGTCTATGACGCGCTGCGGGCGGGCGCCGACGGCTTCATCCTCAAGCGGACGCCGTCGCAGGCGATCGCACACGCCATACGGCTGGTGGCCACGGGCGACTCGGTGCTCTTCCCCGACGCCGTACGCAGGCTGGTGGCGGCCCGCCCGCTGCCCCCGGTCGGCCCGGCCGTCGGCCACGCGCCGCTGACCGCCCGTGAGACCGAGATCCTGAGGCTCATGGCCACCGGTCTGTCCAATCCGGACATCGCGGGCCGTCTGACGGTCAGTCTGGAGACCGTCAAGACCCATGTGAGCAATCTGCTGACCAAGCTGGGCGCCCAGAACCGCACCCAGGCAGTCATCCTGGCCTACGAGTCCGGCCTCGTCGTCCCCGGTGGCCGCTGAGCCGCGGGCGCACCGGGCGCCGGCGCACCGAGCGCGATGGCGGACCACGCGGCGTCTGAGGGAATCCCTAGAGCTTCCCTCGCGCCGCACCCCATCACTTCCATTGGTATGGACATATCAAGCTGGCGGGCTCTAGGCTCCTCCGCGATCGGCCATGAGAGCGCTCTCAGGTCTCCCCTGTTCTGCCCTCGTTTCGCAGCGCAACAGAAGGAGAACTGCCATGCGACGCACGACCGCCGTCCGTGTCGGCCTGTCCGCCCTACTGGTCCTCGGCTCCCTGACAGGCGCCGGCACCGCACTCTCCACCGCCGCGGCCACCCCCGGCCCCGAATCGTCCGCCCCATCCGCGAAGCTCGTCAGCACTCTCGGCCGCGACCTGGGCCTGACGGAGGGACAGGCCAAGGCCCGTCTGCGTCAGGAGGCGGCGGCCATGAAGCTGGCGCCGAAGGCCGAGCGCGCAGCGGGCAAGGCGTTCGGCGGCTCCTGGTTCGACGCGCACACCGGAAAGCTGGTCGTCGGCATCACCAGCCAACAGCAGGCCGAGGCCGTGCGGGCGACCGGCGCCACCGCCCGGACCGTCCGGCACACCGCGAAGGAGCTCGACGCGGTGAAGGCGAGACTCGACGCGAAGGCCGGGAAGAAGGCCGCCCCGGCCGGGGTGAGCAGCTGGCGCGTCGACCCGAAGGCCGGCAGCGTGGTGATCTCCGTCCGCCGGGGATCCGAGGGCGACGCCGCCGTACGCGCGTTCGTCAGCGCGGCGAAGGACCAGGCCAAGCGGGCGGGCTCGATCCCGGTCACGGTCGAGAAGGCCGCCGCGCAGGCGCCGACCACTCTGGCCGCAGGCACCGTCGGCGGCGACCCGTACTACACCGGCAACGTCCGCTGCTCCATCGGCTTCTCGGTGCAGGGCGGCTTCGTCACGGCAGGACACTGCAGCGGCGCCGGCGCCTCCGTCAACGGCTGGGACGGCTCGTACGTCGGCAACTTCCAGGGCTCGTCCTTCCCCGGCAACGACTACGCGTGGGTCAGCGTCGGCAGCGGCTGGTGGACCGTCCCGGTGGTGCTCGGCTGGGGCACGGTGCCGGACGCGCTGGTCCGCGGCTCCGCGGAGGCCCCGGTCGGCGCCTCGATCTGCCGCTCCGGCTCCACCACCCACTGGCACTGCGGCACGGTGCTGGCCAAGAACGAGACGGTGAACTACAGCCAGGGCGCGGTGTACCAGATGACCAAGACCAATGTGTGCGCCGAGCCCGGTGACTCGGGCGGTTCGTTCATCAGCGGCGACCAGGCCCAGGGCGTGACCTCCGGCGGCTGGGGCAACTGCAGCAGCGGCGGGGAGACCTGGTTCCAGCCGGTGAACGAGATCCTGTCGACGTACGGACTGCGGCTGCACACCGCCTAAGGCCCGAGCGGCCTGAAGACAGGCGTGGGAGGCGGGCCTTGTCCGGCCCGCCTCCCACTGTCGACTACAGGGTCACACCCGCACCAGGTCCGCGATGTCCACGGGGCGTCCGGTGGCGAAGGACTGGTTGGCCGCCAGGCCCGCGGCCAGGGCGAGCGCACCGTCGACCTCGTTCGCCCGCAACCCCGCCGCATCACCGGTGTCGGGCGCGGCCTCGGGGTCGACGGGCCCGTAGAGCGCGTCCAGCATGCGCGCGTCGCCACCGCCGTGGCCGGCGTGGTCGTAGTCGGTGACGGCCACCTCGTGCGGGGGCTCCCACAGCGGGTGGACGGTGATGCGGTGGCCGCCCGCGTTGGCGAGCGCGGTGTCGCCGTGGACCGCGCCCTTGGCGGAGGCGAGCCGGGCCCGGGGCGGCTGCCACAGGCTCTCCTCGACCTGAAGCTCGAGGCGGCCACGCGTCCCGTTGAACATCACCCGGTAGCCCTCCCACGGCGAGTAGGCGGTGAGGTGGTACGTCATGGTGGCGCCGGTGGAGTAGCGCACCAGGAGCGCCATGTCGTCCTCGATGGTGATGTTGTCGCCGAACACGTTGCGGTCGCGCAGATAGCCGTCCTCGCCCTCGGCCCGCAGATACAGGGAGCTCAGTGCCTCGTTGTCCTCCAGGTGGACGGCGAAGGGGTCGTCGGCCGCGGCCTGCGCCCCGTGGGCCCGGTCGTAGTCCCTCCGGTAGCCGGTGCGCTCCCCCGCCTCCCGGCCGTAGAAGGCGAGCCGCCCGTAGCCGAAGACCTGCTCGGGGCGGGCGCCGAGCCACCAGTTGACGAGGTCGAAGTGGTGGCTGGACTTGTGCACCATCAGACCGCCGCTGTTGGCCTTCTCGCGGTGCCAGCGGCGGAAGTAATCGGCGCCGTGGCGGACATCGAGCAGCCACTCGAAGTGTACGGAGAGCACATCGCCGATGGCGCCTTCGGCCAGGAGCCGGCGCACCCGCTCATGGACGGGGTTGAAGCGGTAATTGAAGGCCACGGAGAGGCTGTTGCCGGTGCGGCGCACCGTTTCCAGGATGCGGGCGCAGCGCTCGGCGTCGACCGTCATGGGCTTCTCTGTGACGACGCGCGCGCCGTGTTCCAGGGCGGGGACGATGTAGTGGTCGTGGAGCGCGTCCACGGTGGTGACCAGCACCTCGTCGATGTCCTCGGTACGCAGCAGCCGTTCGAAGTCCGCCGCCCCGTACGCGGTGGCCGCCGGGCGGCCCGCGGCGGCGAGCAGGTCGTTGTGGTGGGCGATCCGCACCGGGTTGGGGTCGCACAGGGCGGCGATGTGCAGCTGCGGGCGGCGGGAGAAGGCTTCGGTGAAGGTCTGTGCTCGGTGGCCGGTGCCGACGATGGCGACGCGCCTGGCTGTGGTGGTGGCGGCCATGCGAATCCTCTCCCGCTGCTGGGCTGATTGAAGCTGCACGGAAGAGTTGCATTCGTTTGCAGACGCGTCAATGGCAGTAGGTCAAGTGACGGGGCGTCGGTGTGCCCATCGGGTGGACATGTGCGGGAACGATTGCAGAGCGGTCGCCGACGCTGTGGCGATACGCCAACACTCAACTATACGTCCGATCTTTAATGCCACACCTCTCCTCTTCCCCCCTCAATCACGCCTCACCCCTCCCCAGTTATCGGATGACTCTGTAACGTATCCGCCTCGGGAGGCAAACATGGCGAGATCTGTCAGACGCACCACCCTGGCTCTTCTGCTCAGCGCCGTGCTCGCGATGACGCTGTTCGTCACGGCACCCGCACATGCTCAGGACTCGACGTGGACGGTGAGCGGCCCCTCGGCGCGCTCCGGCCCGCAGGCCCGACTGCAACTCGACGCGACCACGGGCGCGCTGACCCTCCAGGTGTCGCGGGGCGGCCGTACGGTGCTCGAACCCTCGCCCCTCGGCATCCGCACCGAGGGCGCGGATCTGTCACGGGGTCTGCGGCTGTCGGGGCGCGAGCGCCATGTGGTCACGGAGCGCTACCGCGCCACCGTCGGCAAACAACGCGTCCGCGACGTACGCATGACCGAGACGAGGTTCCGCTTCCGCGGCGACGGGGGCGCCCGGCTCGACCTCGTGGTCCGGGTCTCGGACGACGGCGTCGCCTACCGCTATGTCCTGCCGAAGGGCAGCGGGGACGTCCTCGGCGAGACCTCGGCCTTCACCCTGCCCACAGACGCGACGGCGTGGCTCGGCGCCTACCGGCGCGACAACGAGAACCTGTTCAACCAGTACCCGGCGGCCACCGCGCCGACCGGCGAGTACATGGCACAGGCGCTGTTCGAGACGCGGGGCACCTACGCCCTGATCGCCGAGTCGGACCTCAGCGGCCGCTACTCCGCCGCCCGACTGGTCCACGAGGCGGGCCGGCCCACCTATCGCATCGGGCTGTGGGACGAGCGGGTCACCTCCGACGGCGCGCTGAGCACACCGTGGCGGGCGCTGGTCGTGGGCGATCTCGCGACCGTCACGGAGTCCACCTTCACCGATGACCTCGCACCCGCCTCGCGGGTCGCCGACACCTCGTGGATCCGGCCGGGGCCCGCCCTGTGGACCTGGCTGGCCGGAGGAAAACCCGCCGGGCAGAGCCTGTCGATGCAGAAGGGGTACGTGGACTACGCGGCCCAGCGCGGCTGGCCGTATGTGGTGGTCGACGCCGGCTGGTACTTCGACCCGGCCCAGTGGGACGTCACCGACCCCGACTGGCAGACGAACAGCTGGATCCCGGAGCTCGTGACCTACGCGCGGGAGCGCGGCGTCGGCATCCAGGTCTGGATCCACCACCGCGATCTGGACACGGCCGAGGAGCGCGAGCAGTGGCTGCCCACCCTGGAGCGGTGGGGCGTGAAGGGGGTGAAGATCGACTTCATGGACTCCGAATCGCAGGACACGCTGCGCTGGTACGACGAGATCCTTCCGGCCACCGCCGCCCACCATCTGCTGGTCAACTTCCATGGCTCGACGATCCCCAAGGGCATCCAGCGCACCTGGCCGCATGTGATGACGATGGAAGGGGTCAACGGCGAGGAGAAGCGCGTCAACAGCGCGCAGCATCTGACCACGCTCCCCTTCACCCGCAACGTCATCGGCTCCATGGACTTCACCCCGGGCGCCTTCCACCGCCCGCAGCGCCCGAACGCGGCCTCGGACGCGGGCGAGTTGGGTCTGTCCGTGCTGTACGAATCGGGCATCCAGAACCTCGCGGGCACCCCCGAGTCGTATGACGCTCGCCCACTCGCGCGGGGCTTCCTCGAACAGCTCCCCGCGGCCTGGGACCGCACCCGGCTGCTCGCGGGGCGGCCCGGCGAGAGCGCGGTGCTGGCCCGGGCGAGCGGCGGGCGGTGGTTCATCGGCGGCACCTTCGCCGGCGCCGCGCACACCGCCGAGGTGCCGCTGCGGCTGGGGTCGGGCACCTGGCTGGTCGATCTGGTCCTCGACGGCCCCGACGGCCTGGTACGCGAACCTCGGGTGATGCGCGGCGGGGACACCCTGTCCGTACCGGTCGTGGCGGACGGCGGCTTCGCGGCCATCGCCTGCCGCTGGCACCCCGGCCGCACCAGCTGCGACCGGACGGCCGCCTGAGCCGGGAGCCGACGCCACACGCCCCACCCGCCGCGCCGGATCACATCGGCGCGGCGGGTGGGGTGCCACCGTTCGGCCGGCTCAGCTCGCGCGCCCGCCGCTTCCGCGCACCTCGAGTCCGTCGAGGAGCTTACGGGTGGCCTCGGCCACCGCCTGGACGGCCTGGTCGAAGACCTCGCGGTTATGGGCGGCGGGCGCGCGGAACCCGGACACCTTGCGGACGTACTGCAGGGCAGCCGCCTCGATGTCCTCGGCGTGGAGCTCGGGCGTCATGGGCGGGCGGAGTGTCTTGATGCTGCGGCACATGCCTCCAGTGTGCGCCCCGCCACTGACAACGGGGGCTTCAGTCCCCGAGGTGGTCGATCTCCCGCATCTTGTTCGTCGCGTCCAGCGCGGCGACCTTGTAGGACTCGGCGAAGGTCGGATAGTTGAACACCGCGTCGACCAAGTAGTCGACGGTACCGCCGCATCCCATCACCGCCTGGCCGATGTGGATCAGCTCGGTCGCACCGGTGCCGAAGCAGTGCACCCCCAGCAGCCGCCGGTCCTCCGGGGACACCAGCAGCTTCAGCATGCCGTGCGAGTCGCCGACGATCTGGCCGCGGGCCAGCTCACGGTAGCGCGAGACGCCGACCTCGAACGGCACACACGCATCGGTGAGCTGGTCCTCAGTGCGGCCGATGAAGCTGATCTCGGGGATGCTGTAGATGCCGATGGGCTGAAGGTCGTGGATCGGGTTCACCGGCTCGTCGCAGGCGTGGTACGCGGCGCTACGGCCCTGCTCCATCGAGGTGGCGGCGAGCGCGGGGAAGCCGATCACGTCGCCGACGGCGTAGATGTGCGGCACGGCCGTGCGGTAGTGCTCGTCCACCGTGATCCGGCCCCGCCGGTCGGCCGTGAGGCCCGCCTTGCCCAGGTCGAGGTCGTCGGTCAGCCCCTGGCGTCCGGCGGAGTACATCACCGCGTCGGCGGGGATCTTCTTCCCGCTCTCCAGCACGGTCAGGGCGCCGCGGGCGTGGCGCTCGACCGCCGCGACCGTCTCGCCGAAGCGGAAGGTGACGGCCAGGTCCCGCAGCCGGTACTTCAGCGCCTCGACCACTTCGACATCGCAGAAGTCCAGCATGCCCTCGCGCTGCTCGACCACCGTGACCTTGCTGCCCAGGGCGGCGAACATGGAGGCGTATTCGATGCCGATCACCCCCGCGCCCACAATGACCATGGAGCGCGGCACCCGCTCCATGTTCAGGACGCTGTCGGAGTCCATGATCGTCCGTTCATCGAACTCCACGGACGCCGGGCGCGCCGGGCGGGTGCCCGTGGCGATCACGATATGGCCGGCGGTCAGCAGCTGTTCATGGCCGGCGGCGTCGCGTACGGCGACGGTGTGGTCGTCCACGAAGCGTCCGATACCGGCGAACAGCGCGACCCGGTTGCGGGCCAACTGGCTGCGGATGACGTCCACTTCGCGGCTGACCACATGCTGGGTACGAGCCGTCAGATCGGCAACGGTGATCTCGTCCTTGAGGCGGTAGCTCTGGCCGTACAGATCACGCTGCGTCAGTCCGGTGAGGTAGAGCACCGCCTCCCGCAGGGTCTTGGAGGGGACGGTCCCGGTGTGGATGGAGACGCCGCCGACCATGTCCGGACGGTCGACGACGGCCACGCTGCGGCCGAGCTTCGCCGCGGCGATGGCTGCTTTCTGGCCACCCGGGCCGGATCCGATCACGAGCATGTCAAAATCGGGCACCTGAGAAGTCTGGCACCCCATGCCACCCGCCCGAAAGAGCAAAAGCCCTTTCTCCGGGTCCCATTTGGGGCTGCCGCCCCGCGTGCCTCAGGCGCGGCGGTCGGGGCGGCGGCCAGGGGGCTGGCGCGGCTCGGGGCGGGCGGTGGGCTCGGGGACCTTGCGGGTCTGCGGCGACTTCTCGGTGATGGTGAGCGGGCGCCCGTAGTGGCGGATCTCCAGCGGGGCGCCGCGCACCATGGTGTAGGTGGCGGTGGCGTCGGTGATCTCCACCCGCAGGCACCTGCCCAGCACCTGGACGGTGAAGGCCAGCCGGGCCAGTTTCTCCGGCAGTTTGGGCGAGAAGTTGAGGGTGCCGTCGGTGTGGCGCATGCCGCCGAATCCGGCGACCAGCGCGATCCAGGTGCCGGCCAGCGAGGCGATGTGCAGTCCGTCGCGGGTGTTGTGCTCCAGGTCCCTGAGGTCCATCAGGGCGGCTTCGCCCAAGTAGTCGTAGGCCAGGCGCAGATGGCCGACCTCGGCGGCCATGACGGCCTGGGCGCAGGCGGACAGGGAGGAGTCGCGGACGGTCAGCGCTTCGTAGTAGGCGAAGTTACGCGCCTTCTCCTCCGCGGTGAAGGCATCGCCGCGCAGATACATCGCCAGCACCAAGTCGGCCTGTTTGACGACCTGCTTGCGGTACAGGTCGAAGTAGGGGAAGTGCAGCATCAGCGGGTACTGGTCGGGGTGTGTGCTCTCGAACTCCCACATCTGGTGGTCGGTGAAATCGGCCGACTGCTCATGGACACCCAGGGTCTTGTTGTACGGGATCGCCATGGCCTCGGCGGCATCCCGCCAGGCCGCGGCCTCCTCGTCGTCCACCCCCAGCACGGCGCCCTTGGCCGGGTGGCGCTCGACGACGTCCGCGGCGGCACGCAGGTTCGACTGGGCCATGAGGTTGGTGTAGACGTTGTCGTCGCCGAGCGCGCTGTACTCGTCGGGGCCGGTCACCCCGTCGATGTGGAAGCGGCCGTGGTGGTCGTGGTGGCCCAGCGAGCGCCACAGCCGAGCCGTTTCCACCAGCAGCTCCACCGCGCTCTCGCGTTCGAAGTCGTCGTCGCTGGTGGCCGAGACGTAACGCACCACGGCGTCGGCCACGTCCGCGTTGACATGGAAGGCCGCCGTACCGGCCGGCCAGTACCCGGAGCACTCGGACCCCTCGATGGTGCGCCAGGGGAAGGCGGCGCCGTGGTGGCCGAGCTGGCGGGCCCGCTCCCGGGCGGCGGGCAGCGTGGACTGCCGCCAGCGCAGCGCCTCGGCGACGGATTCGGGGAAGGTGTAGGTGAGCAGCGGCAGCACGAACGTGTCGGTGTCCCAGAAGGAGTGTCCGTCGTAGCCCGCCCCGGTGAGGCCCTTGGCGGGGATCGCCCGCTCCTCCGCGCGGGCCCCGGCCTGGAGTACGTGGAAGAGGGCGAAGCGCACCGCCTGCTGGATCTCGGCGTCGCCCTCGACCTCGACGTCCGCGCGGCTCCAGAAGTTCTCGAGCCAGGCCCGCTGCTGGTCCACCAGGCCCTTCCAGCCGGTGCTCGCGGCGCCGGCCAGCGCGGCCTCCACCTGGTCCCGGACGGCGGGCAGCGAGCGGGCGCCGGACCAGCCGTAGGCGACCAGCTTCTCCAGCCGCAGCACCTCGCCCGGCTGGAGCACCGAGGTGACGGTGAGGCGGGCGACGTCCTCGCTGCTCTCGCTGGAGGTGCGGGTGGGCGGCGGTCCGCTGATGAAGTGGTCGGCGGCGGCGGCGACCCGCAACCGGCTGGCCTCGGTGCAGTGGATCAGGCGCAGCCGCATGTCATTGGCCGCGTGCTCCTCGGGCAGCAGGGGGGACTCCAGGGCGGCGGCGACCCGGGGGTCGCCGGCGCGCTGCGGCAGTTGCTCGTTGGCGACCAGTTCGGACTGGACGACGATCCGGACCTCCGCGTCCACGGCCTCCACCTCGTAGGCGATGGCGGCGATGGCCCGCTGGGTGAGGGAGACCAGCCGGGTGGAGCGCAGCTTCACGGTGGTGCCGGAGGGGGAGGTCCACTCGCAGGTGCGGTGCAGCAGCCCGCCGCGCAGATCGAGGACGCGCTCGTGGGAGCGCAGCCGCCCGTAGCGCAGATCGAAGGGCTCGTCGTCCACCAGCAGCCTGATGATCTTGCCATTGGTGACGTTGATCATGGTCTGGCCGGACTCCGGGTAGCCGTAGCCGGCCTCGGCGTACGGCAGGGGGCGCAGCTCGTGCACACCGTTGAGATAGGAGCCGGGCCAGCCGTGCGGCTCGCCTTCGTCCAGATTGCCGCGCCAGCCGACATGGCCATTGGAGAGCGCGAAGACGGACTCGCTCTGCGGCAGCACATCGAGGTGGAGCTCGATTTCGCGCAGCATCCAGGGGTCGACGGCGTATGAGGAATCGGTGATCACGAGGCGTCCTCCTCAAGCAGCTCGGCGAGGTCCCGCACCACGATGTCCGCGCCGTGGGCGCGCAGCGCCTCGGCCTGGCCGACTCGGTCGACGCCCACGACACAGCCGAAGCGCCCGCCACGGCCGGCCTCCATGCCCGCCAGGGCGTCCTCGAACACCGCGGCGGCCACGGGGGCGACGCCCAGGTCGCGGGCGGCTTCCAGGAAGGTGTCCGGATGCGGCTTGCCCGCCAGCCCGCGCTCGGCGGCGACCACGCCGTCGATACGGACCTCGAAGAGGTGTTCTATCTTCGCAGAGATCAGGACATCGCGGCAGTTGGCGCTCGACGAGACGACCGCGGTGCGCAGGCCCGCGGCGCGGACCGCCTCGACAAAGCGCACCGACCCCGGGTACGCCTCGACCCCCTCCTCCCGGATCTTCTCCAGGACCAGGGCGTTCTTACGGGTGCCGAGGCCGTGCACCGTGTCCGCGTCGGGCGGATCCTGGTCCGTCCCCTCGGGCAGCTCGATCCCCCGGGACGCCAGGAAGGTGCGCACCCCGTCGGCGCGGGGCCGCCCGTCGACGTACTCGTCGTAGTCGTCGACCTTGTCGAAGGGGCGGAAGCCGGGGCCCTCGCGGCGCCGGAGGAAGTCGTCGAACATCTCCTTCCACGCCGCCGCGTGGATCACCGCGGTGCGGGTCAGCACCCCGTCGAGATCGAACAGGCAGGCCCGGACGGACTCCGGGAGGCGGAGCTTGGTCATGGCCCCCGGTTCCCCCGCAGCCGTCGGTCTATGCCTCGAATCGGCTACCGGCGAGTGAGCCGAAGGGGCGCGACCCTGTCGAAAGGGAGAGCGCGCGGAGGCCCTGAGACTGCAATCGCCACGCGGCGGAGCCGCATGGCGATGCAGCCGGCTCCGCCGCGCGAAGGGCCGAGCACGGTCGACCGTCGACAGTGGCTGAGGCGCCCCGGAGGCACCTCCCAGCGGTAGCTGGGGGAGAACCGAGCCACAAAAAGGCGGGCTCAGCGCGGGGCGACGGTGCGGCCGAGGCGGCGGGAGGCGTCGGCGGCCTCCAGGATGGCCACCACCTCGCGGCCGAACCGCACGTCACAGGGGTCGTCGGTGCCGGTGCGGGCGCCTCGCAGCAGCCGGTCCGCCGCCGCGGCGAACGCCTCGACGGGGCTGATCCCCGCGTCGGGGACGGCGGCCACGCCCTGTTCGCCGTAGAAGTCGCAGGTGTGCGCGACGGCGGCGGGCCGGGCGTCCAGGGTGAGCGCGAGGGTGCCGACCGCGCCCGAACGGTGGCGCAGCAGCACATGCGCTGCCCCGCGCGGGCCGCCGACCGCGGTGACCTCGGCGACCGGGCCCAGCACCGGCAGCAGGACGGACAGGGCGTGCGGGCCGACGTCCCACAGGCCGCCGCGCTCCCGCCGCCATGGGGAGCCCCCGTAGGGGTTGCCGGGCCGGAAGATCGAGGCGAAGGCCGTCGCCCGGCCGCCGTCCCAGCCTCCGTCGGCCACGGCACGGGTGAGGAAGTCCTCCACCGGCTGGGCGAAGCGGCGGGTGAAGAACACCACGGAGGCCAGCCCGCGCTCCTCGACGGCGTCCACCACGCGATCGGCGTCCTCGGTGGTGAAGGCGAGCGGCTTGTCGAGCAGCAGATGGCGCCCGGCGCGCGCGGCGCGCAGCGCCAGGTCGCTCTGGATGTCCGGCGGCAGGGCCACGGCGACCGCCTCGACGTCGGCGATCAGCTCGTCGGGCCGGTCGTAGACCCGGATGCCGTACCGCTCGGCCAGCGCCCGCGCCTTGGCCGGGTCCCGGCCCCAGACGCCCACCAGCTCCGCCTCGGGGTGCGCGGCGAGGGCCGCGCCCTGGGTCTCGGCCGCCCAGTGACCCGTGCCCAGCAGTCCGAACCGCAATGCCGCCCCCTCTGTCTCCCGGTGCTCCGCTCGCTGCCGGGCGCGATCCTACGCCGCGCGATGCGGGTCGGCGGAAGAGGGCCGGGAGATCGGTGGTGCCCCCGCGCGGGGGAGGCCCGCCACCCGGTCGGATGCCGGGGCGCGCCGCC
This sequence comes from Streptomyces sp. NPDC020845, assembly GCF_044334165.1. Classification (NCBI taxonomy): domain Bacteria; kingdom Bacillati; phylum Actinomycetota; class Actinomycetes; order Kitasatosporales; family Streptomycetaceae; genus Streptomyces; species Streptomyces sp. NPDC020845. The sequence goes on along the minus strand of NZ_JBIRSJ010000001.1, from coordinate 1,012,670 downwards.
GGGTCGCGGCGGTGGCAGTGTGAGCCTCGGCCGGGCCGGTCCGGGCGGCCACCGCGGCCGTACCGGCCGGCGGGAGACCGCGTCCCGTGGCACGCCCGCGGCTTCGCCCGCACCACCGCTGGAGGAATCCCGTGGCCCGTGGCCCGATCCGCCCGTATCGCCAGGAAGGCGCAGCGACCGCCCCGCGCGCCGACGGCCCGCGGACCCTGCCGCTCACCGTGGCACGCCACTCCCCCGCCCTGCCGCTCACCGTGGGACGCCACTTCCCCGCCCGGCGGCGGGCCGTGCGGCTGCGGGTGGCCGGGGCGCTGCTGCTGGTGTGCGCCGCGGCTTCGGCCTGTGCCGCCTCCGACGAGCAGACGCGGCCGGCGCGCACGATGCCGTCGCGGACGTCCAGCGCGTCGGCGTCGGCCGCGGCCTCGAAGGCCGCCGCCGCTCGGCTGCTGCCCGGGATGCCACCACCGCTTGACCCGCACGACCTGTACGCGGCCGACCGGCCGGGCAAACTGTCCCCGGTGGTCAAGGGGATCCCGTCGCGGGTGTATGTGCCGAACACGCTGTCCAACACGGTCAGCGTCATCGACCCGAAGACGTACAAGGTGATCCGCACCCTCCAGGTCGGCAGCCAGCCGCAGCACGTCGTGCCCTCCTGGGACCTGAAGACGCTGTGGGTCAACAACGACCTCGGCAACAGCCTGACCCCGATCGACCCGGCCACCGGGAAGACCGGCCGCCCGGTGGACGTCCACGATCCGTACAACCTCTACTTCACCCCCGACGGCAAGTACGCGGTGGTGATGGCCTCCGCGGACCGGGCGCTGGTGTTCCGGGACGCGCACACCATGCGGGTGGTGAAGTCGGTGCCGGTGTCGTGCTACGGCGTCAACCACGCGGACTTCTCGCCCGACGGCCGCTACTTCATCGTGTCCTGCGAGTTCTCCGGCGAGCTGCTGAAGGTGGACACGGCGCGGATGAAGGTGATCGGGCAGCAGCGGCTGCCGCTCGTGGGCGCCATGCCGCAGGACGTGAAGATCTCACCGGACGGCAGGACCTGGTACATCGCCGACATGATGGCCGACGGGGTGTGGGTGCTGAACGGGGACGCCTTCACCCGCCCCCGGCTGCTGCCCACCGGCCAGGGCGCCCACGGTCTGTATGTCAGCCGGGACTCCCGCAGCATGTACATCACCAACCGCGGCGAGGGCACCATCTCGGTCCTGTCGCTCGCCACCGGCAAGCTGGTGGAGCGCTGGCGGCTGCCCGGCGGCGGCAGCCCCGATATGGGCGGGGTGTCCGCCGATGGAAAGGTGCTGTGGCTCTCCGGCCGCTACAACTCCGAGGTGTACGCGATCGCCACCCGCGACGGCCGGCTGCTGGCCCGGATCCCGGTGGGCGGCGGCCCGCACGGGCTGGCCGTCTTTCCCCAGCCGGGCCGCTACTCTCTGGGCCACACCGGCGTCTTCCGCTGAGCCGCGTACCGGGCCCGGCGAGCCGATGACGGGGCGTAAGCCGTCTTCCCCCGCCGACCACCCCCGCGTAGCGTGACGTGGACATGCCTGGATGGGCGGCAAGGGGAGGAGTCGCGAGTCGCGATGGAGAACGGCAGCAGGACACGGCGTCAGTTTCTGGCCACGGCGGGAACCACCGGCGGCGCCCTCGCACTGGGCACCACGATGGCCCTCCCCGCCTCGGCCGCGCCCAAGGCGGCCCGTACCGTCGCCGTGCTCGGCGGCGGCGTCTCGGGGCTGAGCGCAGCGCAGGAGCTGGCCGAGCGGGGGTTCTCGGTCACGGTGTACGAGCGCAACCGCATCCTCGGCGGCAAGGCCCGCAGCATGGACGTCCCCGGCACCGGAAGCGGTGGACGCAGGGCCTTACCAGGTGAGCACGGCTTCCGCTTCTTCCCGGGTTTCTACCGGAATCTTCCCGACACCCTGCGCCGGATCCCCTTCCCCGGCAACGCCGGCGGATGCCGGGACAACCTGGTCGCGGCGACCGAGGAGTTGTTCGCCCGCAACGGCGGCACCCCGGATCTGCGGCTGCCGTTCCGCACCCTGACCGCGCCGCCCGATCCGAGCTCCCTCACCCCCGACGCGTTGCTGCAACTCCTCATCGGTTTCCTGGACACCGCACTCGGCCTGCCCGCCACCGAGACCGCGTACTTCGCAGGCCGCGTCCTGGTCCAGCTGACCAGCTGCGATCTGCGCCGCGAGGGGCAGTGGGAGCGGGTGCCGTGGTGGGACTTCGTCAAGGCCGAGAAGATGTCGCACGACTACCAGCGGCTGCTGGCCGTCGGCATCACCCGTAACATCGTCGCCACCAAGGCGGAGGAGGCCAGCACCCGCACCGTCGCCCGCGTCCTCCAGGCGTTCGTGTACAACGTCCTCGCGCGGGGCCACGACGGGGAGCCGGACCGGGTGCTGAACGCACCGACCAGCGAGGCGTGGATCGATCCGTGGGAGACACATCTGCGCTCACTGGGTGTGCGGTTCGAGCTCGGCGCCGAGGTGACGGAGCTGAGTTACGAAGGCGGGCGGATCACCGGGGCGCGCCTGAAGGACCCGGACACCGGCGCCACCCGCACCGCCACCGCCGACCACTACCTCAGCGCGCTGCCCGTCGAACACGCCCGCACCACCTGGGGAGCGTCGCTGCGGGCCGCCGATCCGCAGCTCGCCCGCTGCGACAAGCTGCGCACGGACTGGATGGTCGGCGTCCAGTTCTATCTGCGCACCCCCACCCCGATCCTGAACGGCCATGTGGACTGCGTGGACTCGCCCTGGTCGATCACCGCCATCGGACAGGCGCAGTTCTGGAAGGGGCGCGACTTCCCCGCCGACTACGGGGACGGGCAGGTCACCGACTGCCTGTCCACCATCGTCTCCGAATGGGACAAGCCCGGCATCCTGTACGGGAAGACCGCCAAGCAGTGCACCCGTGAGGAGGTCGTCCGCGAGATCTGGGCACAGCTGAAGGACAGCCTGCACGACACCGGACGGACGGTGCTGCGCGATGCGGATGTGCATTCGTGGTTCATGGACCCGGCCGTCGAAGGGCTCGGAGGACCCTCGCCCAGCAATCGCGAACAACTCCTGATCCATCCGGCCGGCACCTGGTACAACCGCCCCAGCGCGGCCACCGCCGTGCCCAATCTCTTCCTCGCCGGGGACTATGTGGCCACCGACATGGACCTGGCGACGATGGAGGGCGCCAACGAATCGGCCCGCCGGGCCGTCAACGCGCTCCTGGACGCCGAGGGCTCGAGCGCCCCGCGGTGCGCCATCTGGACGCTGTACCAGCCGCCGGAGCTGGAGCCGCTGCGCCGCATCGACGAGACCCGCTACCGGCTGGGGCTGCCCAACGCGTTCGACCTCGGCTGACACGCAACGGTAGGGACCTGTTCAGATCCGCCAGGAGCGGATGCGGCCCGCCGCGTCGTAGACGTCTGCCTTGCTGGACAGGATGTCGCGGACCAGGTCGATCAGCGCGCCGTACGGCGGATCGATGCCCTCGCCCGAGGCGTGCATATAGGCGACGGCCGTGGCGCTGGCGAATCGCGCGTTGCTCGCCGGGAGCGGTCTGAGCAGCGCGATGGTGTGCAGCAGCGCCGCGGCGCGCCACGCGGGGTCCGGGTCGACGCCCAGGCGTGGCGGGTCGACGCGATGCCGGGCCACGGCGGCGACCAGTCCCGAGAAGTCGGAGATGGAGGGTTGTTCCGGCATGACCTCCTCATGGCGCTGCAGCAGCCAGGGGACGTCGATATGCAGTAGCGGGGCCATGGTCAGGCGGCCTGTCCCGGGTCGTGGGGGCGGTGTTCATCATCCGGGAACGCATCGGCGAACGCCTGCGCGTTGTCCGCGAAGAAGCGCCGGAAGACTTCCGCGCCTTCCTGCAGCGCGCGGTGGCGGGCGATGTCGGCGACGGTCGCCTCCCGGACGAGGGCCTTCATCGTGGTGCCACGCTCCTTGGCGATCTGGCGGAGGTCCTCAAGTTCCCGATCGCTGAATTCCACATTGAGAGCTGACATGCTCCCCACCCTACTTGCCAGGTACCTCGACAGCAATCGCCGCAGGTCAAATATTGTTTTTGTAGGTACTTGACAAGTATTTCGAGCTCCCGGGCCACCGGCCTTCGAACACCTGCGGGTACGGTGAGCCGCACCACAGGAGAGAGAGGGACCATGGAGCAGCGTGAGTTCGGCCGGATCGGCAGGAAGGTCTCCGTCGTCGGACTGGGGACCTGGCAGCTGGGCGCGGACTGGGGCGAGGTCGGCGAGGACGACGCGCTGGCGGTGCTGGACGCGGCCGTCGAGTCGGGGGTGACCTTCTTCGACACCGCCGATGTGTACGGGGACGGGCGCAGCGAGCAGCTCATCGGGCGCTATCTGCGAAGCCGCCCGGACACGCGGATCTTCGTGGCGACCAAGATGGGGCGACGACTGCCGCAGGTCGCGGAGAACTACACGCTGGACAACTTCCTGGCCTGGACGGACCGTTCGCGCGCCAACCTCGGGGTGGACACGCTGGATCTGGTGCAGTTGCACTGCCCGCCGTCGTCGGTGCACTCCTCCGACGCCGTCTTCGACGCGCTGGACACGCTGGTGGACCGGGGGCGTGTGGCGGCATACGGGGTGAGCGTGGAGACCTGCGAGGAGGCGTTGGCGGCGATCGAGCACCCGGGGACGGCGAGCGTGCAGATCATTCTCAATCCGTTCCGGCTCAAGCCGCTGGAGCGGGTGCTGCCCGCGGCCGCCGCGGCCGGGGTGGGGATCATCGCGCGGGTGCCGCTGGCGTCGGGTCTGCTGTCCGGCCGGTACACCAAGGACACGGTGTTCTCCGAGAACGATCACCGCACGTACAACCGCCACGGCGAGATGTTCGACCAGGGTGAGACCTTCTCGGGTGTGGACTTCGCGGCGGGCGTCGAGGCGGCGGTGGAGTTCGGGGAGCTGGCGCCCGAGGGGGCGACGCCCGCGCAGACGGCGCTGCGGTGGGTCGTCCAGCAGCCGGGGGTGACCTCGGTCATCCCGGGGGCGCGTTCGCCCGAGCAGGCCCGGGCGAACGCCGCGGCGGCGGCGCTGCCCGCGCTGGAGCAGGGCACGCTGGACGCGGTCCGCGATCTGTACGACCGGCGGATCCGCGCCCAGGTGCACCACCGCTGGTAACGCCGGCGGGTCAGTTCGGGAAACCGGCGGCCTGCGCCCACGCGCTGAGCTCGCGCTGTGCCGCGGCGCGCAGCTCGGCCGAGGGGGCGGCGGTGCCGTCGGCGACCAGCGCGTAGTGGAGGGTTCCGGCGCCGGGCGGCGCGGAGAGCAGCAGCCGCCTGGCGTCGGTGCCGCCGCTCTCCGCCGCGGTCGCCACGGGGTGGTCGGCGGTGTGCCCGTGCGCGGTGTAGGCGGGCGGGCCGGTGACGGTGCCCAGGTCGGAGACGACGGTGGTGGTGGCGGGGTCGAAGTCGCGGGGCAGGTGCAGTTCGGTGGGGGCCTCGGTGGTGCCGTTCTGCCGCCACACCAGCACCCCGTAGCGTCCCGAGCCGACCAGCCGGGCGACGTTGGGCAGGCTGCTGGGGACGCGGTCCCAGCTCAGGGTGGTGGAGCCGTCGCGCGAGCGGTCCTCGAAGGTGAAGGCGAGGGTGCGGCCCGCCACCGCGCTCGGGTAGAGGCGGTCCAGGAGCCGGGCGTCCTGGCGGAGCACGGCCGCCCCGGTGTCATCGAGCCGTACGGCCGACAGGTCCTCGTCGTTCCAGGCGTCGCCGGCGGTGAGGATCTTGTCGGGGTTGCCGTTCATCGTCTCGTGGTGGCGGCCGTTGTACAGATCCCACTGCCACTGGTTGGCGGACAGGACGGGGCCGGAAGTGGCGGCCTTGCCCCACCAGGTGGCGCCGCTGAGCCGGGAGTCCAGCGCCTGGTACAGGCCCTTGACCACGGTCGGCGCCTTGTCGGAGGTGAAGCCGGTCAGCGGGTGTCCGTACTCGCTGACGACGGCCGTCGTGCCGAGCGCCGAGGCGCGGTCGCGCACGGTGGCGAAGTCGGTGGCGTACTGCCCGTCCTGGGCCTTGCCGGGCATGAAGACGCCGGAGATGGCCTTCTGGTCGTAGAAGTGGGTGTTGAACACATAGCGCGAGCCGATGGCCCCGGCGTCGAGCAGGCCGCCCTCCTGGCGCTGGAAGTCGATGTTGGAGTTCCAGAACAGGTTGGGCTCGACGAAGGCGGGCTTGTCGGCCCAGCCCGCGGCGTCCATACGCGCCCGGAACTTCTCGTAGAACGGCCACAGCACGTCCTTCTCCCAGGCGCGGCTGGACTGTCCGTCGTCGTAGCGGCCCGCGTACGGCTCGTTGTACGGGTCGAAGCCGACGACACGGGCGAACTCGTCGGCGGTCAGCCGGCCGGCGAGGTAGGCCATGGTCTTCTCGGCGGTGGCCAGGAAGGCGTCCTGGACCCGGACCGTCCCGGCGGAGGTCTGCAGGGCGCGGTTCTTCCAGAAGTCTCGGGTGGCGTCCTGGACGGCCGGGTTCTGGGTGATGTTCTGGCCCCAGTGGACGCAGATGCCGCAGGACTCCTCGGGGTAGCCGCCGGCCTTGACGACCCATTCGGGTGCGCCGTCGCCGGAGTACCAGCTGTCCTTGTCGAACAGATGGCTGGAGTAGAGGTCCTGGTGGAAGTCGGGGTAGATCCGTATCCCGGCGTCCAGGAAGGCCCGCATCTGCTCGGTGGCCTTGCGCAGATACTCCTCGTCGACCTTGCCGGGCTCGGGCTCGGCGTGGGCCCAGGACAGCAGGAAGCGGACGGAGTTGGCGCCGGTGAGGCCGCGCATGGCCTGGGCGGACTTCCGGGCGTCGGCGGCGCTTGCGAAGGGCAGGCCGCCGTTCTCCGCCAGCTTGACCTCACCGGAGACATTGAATCCGCGCAGTACGACCTCGCGCCCGTGGCCGTCGGTGAACCGGCCGCCCGCTACGGAGATCCGGTCCGCGGCCGGGCCGTCGGACCAGGGCGGCTCGGCGGCGGCCGCGGTGCCGCCCGGGGCGGCGACAGCCGCCATCAGCAGCAGGGCGGCCGCCCCGAGCAGTCGTGTGCGGCCCGTCCGAAGACGAACCCTCATCCCGTGCGTCACTGTGGTCGCCATGAACCTACCGTCGGGTAAACATGAGCGTCCGTCAACATACCCGGCGCGCGCAGTTCACCGATCAGCGGTGGCCGAACCAGTCCATCGCGGGCAGGGCCTTGTCGCCGTAGTCGAACAGGGCCTGGTTCTCCCAGGCGTTGCCGGAGCCCGGGTCGGTGGGGTCCCAGCCGCTGCCCTTGACCGCGGTCCAGGCCGGCTCCCAGTAGACGACGCCCAGGCCCCGGCCGCCCGGCACCGCCTCCACCACGTTCATCACATCCCGGAGGTTGGCGGCCTGCCCGGCGGGCGTGGCGGGGTAGCCGTCGACGAGCTGGTCGGCGGTGGCCACGTTGTTGGCCAGGCCGTCGTCGTTGGCCAGGGTGTGGGCGTAGGCGGTCTCGGCGACCAGCACCGGCTTGCCGTAGCGGGCCGCCACGTCGTCCAGGTTGGCCTGGAGATCGGACAGCGGGCCGTGCCAGTAGCCGTAGTACGACAGGGCGATGACGTCGAACGGCACCTTCTGCGCGACCGCCTGGTCGAACCACCACCTCGTGCCCCCGTTGTCCCCGCCCTTGGCGAGGTGGAGCGCGACCTTGGTGTCGGACGAAACGGCCTTGGCGGCGTTCGCACCGGCGGTGAGCAGCCCGGCGAGCTGGGAGAAGTTGCTGGTGGAGCCCTCGGGCCAGAGCATGCCGCCGTTGATCTCATTGCCGATCTGGACCATGTCGGCCGTGGTGCCCTGCGCCTTCAGCGCGCCCAGGACGTCGTACGTGTGGTCGTACACGTCCTGCTTGAGCCGGCTGTAGTCGTGTCCGGCCCAGGCGGCCGGCTTGGTCTGCTTGCCGGGGTCGGCCCAGCTGTCGGAGTAGTGGAAGTCGATCAGCAGCTTCATCCCCTGGGCCTTGGCGCGCTTGGCCATGGCCAGCACCTTGGCCTTGGTGTTGTAGCCGTCGGCCGGGTTCACCCACACCTTCAGCCGCGCGTAGTTCATACCGGAGGCGCGCAGGATGGCCAGGGCGTCGCCGCTGGTGCCGTTCGCGGAGCGGTAGGTGGCGCCGAATGCCTCGTTCTTGGCGAGGGTGGACACGTCCCCGCCCTTGATCGCGAGCCCCGTGCTGCCTCTGGTGAAGGTGAGGTCGTCCAGGTTGGCCCACTCCCCCGCGTGGGCGTCGGAGTTGAGGCTGATGGTGCACTGACCACTGGTGACCGTGACCGAGGTGACCAGGCGGATCCACTTGCCGTTCGGGGTGGGCGGCAGATCGGTGCGCTGCTCGGCGCCGCCGCAGTCGCGCAGGGCGAGGTACGCGGCGTTCTGTCCGCCGCTGGAGCGCACCCAGGCGCTGAGCGTGTAGGTGCCGTTCGCGAGGCCGGACAGGTACTGGTAGGTCTGCACCTTGTACGCCGAGGAGGACCAGTGGGACAGCCGGTAGCCGCCGCTGTGGCCGCCGGTCTCGGTGTAGGACGCATTGTTGTTGCCGGCGGCGGAGTAGGTGCTCCAGCCGGACGGGGTGGCGGTGCCGGTGCCATCGGCCTCGAATCCGGTGTTGGCCAGGGTGCTCGCGGCGTGTGCGGCCGGCGCGGGGAGCGCGGTCAGCAGCAGCGCGCCGAGGGCGGGGAACGCGGCGGTTCGCAGCAGGGTGCGGGTGGTGCTCCGTATGTCGTGCATCGTCGAGTCCCTTCGACAATGAGCGAGTGGGGGTATGAGCGTGTCTTGGCGCGCTGCGCGGGCTGGACTGAGGAGCCGCGCAGCGATGGAGGAGCGAGCAGTGACGAAGGAAGCCCGCGCAGTGGAGCGCGCCGAGACTGAGCGGGAGGAGGGGCATGAGCGGAGTTGCGGTCGTTCAGCCGTCCAGGCGCAGTACGCGGACGGCGCCCGCGGGCACCGCGAGGTGTCCGGCGCTGCGCTCGCCGGTGAGCAGTTCGGTGCCGGGCGTGGGGTGGGGCACCTTGGCGTCGGTGTCGCCGTGGTTGATCGCGAAGAGGTAGCTGCCACAGTCGCCGGTACGGTGCACCACCTCCACATCGCGGGGCAGGTCGGGGCGGTCCGCGAGGCCCGCGTCGGCACAGACGGGGGCGAGCAGGGTCGCCAGGTCGTGGGGGGCGAGCCGGGTGGAGAGGTACCAGGCGGTGCCCCGGCCGAGCCGGTGGCGGGTGACGGCGGGGTGGCCCGCCGCGAAGCCGTCGGCGTAGGTCCATACGGTCTCGGCGCCGCGTGGCACCACGATCTCGGACCAGACGTCGCCGGTGAGCTCGGCCCCGCCGGGGCCGGTCAGGCGCACCCGCCCGCCCTCGGTGAGCGGCGAGAACTCCTCGACCACCAGGCCCAGGACATCACGCAGCACACCGGGGTAGGGGCCGGGGTGCACGGCGTCGTGTTCGTCGACGATGCCGGAGAAACACGAGACGACGAGGGTGCCGCCGCCCTCGACGTACGCGCGCAGATTGTCCCCGGCGCGTGCGGTGGCGAGGTAGAGGGCGGGCACGACGACGAGCGGATAGCGGCTCAGATCGGCCTCGGGGTGGGCGAAGTCGACGGTCAGGTGGCGGTCGTAGAGGACTTCGTAGAAGCTGTCGGCGCGTTCGCGCGCGTCCAGGTCCTCGCTCGGCCGCCACTCCAGCCGCTGCGCCCACCAGGACTCCCAGTCCCAGACCATCCCCGCGTCGGCCACCGTACGGCTGCCCCGCAGCTCGCCCAGGTTCGCCAGGTCGGCCCCGAGCGCCACGACCTCGCGCCATACGCGGCTGTCGGTGCCGGCGTGCGGCACCATCGCCGAGTGGAACTTCTCCGCGCCGTGCCGTGACTGGCGCCACTGGAAGAACAGCGCGCCCTCGGAGCCGCGGGCCACATGCCCCAGGCTGTTGCGGGCCATCTCCCCCGGCCGCTTGGCGGGGTTGCGCGGCTGCCAGCTGACGCCGCTGGTGGAGTGTTCGAGCAGCAGCCAGGGCGCGCCGCCGGCGACGGAGCGGGTCAGATCGGCGGCCATGGCGAGGTTGACATGGGTGCGGCGGCCGTCGGTGATCAGATAGTGGTCGTTGGTGACCAGGTCGACCTCGCGGCCCCAGGCCCAGTAGTCGACCGAGTCGCACTGGCTGAGCGCGGTCATGAAGTTGGTGGTGACCGGGATGCCGGGGGACAGCCGGTGCAGGATGTCGCGCTCGGCGGTGAAGTTGGCGCGCATGGTGGCGTCGGCGAAGCGGGCGTAGTCAAGACGCTGGGCGGGGTTGGCGACGGTGGGGGTGGCGCGCGGCGGGTTGATCTGCTCGAAGGCGCCGTAGCGCTGGCCCCAGAAGGCGGTGCCCCAGGCGTCGTTGACCGCGTCCAGGGTGCCGTAGCGCTCGCGCAGCCAGTGGCGGAAGCCGTCCGCGCAGGTGTCGCAGTAGCAGGCGTTGACCGGCACTCCGTACTCATTGTGCACATGCCACAGGGCGAGCGCGGGGTGGTCGCCGTAGCGCCGGGCGAGCTGTTCGGTGATGGCGGCCGCGGCCCGGCGGTAGGCGGGCGAGCTGTGGCAGACGGCGCCGCGTGAGCCGAACTCGTAGCGCACGCCCTCCCGGCTGACCGGCAGCGCCTCGCGGTGGGCGCGGTAGAACCAGGCGGGCGGGGCCACGGTGGGGGTGCCGAGGTCGACGGCGACACCGGCCTCGTGGAGCAGGGCGAGCAGCCGGTCCAGCCAGCCGAAGTCGTAGCGTCCGGGCTCGGGTTCCAGCAGCGCCCAGGAGAAGATCCCGACGCTGACCATGGTGACCCCGGCCTCGCGCATCAGCCGGATGTCCTCGGGCCAGAGGGATTCGGGCCACTGCTCGGGGTTGTAGTCGCCGCCATAAGCGAGGCCAGCCATCGCAACTCCTGGGAATCACTGGGAACGTACACAGACCACAGGGCAGCGGCCGCCCCCAGATAACCGCATGGCAACGAGCATTGACAAGCGTCATCTGCGTTTCTCTACTGTTCTCTCTACTGTGAACGCTCACAGATCGCCCAGGGAGGCATTCGTGAACCATCACCCCGTCAACCTTCGTGTCCTCGCGGTATCGGTCACGGCCGCCTTGTCGGCCACCGCCCTGCTCACCGGCTGCGGTTCGTCCGACGACTCGGCCGACTCGGACGGTCCGGTCGAGCTGACCTACTGGGCCTGGGCACCCGACCTCGAGAAGGTCGCGGCGATCTGGAACAAGGAACACCCGGACATCAAGGTGACCGTCAAGAAGCAGGCGTCCGGCGACGACCTCGTCACCAAGATCATCACAGCTGCCAAGGCGCATAAGGCCCCGGACCTGGTGCAGGCCGAGTACCAGGCGCTGCCCACCCTGGTCAGCAACGATGTGCTGGCCGACATATCCGGTCAGGTGGGCGGCTCCGAGGGCGAGTTCGCCGCGGGCATCTGGCGCCAGGTCACCCTCGGCACGGACGCGGTCTACGCCCTGCCCCAGGACTCCGGGCCGATGATGCTCTACTACCGCAAGGACCTGTTCCAGCAGTACGGCCTCCAGGTCCCCACCACCTGGGAGGAGTTCGCGGCCACCGCCCGCAAGCTCAAGGAGAAGGCCCCGGACAAAGCCCTCACCACATTCTCCGCCAATGACTCCGGGCTCTTCGCGGGCCTGGCCCAGCAGGCCGGCGCCAGCTGGTGGACCACCCGCGGCGACAAGTGGAAGGTGGCCATCGACGGCGCCCCCACCCGCAAGGTCGCCGACTTCTGGGGCGGCCTGGTCAAGGAGGGGGCCATCGACAACCAGCCGATGTACACCCCGGCCTGGAACAAGGCGCTCAACACCGGTAAGCAGATCGCCTGGGTCAGCGCGGTATGGGCCCCCGGCACCCTCAAGACCGCGGCCCCCGACACCCAGGGCAAATGGGCGATGGCGCCCCTCCCTCAGTGGAGCAAGGGCTCGAACTGGACCGGCAGCTGGGGCGGCTCCTCCACCGCCGTCAGCAACGACAGCGCGCACAAGGACGCCGCCGCGAAGTTCGCCAAGTGGCTCAACACCGACCCGAAGGCGGTCGCCGCGCTGGTGAAGGTGTGCGACGTCTACCCGGCCGCCACCACCGCGCACAATGGCGACGCGCTGAAGAAGGCGCCCGACTTCTTCCCCGACCAGCCCGACTTCTACGCCAAGGTCGCCAAGATCACCGAGGGCATCGCACCCGCCGCCTGGGGGCCGAACGTCAACGTCGCGTACGCGTCCTTCAACGACAGCTTCGGCAAGGCCGCCAAGAACAAGTCCGACTTCGGCGCCGCGCTGACGGCCATGCAGCAGGCCACCGTCACCGATCTGAAGAAGCACGGCTTCGAGGTCTCCGAGTGACCCTGCGCCCCACGGGGCACGGTCCGCGCCGCGCCCCCTATGTCTTCCTCCTTCCCGCGATCCTCCTGTTCGCCGGTCTGTTCGCGCTGCCCATCGGCTACGCCCTCTACCTCAGCCTCCACAAGATCGACGTCAAGGGCCTGGGGCTTGGCAAGGGCGCCCGGGAGGAGGTGTGGGCCGGTCTTTCCAACTACACCGACGCGCTGCACGACCCGGAACTGCTCGACGGCGCCCAGCGCGTCCTCGGATACGGCCTGATCGTCGTGCCCACGATGCTGGGCCTGGCCCTGCTGTTCGCGCTGCTGCTCGACGCCGACCGGCGGGGCCGCAAGGACACCCTGCTGCGCGGCTTCTCACGGCTGGCGATCTTCCTTCCGTACGCGATCCCCGGCGTGGTCGCCGCGCTGTTGTGGGGGTTCCTCTATCTGCCCGATGTGAGCCCGTTCCACTATCTGCTCGACAAGGCGGGGCTGCCGCGGCCCGAGCTGCTGGACGGCAACGGGCTCTATGCGTCCCTGTCCAATATCGCGGTGTGGGGCGGCACCGGCTTCAACATGATCGTGATCTACACCTCGCTGCGATCCATACCCGCCGAGATCTACGAGGCGGCGCGGCTCGACGGGTGCTCCCAGATACAGATCGCACTGCGCATCAAGATCCCCATGGTGGCCCCGTCCCTCGTGCTCACCTTCTTCTTCTCGATCATCGCCACCGTGCAGGTGTTCAGCGAACCGACCACCCTCAAGCCGCTCACCAACTCGGTCTCCACCACCTGGAGCCCCCTGATGGATGTCCATCAGAAGGCCTTCGTGGAGGGCGATCTGTACGCGGCCGCCGCCACCTCGATGATCATCGCGGTCGTCACCCTGGTCCTGTCCTTCGGATTCCTGAGGTTCGCGGGCGCCCGTACCGGTCAAGGAGACGCCCGATGAGCACCACCGCCACCACCGCCACCACGGCCGTCCGCGGCCGCGCCTCCTGGATCCCCACCGCCCTGCTGCTGCTCGGCGCCCTCTACTGCCTGCTGCCGGTCGCCTGGGTCGCGATCGCCTCCACCAAGAGCGGAGGCGAGCTCTTCTCCACCTTCACCTTCCTGCCCGGCACCGGATTCGCGGACAACATCGCCGACCTGTCCGCGTACCGCGACGGTGTGTACTGGAGGTGGATGGCCAACTCGCTGCTGTACGCGGGGCTCGGCGCGCTGCTGTCCTGCGCCGTCTCCGCCCTGTCCGGCTACGCCCTGGCGCGCTACCGGTTCCGCGGCCGCGAGGCCATCTTCAACGTCCTGCTGACCGGGGTGCTGATGCCCCCGGTGATCCTCGCCGTACCGCAGTACCTGCTGCTGGCCAAGGCCGACATGGCCGACACCTATCTGTCAGTGCTGCTGCCGAACATCCTGTCGCCGTACGGGATCTATCTGGCACGGATCTACGCGGCCGCGGCCGTCCCCGCCGAAATGGTCGAGGCGGGGCGGATGGACGGGGCGGGAGAGTGGCGGATCTTCCGCTCGGTGGCGCTGCCGATGATGCGGCCCGGCCTGGTCACGGTCTTCCTCTTCCAGTTCGTGGCCATCTGGAACAACTTCCTGCTGCCGTACATCATGCTCGGCGACGACGAGAAGTTTCCCGTCACCCTGGGGCTGTTCACCCTGCTTCGGCAGGGCTCCGCCACTCCGGCCCTGTACACCCTCGTCATCACCGGAGCGCTGCTGGCCATCATCCCGCTCATCGCGCTGTTCCTGGTCATCCAGCGCTTCTGGAGTCTGGATCTGCTCTCCGGGGCCGTAAAGTCCTGACCGACGAAGCGATATCTGGAGAGACAAGAACGCGCATGAGCCGCACCGGCAACAGCACCCCCGGCCGACGACGGCCACCGACCATCCATGACGTGGCGCGCGAGGCCGGAGTCTCGCGCGGCACCGTCTCGCGCGTCCTCAACGGTGGGCACTATGTGAGCCCGGCGGCGCAGGAGGCGGTCAACACCGCCATCCGCAAGACGGGCTATGTCGTCAACCGGCATGCCCGCTCGTTGATCACCGGCCGGTCGGACTCGGTGGCCTTCCTGCTCACCGAGGTGCAGGAGCGGTTCTTCGAGGACCCCAACTTCAGTGTGCTGCTGCGCGGCTGCACCCAGGCGCTGGCCGCACACGACATCACGCTGCTGCTGATGAGCGCGAGCGACGAACCGGAGCGGCGGCGGATCACGCGCTTTCTGACCGGCGGCCATGTCGACGGGGTGCTGCTGGTCTCCAGCCACTCCGGCGACCCGCTCGCCACCCGGCTGCGGAAGGCCGGGGTGCCGCTGGTGGCCTGCGGCAAACCGCTGGTCCAGAGCCCGGGGATGGCCTACGTCGCCGCCGACGACCGCGCCGGGGCCCGCGACATGGTGCGCCATCTGCTGAACACCGGCCGCCGTCGCATAGCGACCGTCACCGGCCCACTGGACACCCCCGGCGGCGTCGACCGGCTCGCCGGATACCGCGAAGAACTCGCGGCGGCGGGCCTGGCGGCGGACGAGGAGCTGGTGGTCTCGGGCGACTACAGCCGTGCCAGCGGCGATCGGGCGGCGGCCGAGCTGCTGGCGCGGGCGCCGGACCTGGACGCCGTCTTCGTCGCCTCGGACCTGATGGCCCAGGGCGTGCTGGCCGCGCTGCGGCGGAGCGGGCGGCGGGTGCCGCAGGACGTCGCCGTGGCCGGGTTCGACGACTCCCCTGCCGCGCTGGCCACCAGCCCCCGCCTGACCACGATCCGCCAGCCGTGGGAGCGGATCACCGCCGAAATGGTGCGGGTGCTGCTGGCGCAGATCGGCGGCGAGGAGCCGTCCGGGGTGATCCTCCCCACCGAACTCGTGATCCGGGAATCGACCTGAGGCGCTGAGGTGCGGGCACTGTGTGTGTCGCGGCGCCCGCGCCCCCTCCCCGCTGTGCGGCCGTGTGGCGGCGCGCTACCGCGCGAAGCCGCGGCCCAGCTGCGCGTCCGCCTCGGGGCCGCCCAGCGCGTTCGGCCCGAACGAGACGACCCCGGTGGTGGTCAGCCCGCCCGTGCCGCCACGCAGCACCCAGGCCGCACCGCTCGAGGTATAGGTGCCGTCCTCGTCGGGCGCGCCCACGGCCAGGTCGTCCTTGCCGTCGCCGTCGGTGTCCCCGAGCCGCACGGCCGCGCCGAAGTGGTCCCCGGCCTCCGCGGCGCCCGGGACGCCCGCGGTGTCCTGGGTGAACGCCTGGGCGCCGGTCCCGCTGAGGCCGCCCGCGCCGCCGTAGAGCTGTACGACGCTGCCCGCGTCCACGCCGCCGTCCAGGTCCTCGTACGGGATGCCGACCGCGACGTCCGCGTACCCGTCGCCGTTGACGTCACCGGCGCTCAGCGAGTAACCGAACTGGTCGCCGTCCTCGTTCACCCCGGGCACGCCCGCGGTGTTCTGGTCGATGACCTTGGTGCGGGTGGCGCCGGGGCCGCTCGCGGAGCCGTAGAGGACCTTGATGGTGCCGTGGTCGTACGGCAGGTTCTCCACCACGTTGCCGGGGACGGTCCGGATGATCAGGTCGGCGTAGCCGTCCTTGTCGACGTCGCCGATGGTGCCCGAGGCGGCGTGGTCGATCCGGGTCGGCGCCGAGCCCAGGCCGCTCGCGCCGCCCTTCCAGTACAGGCTCGGCTCGGACATCTCCTCGAAGGCGTGGGTGGTGACCAGGTCGTCGGAGCCGTCGCCGTTGATGTCGCCCGCGACCATTTCGGTCGGGCCGAAGGTACGGCCCGTGTTCAGGGTGTTCGCGGTGGCCGCAGTGCCCTGGCGGGTGAACGGGCCGTACAGCACGCGCAGTTCGCCCTCGCCGGTGCCCTCCGCGACCAGGTCGGCGTGGCCGTCGCCGTTGAAGTCGCCGCCGGCCAGGATCCCGTCGTCGGTGCTGGTCGAGTCGGGCAGCGCGGTGCCGCCCGTCAGCCCGCCCGCCGAGCCCCACAGGACGGTGACGGGCGAGTCACCCGCGGACTGCACGGCCAGGTCGGTGTAGCCGTCGCCGTCCAGGTCCCGGGCGACCGTGCGGTAGCCGAACCAGGCCCCGTCCGCCGGGTCGCCGGGGACGCCTGCGGTCTCCCGGCTGATGATCTGCCGGTGGGTGATGTCCGCCCCGGTGGCCGAGCCGTAGACCACCGCGACATAGCCGGCGCGGGTCTTGCCGCCGACCGTGGCGGCGGGGGCCGAGACCACGACGTCCGGGTGGCCGTCCTTGTCGAAGTCGGCCCGCGGCGCGGCCCCGGCGAGGGAGGTGCCGGTGGCACCCTGCTCGGCGGCGCCGGCAGTTGAAGTGGACAGTAAGGCGGGGGCGGTCACGAGTGCGGCCACCATCGCGCAGCGCACGGCGGTGGCAATGGAGCGATGACGCACAAGTCCTCCTGCTGTTGGTACAGAGTTCATCTCGGGTACACCCTGGAGGACTGCTGATCGGCGGCGACGGTTGTGCGCCGGGCGCGATCAATCCATGTGTGACGCGTCGGCCGGGCCCGGCTCCGCGACGTCCGGCTCATCCGTGTCCGGCCCATCCGCCGGCTCCCGGACATACCTCAGGACACCCATCATGTGGTGGTCGCCGACGGTTTCCGGGGCGGCGGCCACGCAGTCCGCCAGCTCCTTGGCGAGGGTGTCGGCGTCGATTCCGGCCCCGATCATCACCAGTTGTGTCATCCGGGCCTCGCCGGGTGCCCAGTCCGACGGCTGGAAGCGGAGGTAGGAGCCGACCGCGTGCAGGGCGAACTTCTCGCCGTGTCCGGGGGCGGCGAAGTGGATGAAACCCTTCATCCGAAAGAGCCCGGCGGGCCGGCCGTCGAGGAATTCCATGAACCGGCGCGGATCCAGCGGCCGGTCTGCGGTGAACTCCACGCTCTGGTAGGCGGCGTGGAGGTGTTCGTGCCAGTCGTCCTCGTCCGAGCACACCTCGGCGAAGGAGAGCTGGTGGAACCGCTCCTCGTCCGGCGCGCCGGGGCCGCGGTCGAAGAGGAAGTCGGGGTCGACGCGCCCGTGTTCGGCGGTGACGACGGGGGTGCCCGGGGCGATACGGGCAAGTGTCTCCAGCACCCGGGTGCGCTCCGGCTCCCGGACCCGGTCGGCCTTGTTGAGCACCACCGCGTCGGCTGCCCGCACATGCCGGTCGAGCTCCGGGTGGCGCTCACGCGTGTTCTCGAACTCCACGGCGTCGACGACCTCGACCAGTCCGCCGTACGCGATGTGCTCGTTCTCGCTGGAGAGCAGCGTACGGATCATGCTCTGCGGCTCGGCGAGGCCGCTCGCCTCGATCACGATGACATCGATGCCCAGCGCCGGTTCGGTGAGCCGGGCCAGCATCTCGTCCATCTCGGATGAGTCGGCGGCACAGCACAGACAGCCGTTCTCGATCGGGATCATGGAGTCGACCTGACCGGCGACGGCCATCGCGTCGATATTGATGCTTCCGAAGTCGTTGACGATGACGCCGATGCGGGTGTCCACGCTGCCGCGCAGCAGGTGGTTGAGCATGGTGGTCTTTCCGGAGCCCAGGAAACCAGTGACGAGTACGACCGGGATCCGCCTGGTGGCCAAGGTTGCGACTCCGTTGCGATGATTGCGTTGCGGTGATGCGCATGCGGCGACTCGTGGGCGCGCGGCTGCGACGGCTCATCCTATCCGGCGTACGGAGCGAGCCCCGTACGCAGCATGGCGAAGGCACGGTCGGCGGCGGCCACCGCGCCCGGGTAGACCTCGTCGGCGCTCCCACCGCCCTCGATCCGGCGCCAGTTGTCCTGGCCGAGGATCCGCTGGACCGCGATGATCTGGCCCGCGGCGAGGCGTGGCGTAACGTCGTCCGGCGCCGCGAGGTCATCCGGTTCAGGTCCGCCGATCGCGCTCAGCGCGGTGGTCAGCGCCTCCTCCGATCTGCTGATGTACTCGAACATGCGCGCCACCAAGCTGGGCGTCCCGTACAGCAGCCGTTGGAACGCCAGCACGCCCGGCACATCGTTCAGGCCGGTGATCGGATCGCGCCGCTCCAGCCCCGCCAGGAAGTGCTGGTGCAGCGCGGCCAGAGGCGACTGTCCCGCCGTACGGTCCCGGACCACCCGGGCCGCCTCGTCCTCGTGGTCGGCGAAGCGGTGCAGCACCAAGTCCTCCTTGGCCGGGAAGTACCGGAACAAGGTGGGCTTGGACACCTCGGCCGCGGCGGCCACATCGGCGACGGAGACCTGGTCGAAGCCCCGTTCCAGAAACAGGGAGATCGCCGTTTCGGAGATCGTCCGGTACATCCGCCGCTTCTTGCGCTCCCGCAAGCCCGTCTCGCCGCTCATGGGACGCAACCGTAACCCTTGCCCGAACCTGACCGGTCTCGGCCACGCGGCACCGGCCCGGCCATCGACGGGTTCCTCGTCCGCAATCGCGCGCGTACCGCCGCCAGGTCGGCATCAACACCGCAAGCCGTACCATTTGGCGCCACCGGACTCTAGTGGGATCCTGGCCGACTTGCGCCTATCAGCCGTCTTCCGCAGCCACCCGCCACGTCCTTAAGCTCTCAACAAGAGAGACGGCTGATGCACCTGTGCCACACGATGCCCGTGTGACCCGGGCCGGGCCCCGCGCAAACCGCTCAGCGCCGGAGCGCCGACTCTTCGACACACACGGCACGCGCTTCTCCCCCACACCCGCCAGTCCTGGCACGCCTTGGGCCCGTTCAATCGAACGTTGATCGAAATACCGAACACCGCGCCCGGTGCGCCGATCGGCGCGCCCTCATGCCCGGACACGACCGCGCGCACGGGCGGTTGGGCCCTATCACCGCGGAAGGAATCGACACGATGCACCCGGAAACAACGCACCAGGAACCGAGCGAACAGGACACGGCACCCGCCTGGTCCACACATCCGCTGCACGAGCTGTCCGAGGACGACCGCCACCTCTTCCAGCGGTTCGGCCGAGGGCCGGTGGCGGCCGTGCCCTGGGCCGGTGTCCACCACGCCTTCGAACAGCACGCCGCCACCGGTCCGCACGCCGTCGCGGCCGAACACCTCGGCGCGACCATCACCTACGGAGAGCTGGACCGGCAGGCGAACCGGCTGGCCGCGCACCTGGCCCGGCTCGGCGTGCGTCCCGGCGACAACGTGGCGTTATGCGTACGGCGTTCCATCCCCATGCTGGTCGGTCTGCTGGCCACGCTCAAGGCCGGAGCGGCATATGTGCCGCAGGACGCCGGGCTGACCCCCCGCGCCCAGCTCGACCACGTCATCCGCACCGCCCGGACCCGCGTCATCCTCACGACCTCCGGCTTCGCGGACCGGATCCCGGTGCCCGACGGCCACGTCCTCGTCGCCATCGACACCATGACGGTGAGCAGCGGGGACACGGCGGCGTTCCGGCCCGCCCGGCCCGTCCGGGGCGACGACGGCTGCTATGTGCTCTTCACCTCCGGCACCACGGGGCGCCCCAACGGGGTCACCGTCACCCATCGGAACGTCTGCAACATCCTGCTGACCGAACCCGGCGACCTCGGTATGCGCCCCGGGACGCGGGTGAGCCAGATCCTCAATGTGGCGTTCGACATGGCCGCGTGGGAGATCCTGGGCTGCCTGAGCCACGGCGCCACCCTGGTCATCCGCGGCAAGGACATCGCCGAGACCGTGCGGCGGGTGGACGTGGTCATCGCGACCCCGACCGTGCTCAGCCGGATCGACCCCGACCTGTGCCGAGACGTGAAGGTGGCGGCCGTGGCCGGGGAGCCCTGCCCGCGACGGCTCGCCGACCGGTGGGCCCGCTTCTGCACCTTCTACAACGCGTGCGGACCGACCGAGACCACCATCGTGAACACCATGCAGCGCCACGACCCCGCCGCGCTGCGCCTGACCATCGGCCGCCCGACCCCCAACAACACGGTGTACGTCCTCGACGCGGACCGAAGGCCCTGCGCCATCGGCGAGACGGGGGAGATGTGGGCCGGCGGTGACGGGGTGTCGGCCGGCTATCTGCACAACCCCGCGCTGAACGCCGAGCGCTATGTGCCCGATCCCTTCCTGGGCGGGGGCCGGATGATGTTCCGCACCCGCGACCTGGGCCGCTGGACACCCGACGGGGAGCTGGAACATCTGGGCCGGACCGACGACCAGGTGAAGGTGCGGGGGTTCCGCGTGGAGCTGGACTCGGTGTCGGCGGTGCTGGAGTCGCTGCCCGGCTGCGCCCGCGCGGTGACGCTGAAACCGGACGACACCGGCCTGGTGTCCTTCGTCTCGCCCGCCCATCTCGACCCCGAGGCGGCGCGGCGGGCCGTGGCCGCCGCGCTCCCCTACTACTGCGTGCCGCGGGCGGTGCACCCGATGGCGGCGCTGCCGCTCACCAGCCGTGGAAAGGTCGACAAGGCGGCCCTGCTGCAACTGGCCGCCGAGCGCCGGACGAGTGGCGAGGTGGCGTCATGACCCCCGCCCGCACCGTGGCCCCGGCGCCCCGGGCGAAGGTGGCGCTGCCGCCACCGACATCGCTGCCACGGCGGATCCTCAAGCATCCGCGCCTGATGCACTACAACCGGCTGATCGCGCTCGTATGGGCGGTCAATCTGGTCTTCCTCGCCGCCCGCGCGGACGGGGGGCTCGGACCGCGGACCCTCTCCCACGCCGCACTCGCGAACTTCCTGCTGGCGGTCGTGGTCCGCCAGCAGTACGTCATCAATCTGCTGTTCCGGCTCGCCACCGCGGCGCCCACCAGCTGGCCGCTGCGGATCCGCTGGACACTGGCCAAGGTCTACCACTTCGGTGGGCTGCACGTCGGCGGCGCCACCGCGGGCGCGCTGTGGTTTCTGGCCCTGGTCGGCTCGCTCACCCGGCACGGGGCTCCGGCCGCCACGCTCGCCGTCTCGTATGCGCTGCTGGGGCTGCTGGTGGCCATCGTGGCCACCGCGCTGCCGCCCTTCCGGGCGCGGTTCCACGACCACTTCGAGAAGGCACACCGCTTCGGCGGCTGGGCGGCGCTCGCGCTGCTCTGGGCGCAGACCGTGCTGACCACGCTCGACGAGCGGGGTGGCGCCTCCGCCGCGGCGGCCCTGCTGACGGCTCCCGAGCTGTGGACCGTGGCCGTGCTGACCTTCAGCGTCGCCCTGCCGTGGCTGCGGCTGCGCCGGGTGCCGGTGGCCATCGAGCGCCCCTCCTCGCATGTGGCCCTCGTCCGCTTCGACCACGGCGTGACGCCGTTCGCCGGGTCGTCCACGGCCATCAGCCGCAACCCGCTGCTGGAGTGGCACTCATTCGCCAATGTGCCCGCCCCCGGTGAGACGGGGTTCCGCCTCACCATCTCCCGCGCCGGGGACTGGACGGGGAAGTTCATCGACGACGCGCCCTCCCACGTCTGGGTCAAGGGCATCACCACGGCGGGCGTGGCCAATATCGAGACCCTGTTCACCAAGGTGGTCTATGTGGCCACCGGCAGCGGTATCGGCCCCTGTCTGCCCCATCTGCTGGCCCGCGCGGTTCCGGCCCGTCTGGTCTGGGCGACCCGCGATCCGCGCAGGACCTACGGCGACCGGCTGGTCGACGAGATCCTCGCCGTCCAGCCCGACGCGCTCATCTGGGACACCTCCGAACACGGCAAGCCCGACATGGTCGAGCTGGCCTATGCCGCGTACGCCGACTTCGGGGCTGAGGCCGTGATCTGCATCTCCAACAAGAAGCTGACCTGGCAGGTCGTCCAGGGCATGGAGCGCCGCGGGATCCCCGCGTACGGCGCCATCTGGGACTCGTAGGGAGACATCATGGACGTCATCAAGATCGAACAACATGGGCGTGTGGTCACCGCGCGGCTGCACCGCCCCACCGTGCTCAACGCGCTGAACAGCGAGGTGATGACCGAGCTGGTCGCGGCCCTGTCACCGCTGGACCTCGACCCGGACGTCGGCTGCTTCGTGATCACCGGGTCCGAGCGGGCCTTCGCCGCGGGCGCCGACATCAAGGAGATGGCGGCCAAGTCCTTCGCCGAGATGTCCGAGGAGGATTTCTTCGCGGGCTGGGAGGGGTTCGCCGCGCTGCGCACCCCGAAGATCGCCGCCGTCCGCGGCTATGCGCTCGGTGGCGGCTGCGAACTGGCCATGATGTGCGATCTGATCCTCGCGGGCGAGTCCGCGGTGTTCGGCCAGCCGGAGATCAGGCTGGGCGTGATCCCGGGCATCGGCGGCACCCAGCGGCTCACCGGTCTTGTGGGCAAGGCCAAGGCGATGGATCTGATCCTCACCGGCCGGACGATGGACGCCGAGGAGGCCGAGCGCTGCGGTCTGGTCTCCCGCGTCGTGCCGGACGACCAGCTCATGGCGGAGGCGGCGGAAGTGGCCGCCGCCATCGCGTCGTACGGCAGGACCGCGGTCAGGGCCGCCCGGGAGGCGGTGGAGCGGGCCCTGGAGGTGGGGTTGCGCGAGGGGCTGCTGTTCGAACGGCGGACCTTCCATGCCCTGTTCGCCACCGAGGACCAGTCCGAGGGCATGCGGGCGTTCCTCGACAAGCGTGCCCCGCGTTTCACCGGCCACTGAGCCGGCGGGCGCGGGGGAAAGCGCTTTCTGGCAGGATCTGCCCCAGCCGTCCGCCACCGGAAGGAAACCAGCATGACCACACGCCCGTCCGCCGTGCCGCTCCGCTGCGACCAGGGCGGTACGGGCGCTCCCCCGCTGCTGCTGGTGCACGGCTGGGGCGGCGACGCCGGGGAGTGGGCACCGCACCTGGCCGCGTGGTCGCGCCGGCACCGG
The DNA here is from genome assembly GCF_044334165.1 of Streptomyces sp. NPDC020845. NCBI lineage: Bacteria > Bacillati > Actinomycetota > Actinomycetes > Kitasatosporales > Streptomycetaceae > Streptomyces > Streptomyces sp. NPDC020845. The sequence goes on along the minus strand of NZ_JBIRSJ010000001.1, from coordinate 989,540 downwards.
GTGCTCGCCCCGGACCTGCGCGGCCACGGCCGCTCCCCCGCGCCCGCCGACGGGGACTACGGGCCGCGTGACTTCGCCACCGACCTCGCGGCCCTGCTGCACCGCCTGGACACCGGTCCCGTCGTCGCCGTCGGCCACTCGATGGGCGGGCAGGCCGTCACCGCGCTGGCCGTCGAGCACCCCGCCCTCGTACGGGCCGTGGTGGTACTGGACCCGGCGTACGGCGCCGACGAGGCGGAGCTGGCCCGGCTGCCCGCCGAGCAGGAGGCGCTGCGGGCCGAGGGAGCCGGGTGGGCCGTGCGGTTCGTCCGCGGGGCCTTCGGACCGCACACCCCGCCCGCGGTGCGGGCGCGCCATGAGCGGCTGATGGCGGCGATGGACCCGGAAGTGCTCGCCCGGTGCCGCGACGGAATGTATCTGGCGCCGGACGCCTTCGGCGCACGGGCGGCGGCGCGGGCGTATCTGGCGCGCCGCCGCTGCCCGGTGCTGGGCGTGTACTCGAACGAGGCGCCGGCCGACTGGGAGCGCGCCTCGCTCACCCACCCGTACTCCCGCGTCGAGGCGTGGCCGGGGTGCGGCCACTATCTGCACGAGGACCGGCGGGAGGGGTTGGTCGAGCTGGTCGAGGAGTGGACCGCCGGGCTCGGCGAGCCCGGGGCCACCACCTCTCTGTGACAGTCGGTCGGCCAAAAACGCCGACCGGGGCGGTCAGGGGATCTCGACGCCGTTCTCGGCCGAGAGCCGGTCGATCTCGGCCAGTTCGGCGTCGGTGAAGGCGGGCGAGTCGAGCACCGCCACATTTTGCTCCAGCTGGGCGACGCTGCTCGCGCCGATCAGCACGGACACCACGCGCGGGTCGCGCAACACCCAGGCCAGGGCCATCTGGGCAAGCGTCTGGCCACGGCCCTCGGCGAGCTTGTTGAGGGCGTGCAGCAGGGAGATCCGCTGCTCGGTGAGTACATCGCGCTTGAGGAAGTGTCCGAGCGCCATGCGGGAGTCGGCGGGCACCCCCCTGAGGTAGCGGTCGGTGAGCTGTCCCTGGGCGAGCGGCGAGAAGGCGATGACACCGACGCCCGCCTGCGCGGATGCCTCCAGCACCCCGCCCTCCACCCCGCGCTGCAGGATGGAGTACGGGTGCTGGTTGATCAGGTACGGGGTGCGCAGTTCCTTGAGGATGGCGGCGGCCCGCTCGATGGCCTCGGGCGGGTAGTTGGACAGGCCCGCGTAGAGCGCCTTGCCCTGTCGCACCGCGGTGTCCAGCGCGCCCATGGTCTCTTCGAGTGGCGTGTCCGGGTCGAAGCGGTGGGAGTAGAAGACATCGACGTAGTCCAGGCCCATCCGGGTCAGGGACTGGTCGAGGCTGGCGAGGAGGTACTTGCGCGAGCCGAATTCGCCGTACGGGCCCGGCCACATCAGATATCCGGCCTTGCTCGCGATGAACAGCTCGTCGCGGTAGGGGCGGAAGTCCTGGGCGAAGATCGTGCCGAAGTTGGACTCGGCGCTGCCGGGCGGCGGACCGTAGTTGTTGGCCAGGTCGATATGGGTGACCCCGAGGTCGAAGGCGCGGCGCAGCACGTCGCGCTGGGTCTCGATCGGGTGGGTGTCGCCGAAGTTGTGCCACAGGCCCAGGGAGACCTTCGGCAACAGCACGCCACTGCGACCACAGCGCTGGTAGTGCATGGAGCCGTAGCGGCCCTCGGCGGCGAGATAGACCATGTGCGTCGTCCTCGTTCCCGTGTGGTTCTCGTATCTGCTTCGACCTCGGTGTCAATCGTGGTCATTGTGCCAGGGTCGTGACCTCCGCCGCGGTCAGCGTCCTGCCGTAGACGCGGAAGTCGTCGAGCGCGCCCTTGAGGTACGGGTCGGGGTACTGGGGCTTGCCGAGGTGCGCGGCGCGCAGATGGTTGCCGAAGTGGCGCGGCTCCACGGTGACCTGTGCGTTGCGGCCGACCTCGCGCCCGTTCACATACAGCACGGCGGTGCCCGACCCGTAGGCCACCGCGACATGGGTCCACTGGCCGGTCGGCAGCGGATCCGCCTCGATGCGCTGTTCGGCGTCGCCTCCGCCCGCGGTGATGGCGAAGCGCAGCTTGCCGGAGTCGGCGCGCGGGGTGAGGAACATGTCGGCGGTCACGCCGGTCCCGATGTCGAAGATCCGGGACCACTCCACGGCCTGGCCGTCCAGCCGGACCCAGGCCGCCACGCTGTACGCGGTGGCCCCGGTCAGGAGGTCGTCGGCGAGGGCGACGTATCCGTCGGTGCCGTTCAGCGCGACCGCGCCGCCCGTTCTGCCGGTGGTCCAGGAGGCGCCGCCGGTGAGCGTGGCGGTCTTGCCGTTGCCGGTGGCGTCGGCGGCGCTGGTCCCGCCGGTTTCGTCGAACCGGTGCCAGGCGGCGAAGGCGGGCGGCGGGGTGGGCGGCTCGCCGGTCAGCCAGTAGACGTTGTAGTTCTGGTGGTGGACGCGGCGATGGGGAGCAGGGTGGCGGTCTCGCCACCCGCGGTCGCGGTGAACTCCGGACCCGGACTCCAGCCGGTCGAAGAAATTCTCCGGGAAGGCCGAGAGATAGCCCTGTTGGTAGCCCGCCGACGGGGACTTCGCCTGACAGGCGGCGAGCGCGGAGACCAGCTTGCGGCCCTTGTCCAGCAGCGCGGTGTCGCCGGTGTTGGCGTAGCTGAGGGCCAGCCCGGACAGCAGATGGCCGGTGCTGTGGCCGCGTAACTCGGTGGCCGGGCTCTCCCAGCCGCCGCACGGCTGGGCGCCGCTCGCCAGGCCGACGTTGAGCCGGAAGGTGCGGAGCAGCCGGTCGATGTCGACGTACCGCAGCTAGGCGGTGTTACGGGACTGGTTGTCCTTGAAGGCGCTCGGCAGCAGGGTGGCCGCGCCGAGCGGGAACGGCCGGACGCCGGTGAGCGCCCGTGCCCGGCCGCGGGGTGCGGCCGGGCCGGTGGAAGTGGCAGGGGCGGCGGCCATGGCCGTGCCTCCGGCCGCGGCCGTGAGCGCGACGGCCGCGGCACCGGAGGCCGTGGTGGCGAGGAAGTGCCGTCTGTCGACTGGTTCGTTCATGTTCTCCCCTCACAGAGGTTCGAAATTACGAACAACGTCCGACATGCTGTACATGGCGACGGTACCGACACTTCCACGGAAGTCAACAGCCCCAGCAGTAACAGGTGTGGGGCCGGTCAGCCGCGCCGCCACTGCTGGTTGGCGCCACCCGTACAGGTCCACTGCACGATCGCGGCCTTGTCCGCGGTGGACTCGTCCGCCACATCCAGACACTTGCCGCTGCTCCGGGAGGTCAGCCGCACATATCCGTCGCCGGTGTCCGTGGCCTGCCACTGCTGGTTCGCCCCCGCGCCGCAGGCCGACTGGACGACCTTCGCGCCGTCGTCGGCGGAGCCGCCGCTGACGGTCAGACACTGGGAGCTGTGCCGGGCGACCAGCTGGACGTAGCCGCCGCCGGCGTCCTTGGACCAGAACAGCTGGTTGCCGCCGCCGTTGCAGGTGTACTGCACGGCCGCGATGCCATCGGTCTGCGAGGCCGAGGTGATGTCGGCACACTTACCGCTGTGCCGGGCCACCAGCGTGCGGTACGGCCCGCCGGAGCCGGTCACCGTGCCCGCCTCGGTGTCGATGGCCAGCTGCGGAAACCAGTCCATCGTCATCGTGCGCGAGGTCGGGAAGGACAGCGGCAGCCACACATAGCGGGAGTCGTTGACCTTGCCGCCGAAGGAGTTGCCCCAGCGGTCGCCCAGATACAGATAGGACGTCGCGCCATCGCCCTGCACCGGCAGCACATACGCGGTCTGGGAGCCGTACGCGGTCGCGTCGCCGATATTCGCCATCTCGGTCCACGGCCCGGCCAGGTCGGTCGCGGTGGCGTACTTCTGCTGGTTGGGGTTCCAGCCGGTGGCGCCGGAGGTCAGCATGAAGTAGACGTTGCCGCGCTTGAAGAGGGCGGGCGCCTCGCGGTGGCCGCCGGGCCAGGGGTTGGCCACCAGGCTCGCCACACCTGTGTAGTCGTCGGTCAGCCGGTAGATCTGCAGGTCATAGTTCTCCCTGGCCGCCGAGACCATATAGCCGGTGCCGTCGTTGTCCTGGAACAGCGTGATGTCCCGCGACATGTGCTGGCCCAGCGGCCGGAAGCTGCCCCGCCAGGTGTAGTCGCCGTCGACGGTCGGGGAGGTGGCGACCGCGGCGCGCGCCTCGCTGTAGTCGGTGCCGTTCTCCTTGTGCATCCACATCACGAACTGCTTGGTCCGCTGGTTGTAGAGGACCTTGGGCCGCTCGATATTGGCCTTCGCCAGCTCGGGGTCCGTCGCCTGGGTCAGCACGTGTCTGCGGAACTCCCAGCTCTTGAGGTCCTTCGAGCGGTAGGCGGACACATAGCGGAAGGTGTTGTCCGCGTTGCGGTTCTCGCCGAACCAGTAGTAGTACGCGCCGACCTTGATGACTCCCCCGCCGTGGGCGTGCACCGGATCGCCCGAGGTGGAGGCGTACTGTGTCCCGTTGAGGACGGTCACGGGGGCGGCCTGCGCGCCGGACGCGCACAGCAGCGGGGCCAGCAGGGCCGCGCACACAGCGACCACGAGCGTCCAGAGGCGGGGGCGCCTCGTCTTCGGGGCGGGCATCACACACTCTCCTTCAGGACGGTGAAGTGGCGCGCGAATCCGGAGAGGCCGGGCAGCTCCCTGATCGGGGTCCAGGTCCGGAATCCGTCGAGGCTGTCGCTGTAGTAGTACTTGTGGTCCGCGTAGCCGTCGAAGTAGATGCGCCAGGCGCCACTGTCCAGATGGACCAGCGCGGGTCCCTCGCGCCAGCTGCCCCAGCCCGCCCAGTCGCCGGTGCCGCGGAAGGTGTACGGCCCGCCGAGACTGGTGGCCGTCGCGTACTCGATGTACTTCGTCGTCTCCTGCTTGGTGAAGGCGTGGTACTGACCGGCGTAGCGGACGACGAAGGTGTCGATGTAGTTGGCGCTGTCCAGGCCGGTGATCGGCTTCGGGGTGGTCCACGAGGACAGCGCGGCGTCGGTGGCGGTGAGCAGATGCGGCCGGAAGGTCTGGCCGGAGGTGGACGTGGTGTCCAGCGAGACGATGACGTTGACGCTGCCGTTGGTGTCCACGAAGAACTCGGGCGCCCAGGTGCGCTCCAGACCGGCCACCGGGAGGGTGTGGTCGCGTACGAAGGTCCAGTTCACCCGGTCTCGGCTGCGCGCGAAGCCGATGGTGCTCCCGGTCCAGTTGGTGGTGTAGACGATGTAGTAGTAGCCGTCGGTGTGCTTGATGACGCTGGGGTCGCGGATCAGCTGAGCCGGGGGCGTGTACGCCGGGCCCTTGAGCAGCGTGTAGGCCAGCGCGTCCGGTGAGTCGTAGACGTACATGTTGGACTCGCTGCTGTTGGTGAACGCGGTCATGGTGTACCGCGACGTCGCCTTCGCCTCGCGTACGGGCGCGTCGGCCACCGGGATGCCGAAGTCCGGGGTGCCGTCGGCCTTCCAGCGCAGGGTCTGGACGCGGGTGTGGCGGTTGGGGTCGTGCAGCGGATCGCCGGTGATGTCCTTGTACTGGCGCGCATGGTAGACGAGGACATCGGTGCGGCCGTCCTCGGCGACGGTGAAGGAGTTGTGCCCCGGACCGTACTGCTTGGTGGTGTCATTGCTGGTGAAGACCGGCGTCGGGCTCTTGGCCCAGGACGCGGGGTCCAGCAGGTCGCTGCTCGCGGAGGCGGTCAGCAGCCCCATGCAGTAGTTGCTGTCGGTGGCGCTGGCGGAGTACGTCAGGAAGACCTTGTTGTTCCGCTGGAGGACCGAGGGTCCCTCGTTGACCTTGTAGCCGCGGGTCTCCCAGTCGTACGTCGGGCGTGAGATCTCCACCTGTGGGCCGGTGACGGTCCATGGGTTGGCCATCCGGGCGAGGTAGATGCTGGAGTTGTTGCCGACGGCCGGATTGGACTGGGCCCAGACGAGATAACGGGTGCCCCGGTGGACGAAGGTGGAGGCGTCGAGGGAGAAGGAGTCCAGTGGGGTGGTGATCCTGCCCTTCTCGGTCCAGGTCCCGGTGAACGGGTTGGCGCTCGCGTTCTCCAGCACCCACATCCGGATCTTCCAGACGTCGTTGGCCGGTGCCGCGGCGAAGTAGACGTACCACTTGCCGTCGATGAAGTGGATCTCGGGCGCCCAGATGTGGGCGCCCATGTCGCCGCTGGTGTGCTTCTTCCAGATCACCGACTCGGCGGCGGTGGACAGGCCCTGCAGGGTTCTGGAGCGGCGCAGGATGATGCGGTCGTACTCGGGTGCGGTGGCGGTGAAGTAGTAGTAGCCGTCGGTGTGTTTGACGATATGCGGATCGGCTCGCTGCAGGACCAGCGGATTGCGGTACGGCTCGGCCTTGGCCCCGGCCGGCGCGGCTTTGGCCCTGGCCGGCGCGGCGGGCGGGCCCGCGGCGTGGGCCAGGCCGGGCGCGCCCACGACGGCGCCCGCTGCGAGGGCGCCCTTGAGGACCAGCCGGCGGCCGGGTTGTTGTTCACTGCGGCTCATGTCTGTCTCCTGATGACGGACCACGGTGATCGATTTTGTTCGGAGATTAAGGCTTCTGATGACTTCTGACAGTCCCTGAGGAAGGTGCGAAACTTTCGAAAACGCCGCGGAGCCCCGGCCGTTCATCTCGAGACGGAAGCCTTGTCGCGGAGCACAGGCTTACCTAAGCTCGCCGCGACAACCGGTTTCCATGTCTGTGACCAGGAAGAAGTGGTAGGCAGATGACCGCAGGACCGATCCGACTCTCCATGGGTGCGCACACCGCACTGCGCCCGGCCACCACAGCCCGTATCACCGGCGGCTTCTGGGCCGCCAGGCGCCGTACCAACGCCGAGGTGAGCATCGCGCAGGGGCCGCACCGGCTCGAGGAGGCGGGCAACTTGGACAATCTGCGGGCGGCCGCCGGGGCGAAGACGCCGGGGTTCAGCGGCGACTTCCAGTTCCAGGACTCGGATGTGCACAAGTGGCTGGAGGCCGCGTCCTGGCAGCTGGCCGAAGGAGCTGAGGTGCCGGCTGGGGGTACGGGGGCAGCCGGGGCCGACGGGGAACTGGCCCGGCATGTCGGCCGGTTGACCGAGCTGGTGGCGGCCGCACAGGACACCGACGGCTACCTCCAGACGTACTACCAGGTCAGGCCCGGCGCCCAGCGGTGGACCGAGCTGCACTGGGGTCATGAGCTCTACTGCGCGGGCCATCTCATCCAGGCCGCGATCGCCCACCACCGGGCCACCGGAGGCGATGAACTCCTCGGCGTGGCGGTGCGGTTCGCCGACCACATCGACGCCACCTTCGGCCCCGGCAAGCCGGTGGACGCCGTATGCGGACACCCGGAGATCGAGACGGCGCTGGTCGAGCTGTACCGGGAGACGGGCGAGCGGCGCTATCTCGACCTGGCCGGCTACTTCGTGGACCGGCGCGGAGCGGGCACCCTCGGCGACGGCGCCGTGGACCGGGAGGCCGACCGCCGCCCCGGCGCACCCTATTGGCAGGACCACGCCCCGGTGCGGGACGCGGCCGGGGTCACCGGGCACGCCGTACGCCAGCTGTATCTGCTCGCCGGGGCCGCCGACCTGGCGGCCGAGACCGGCGACCCCGGGCTGCGGGAGGCGCTGGTGCGGCTGTGGGAGGACATGGCCGCCACCAAGACCTATCTGACCGGTGGCGTCGGCTCCCGGCACGACCTGGAGGCGTTCGGCGACGCATACGAACTGCCGCCGGACCGGGCGTACGCCGAGACGTGCGCGGCCATCGCCTCGATCCAGTTCGGCTGGCGCATGGCGCTGCTGACGGGCGAGGCCCGCTACAGCGACCTGATCGAACGGACCTTGTACAACGGCTTCCTGTCGGGTGTCTCGCTGGACGGGAACCGCTGGCTGTACGTCAACCCGCTCCAGGTCCGCGAGGACTACGCCGGCCCGCACGGCGACCAGGGGGCGCGCCGCACGGAGTGGTTCCGCTGCGCCTGCTGCCCGCCGAACGTGATGCGGCTGCTGGCGTCGCTGCCGCACTACGTGGCCAGCGGCGACGCGGACGGCCTGCAGCTGCACCAGTACGCGTCGGGGTCGTACGCGGCGGGCGGCGGGGCGGTGCGGGTGGGCACCGGCTACCCCTGGGAGGGCCGGATCGCCGTCGTCGTGGACGAGGTCCCCGGCGATGGGGACTGGACCCTCTCGCTGCGCATCCCGCACTGGGCGGACGAGTACGGGGCGACGGTCAACGGCGAGGCCGTGGCCGGGCGGGCCGAGGGCGGCTGGCTGCGGCTGCGGCGCCGCTGGCGGCCGGGCGAGACGGTGGTGCTCGACCTGCCACTGCGCCCCCGGCTCACCCGGCCCGACCCCCGGGTGGACGCGGTGCGCGGCTGCGTCGCGATCGAGCGCGGTCCGCTGGTGTACTGCCTGGAGACGCAGGACCAGCCGGCCGATCTCAGGCTCGACCGCGTCCGGCTCGACCCCGGGGCGGCGCCGCACACCACACACCGGCCGGAACTGCTCGGCGGGGTCACCGCGATCACGGCCGGGGCGCTGCGCCCCCAGGTCCGGCCCGAGGGCTGGTGGCCGTACGCCGATGCCGACGGCGGCGCACCCGGAACCCCCGGAGCACCCGGCGCGCTCGGAGCACCGCATGCCCTCGCCGCCGAGCCGGTCCGGGTGACGGCGATCCCGTACTACGCGTGGGCGAACCGGGAGGCGGGGGCGATGCGGGTGTGGATTCCGGTGTAAGCGCTTGCGCGATCCTCCCGCGCGACATGCCTGCGCACCTTGCTGCGGAACTCGCCGGACAGTCCGGACGTTGGGCGCTTGAGGAACACGGTCTTGTGCCCAAGGGCACCGGCGGACGGGAGGTGTCCCTTGAGCACCGGCTCCACGGACCGGGGAGCGGACCCCGACGAGCCCAGCGCGCCCGGCAAGTCCGGCGACTGGGACGACGTGGTCCTGGACCAGGACTTCATACGCGGCGCGGAGGTGTCCGAGCCCACCGCGCGCACCCGGATGCTGACCGCGCGCTGGCGGCGGGGCGCGCCCGAGCCACAGCCGTGGCGCGCGGATGAGCCCCCGGCGGGCTGGTTCTGGAGCAAGCGCCGCAGGCGGCGACGGCGGCGTTAGGGCCGCGTCAGGGCCCAGGGCCGGGGCCGCTCCGCACGACGGCGGCGGAGGCGGGGGCGGTCGCGATCGCGGCGTCTTCCGGCAGGCGACGGCGGCGTTTCCCAGTGGGCAACGGCGGCAACGTTTCGGTGAGCGGCGGCGACCAACCGTCGCGGGCGGCCACGCACCCGTACCGCCCCTCCACGGGGGCGTGCCGTCCGCTTCCACTTCCCGACCCGGAAGCGAGCCGCCATGCCACTGTCAAGAAGACTCCGAATGCTCCTGGTCGCCGTGGCGGCCGGGGCGCTTTCCGTCATCGGCTTCTCCGCACCCGCGGGGGCCGCCACCTCGGCGCCCGCCGACACCTGGAATCCGCCGAGCAACCTCGTCCGGCCGCTGGACGAGGTCTGGAAGCACGTCGAGTCCACCTACCCGGACCTGTACGGCTTCAAGAACTACGGCTGGGACCAGGTGATGGCCAACAAGGGCAGCCTCAACTACTGCGTGCGCTGGGAATCCGACCAGCCCGTCAGCGCCGCGCTGCGCGACCAGATCCACACCGCCCTCAAGCGGCAGTCCAAGAAGTGGATCGACTCCGTCGCGGGCTTCGACGGCTTCCCGTACAACGACGTCCCGGTCAAGATCGTCGGCTGGGCCGTCAAGAACCGCTCGACCCTCCAGTGGACCGACAACTCGGTGGACATCTACACCGGGCTGGAGAGCGAAGGCGCGCCGCAGTGCTCCCCCGACTGCGGTCGCTTCTTCCACCAGGACGGCAACTACTCCAAGTGTCCCGGCGGCGCGGCGCGCCACTACGACCAGTCGCTCTGGCTCACCAAGGGCTTCGGCGGCGGCGCGGGCGGCGACTGGGGCCAGCGCATCGGCAGTGAGTACATGGTCGGCGCGGTGAACCAGGACAACATCCATATCCTGCTGCACGAGATCGGCCACACCTACGGTCTGGACGACTTCTACGACTGGACCCCGACCGGTGTCGGCGGCTTCCTGATGCAGGCGGGAACGGCGGATCACATCACCGAGTTCGACAAGTGGATGTACCGCGACTTCTGGCGCCACCTCAAGAGCCGCTACGGCTTGTAGACACCCGCACCGCGGCCCCGTACGCCCCCCAGCGTACGGGGCCTGTCTTAAGGTTTTCGAAAGTTTCGGTCCGATATCAACCAGTTGCCGCATCCTCAATTCTGAGGGGTTCCCCGCCGACTTGGGGCCCCTTAATGTAGGAACCGGTTGCTATCCGGTCAACGCTTCGAGCGGGCGAGTTCCCGTATTCGAAATTTTCGCCAACCGGCGGGTACGGAAGGGGATTCTCGATGGCGCGATCCTCGGGGTCGACGGGGCCTACCCTGGCGGTCATCGCCCGTGAGGCGGGGGTGTCGGTGCCCACCGCCTCGAAGGTGGTCAACGGCCGGGAGGATGTCGCCCCGGACACCCGGCGCCGGGTCACCGAGGTGCTGGACCGCCTGGGGTATGTGCGCCGGCCCCGCTTCGAGGCGTCCAAGCCGCCGGCTCTGATCGACCTGGTGGTTCACTCGCTGGACACCGCGTGGTCGGGCGCGGTGCTGCACGGTGTGGAGCAGGCCGCACACGACGCGGGGCTTGACGTGGTGGTCTCGGCCGGGCTCACCCGCACCCGCGGCGGCCGCCCCGAGCGCGGCTGGCTGGACAAGCTCTGCGCCCGCGGCAGTTCCGGGGTGCTGTTCAACCTCGCCGAGCTGACGCCCACCCAGTACGCCTGGCTGGACGAGCACCGCATCCCGTTTGTGATGATCGACCCGGTGCTGGAACCGCCGCCCGGTGTGCCGTCCGTCGGCGCCGCCAACTGGCAGGGCGGGGTGAGCGCGGCGGAGCACCTGATCGGCCTCGGGCACCGGCGGATCGCGGTGATCGGCGGCTATCGGCGCAAGCAGTGCAGCAGCGCCCGGGTCGCCGGGTACCGCTCGGCAATGGCGGCGGCCGGGCTGCGCGTCCCGCCGGACTATGTGCGGTACGGCAACTTCGATGAAACCGTTTCCTATCAGCGGATGTGTGAGCTCCTGGAACTGCCCGAGCCGCCCACCGCCGTCTTCACCTGCTCCGACCAGATGGCGCTGGGCGTGTATCAGGCACTGGCGGAGCGGGGGCTGCGGGTCCCGGACGACTTCAGCGTGGTGGGCTTCGACGACCTCCCACAGGCCCGCTGGGTCACGCCCGCGCTCACCACGGTCCGTCAGCCGCTGTCCGAGATGGCGGCGACGGCGCTGCGCAGTCTGCTGCGGCTGATGTCGGGCGAGGTGCCCGAGGGCACTCGGACGGAGCTGTCCACCCGGCTCGTGCTCCGCTCCAGCACCGCTCCCCCGCCCGGCCCTCTCTCGTGACCGAGAACTCGAACACTGATCGGATATCCGGACGATCATGTACGGGGATGAGCGCTATCGCTAAGGTAAGCGCTTGCCGCCCCCGAATCGCTCGTCCCGACCCACCCGCACCGTCGCACCACTCACCCGGGAGGTACCCCCGCCGTGTTCGTCGACATGCCCCTGGACCAACTGCGCACCTACCAGCCTGCGCTGCCCGAGCCCGACGGCTTCGACGCCTTCTGGGAGCGCACCCTCGCCGAGTCGGGCGAGCACGCTCTGGACGCGGTGTTCACCGAGACTGACGCGGGGCTCGCCCGTCTGCACACCTACGACGTGGAGTTCTCCGGATTCGGCGGGCACCGGATAGGCGGCTGGCTGCTGGCGCCGCGGGACGCGGCGGACCCGCTGCCCTGCGTGGTGCAGTACATCGGCTACAACGGCGGCCGGGGTCTGCCGCACAACTGGCTGCTGTGGCCGTCGGTGGGCTACGCGGTCTTCGTCATGGACAGCCGCGGCCAGGGCGCCTCCCCCAACAACCCCGGCACCACGCCCGACCCGGTCGGCGGCACCGGGCCCGAGGCCGCCGGCAAGATGACCAAGGGGATCCTGTCCCCGGACGACTACTACTACCGTCGGCTGTACACCGACGCGGTACGCGCCGTAGCTGCCGCCCGCACGCATCCGCTGGTCGACGAGGGGCGGATCGTCGTCAGCGGCGGCAGCCAGGGCGGCGGCCTGGCCCTGGCTGCGGCCGGTCTGGTGCCGGATCTGACCGCGGCGCTGATCGATGTGCCGTTCATGACGCATATCCGCCGCGCCGTGGAGATCACGGACGCCGATCCGTACGGCGAAGTGGCCCGGTTCTGCGCCGGCCAGCGCGGCCTGGCGGACCAGGTCCTGGCCACGATGGACCACTTCGACGGGCTCAACTTCGCCGTCCGCGCAACTGCACCCGCTCTCTTCTCGACCGCGCTGCGCGACGAGATCACCCCCACGTCCTGCGGTTTCGCCGCGTACAACCACTACGCGGGCGACAAGGACCTGAAGGTGTGGGCCTTCAACGGCCATGAGGGCGGCGGCGTGCACCAGCAGGCCGAGCAGATCGCCTTTCTGCGCGGCCTGTTCGGCTGACGGGCCCGGCCCCGGGGGCGGCGGGCGTTCGGCCGCCGCCCCGAGCGGGGAAGAAAGGTGCCTGAGAACGCACCGAAGGAGTCGCCCATGCACGCGCAGCCCCTGGACGGCATCACCATCGTCGCTCTGGAACAGGCCGTGGCCGCCCCGTTCGCCACCCGCCAGCTCGCCGATCTCGGCGCCCGCGTCATCAAGGTGGAACGGCCGGGGCGGGGGGACTTCGCCCGCGACTACGACCGTGCCGTCAAGGGCCTGTCCGCCTATTTCGTCTGGATCAACCGCGGCAAGGAAAGCGTCGTCCTCGACCTCAAGGGCGACGCGGACCGCAGGCTGCTCGACGCGCTGATCGCCGCCGCGGATGTGTTCGTGCACAATCTCGCGCCCGGCGCCGTGTCCCGGCTCGGCCTCGGCGCGCCGGTGCTGCGCGACCGGCATCCACGCCTGATCACCTGCGCCATCTCCGGATACGGCCCCGATGGCCCCTACCGGGACAAGAAGGCGTACGACCTGCTGGTCCAGTGCGAGGCGGGGCTGCTGTCGATCACCGGCGACCCGGGAGCCCCGGCGCGGCCCGGGATCTCGATCGCGGACATCGCGGGCGGGATGTACGCCTACAGCGGGATTCTCACCGCGCTGTACGAGCGGGAGCGTACGGGCGAAGGGAGCGATCTGAGCGTCAGCCTCCTGGACGCGCTCGGCGAATGGATGGGCCATCCCTACTTCGCGCAGGCCTACGGCGGGGCTCCGCTCATGCGCAGCGGCGCCCGCCATCCGTCCATCTCGCCGTATGGGCCATACCACTGCGGGGACGGTGGGCGGGTCTTTCTCAGTGTGCAGAGCGACCGCGAGTGGATCGCCCTGTGCGAGCAGGTGCTGCGCCGCCCGGAGCTGATCCGCGATCCGCGGTTCGCCGACAACCCGGCGCGCCACGAGCATGACGAGGAGCTGACGGCGGAGCTCGAGGAGTGTTTTGCGACGCACACCGCGGACGGGCTGATCGCGCTCTTGGACGGGGTGGGCATCGCGAACGCCCGGCTCCGTGACGTTGCGGAGTTCGCCGCCCATCCGCAGCTGAAAGCACGCGCGCGGTGGCGGGATTTCGACTCCCCGGTGGGTCCGCTGCGCGGTCTGCTGCCGCCGGTCGAGGTGGACGGACGGCAGGCGGCGATGCGGCCGGTGCCCGCACTCGGCGAGCACACGGAGGCGGTGCGCGCCGAGTTCTCCCGCTAGCGGGCCGCCGCGGGCCTACCCTGCCGGGGCCACAGGCGCGAGGTTTTCGTCGCGCCGCACCAGGGCGGCGTAGCGCCCGCCCTTGGCCAGCAGTTCCTCATGACTGCCCTGTTCGGCGATGCGGCCGCCGTCGAGGACCACGATCTGGTCGGCGTCCCGCACGGTGGACAGTCGGTGGGCGATGGTGATCGTGGTCCGTCCGGCGGAGAGGGTGTCGATGGCCTGCTGCACCGCGTGCTCGGTGCGGGTGTCCAGGGCGCTGGTCGCCTCGTCGAGGATGAGCACGGGCGGGTCGCGCAGTATGGTGCGGGCGATGGCCAGCCGCTGCTTCTCGCCGCCGGAGAAGCGGTAGCCGCGCTCGCCGACGAGGGTGTCATAGCCCTCGGGCAGCGAGGCGATGTGGTCATGGATCTGAGCGGCCCGCGCGGCCGCCACGATCTCCTCGTCCGTGGCGTCGGGCTTGGCGAAGCGCAGATTGTCGGCCACGGAGGCGTGGAAGAGATAGGTCTCCTGGGAGACGACGCCGACCGCGCGGGAGAGGGTGTCGAAGTCGAGGTCGCGGACGTCCACACCGTCGATCAGGATCCGGCCGCCGCTGACGTCGTACAGCCTCGGCACCAGATAGCTGAGCGTGGTCTTGCCGGAGCCGGTCGGCCCGACGACGGCCAGGCTGCCACCCGCCGGGACGGTCAGGTCGATGCCTCTGAGCGTGGGCCTCGAGCTCTTCAAGCCCTTCAGGTCCCCCGTGTCCTTCGCTTCCTTCGCGTCCTTCGGGTACGAGAAGTCAACGCGGTCGAAGCGGACTTCGCCACGCACCTTCACCAACCGCACGGGCTCGGCGGGCTCGGTGATGTCGATCGGCAGGTCGAGGTATTCGAAGATGCGCTGGAAGAGGGCGAGGGAGGTCTGGATGTCCACTCCAGTGGACAGCAGGCTGACCGTGGGCCGGAACAGTCCCTGTTGCAGCGAGACAAAGGCGACCAGGGTGCCGATGGAGACGGAGGGGCCGCCCGAGTCCAGGACCATCCCGGCGGCCCAGTAGATGACGGCGGGCATGGCGGCCATGACGATGCCGATGGTGGACATCCGCCAGCGCCCGGCCATGCTGGAGCGCACCTCCAGACCGACCAGGCGCTCGGACTCCTGGGCGAACTCCCGGGTCAGCGACTCGGACCGGCCCATCGTGCGGCCGAGGAGGATCCCGCTCACCGACAGGGACTCGGTCACCATCGCGGACATGGCCGCCATCTGCTTCTGGCGCTGCGAGGTGATCCGCTTGCGCTCGCGCCCGACCCGGCGGCTGATCCAGACGAACAGCGGCAGCAGGAGCAGCGAGACGACGGTCAGCCGCCAGTCGAGGGCGAGCATCGCGACGACCGTGGCGACGACGCTGGTGAGGTTGGAGACCAGCGAGGTCGCGGTGGAAGTGACGGTGGCCTGCATGCCACCGATGTCATTGGCGATCCGGGACTGCACCTCGCCGGTGCGGGTGCGGGTGAAGAAGGCGAGCGGCATGCGCTGCAGCCGGTCGTAGACCGCCGTGCGCAGATCGTGCATGACGCGCTGGCCGACGGTGGTGGAGATGAGGGTCTGCAGCACTCCGAAGACGCTGGTGACGACGGCCGCGGCGATCATGCCGAGGGCGAGCAGGGTCAGCAGTCCGGTGCGGCGCTCGGGGATCGCGGTGTCCAGGACCTCGCGCAGCAGGAACGGCGAGGCGACGGAGACCAGGGCGGAGGCGCCGACCAGCAGGGCGACGAGGGCGAGGCGGCCACGATAGGGGCGGAAGAGCCCGAGGATGCGCCGCAGCTGGGCGGGCTGCTCGGGGTCGGCGGAAGGTGAGGTCCACTGAGATGCGTCGTGGTGCATGGGCTCCTTCTGAGCAAGGGTGGGTGGCACGCGACCCGGTACGGGCGCGGCCTTGCGCAGCATTTTGCCGAGCATAGCTCATTGTTACCTATACTCACAATGAACCTTGTCCTGATAGACTGCGATCATGTCCGCCTCCGACACCTCAGGCCTCCTCACGGAGCAGTTGCTGCGCCTGACCCGCAGACTGCACCGCGCCCAGAAGCGGCATATGGAGCCCCTGGGCATCACCCCCGCCCAGTCCCGCCTGCTGCGCATGGTGGCGCACAGCGACCGGCCGCCGCGCATGGCGGACCTCGCGCAGCGGCTCGAAGTGGTCCCGCGCGCCGTGACGACGCTGGTGGACGCCCTGGAGGCGCATGGCTCCGTGCGCCGCGCGCCCGATCAGGAGAGCCGCCGCGTGGTGCGCGTCGAGCTCACCGACACCGGCCGCGCGACGCTGCGCGCGCTGCGCGACGCGCGCCGGGCCGCCGCGGAGGAGATCCTGGCCCCCCTGTCCGACCGGCAGCGCGAGATGCTGGGCGAGCTGCTGGACACGCTCGCCGGCACACCCGACCAGGGCCGCTGCTGAGGAAACCGCCCCCGAGGCGCTGCCCGTGCGCCCGGCTCAGAGCCCCGCCGCGGGGGACCCCGCGGGCGGGGCGGCCTCCGCGTCCGTGTGCGTGTCCGGAGCAGCCTCGGCCGGCGCCGCGGCCTCCTCTTCGACGGCCGACCGCTCACCGTCGAGCACACGCTTGGCCTTCGCCATGTCCAGCGCGCCCTCCCAGCGCGAGACGGCGAAGACGGCGACACAGTTGCCGAGCAGATTGGTCGCCACCCGCATCGAGTCCATGATCCGGTCCACGCCGAGCAGCAGCGCGACGGCGGCCGCGGGGATCACTCCGAGGGCCGAGGCCGTCGCCGAGAGCGCCAGGAAGGCCGAACCGGGCACGCCCGCCATGCCCTTGCTGGTGAGCATCAGCACGAGGACGACAGTGATCTGCTGACCCAGGCTCAGGTCCACACCGACCGCCTGGGAGATGAACAGCGTGCCGATGGACAGATAGATGGAGGCGCCGTCGAGGTTGAAGGAGTATCCGGTGGGGAGCACGAGCCCGACCGCGTCGTCCCGGCACCCGGCCGCGCGCAGCTTCTGCATCACCCGCGGCAGAACGGTCTCGCTGGAGGCGGTGCCGAGGGCCAGCAGCATCTCCTCGCGGGTGTACTTGACGAACTTCCACAGGCTCAGCCCGGTGATCGCCTTGAGGGCCGCCCCGAGCAGCGCCAGGAAGAGCAGCGCGACGCTGTAGCAGAGCGCGATCAGCTTCCCGTACGTCGTCAGGGCCCCCATCCCGTACTGGCCGACGAGATGCGCCATGGCGCCGAAGACCGCCAGCGGGGCGAGCCTCATGATGAAGCCGACGATCGCGAAGACGACCTCCTGGGCCTGTTCGATGGCCGGCAGGATCGCGGGCACCTTCGTCTTGCCCAGGTGGAGCAGGGCCGCGCCCACCAGACAGGCCAGCACGAGGACCTGGAGCAGGGAGTTCTGGGCGAAGGCGCCGATGGCGTTATCCGGCAGCGCATCCAGGATGAACTGGGAGGTCGAGGGCAGATGTCCGCCGCCGGTCTTGTCGTCGACGGCTGAGGAGTCGAGCGTGGCGGGGTCGACGTGCATACCGGTGCCGGGGCCGGCCAGATTGGCCGCCAGCAGTCCGAGGAGCAGCGCCACGGTGGTGGCCACCTCGAACCAGATGAGCGCCTTGAGCCCGATCCGCCCGAACGCCTTGAGGTCCCCGGCCTTGGCGATCCCGGCGACGACGACGCAGAAGACCAGCGGGGCGATCACCGCCTTGATCAGACGCACGAATCCGTCGCCGAGCGGCTGAACGGCCGTCCCCACGTCCGGCCACAGCCGCCCGACGGCGATTCCGAGTACGAGGGCGCAGGCGACCTGCGTGAACAGCGAGGTGCGCAGCAGTCTCAGGGCGCGCAGGGGAAGGGATGGTGCGGCGAGCGGCACGTGGACACCTCCGAGCTAGTTTCTGAGATGCGGAAAGTAAATTCCGCGATGCGTCACTATGGCGGAGCGTGATCGCCTACGGAAGGGCCCGGTGTAACAACGGTGAAAATCCTGTCCGCGCATACCGCCCCGGCCGACGGGAACTCAGGAGCGACGAGCGGAGCAGACCTAGCCCCACGGGGCCGACGCAAGGGACAGCCGCACAGACGCGAGGGACGGCCGCGGAAGGGGCGGAGGGAGAGGTGGGACGATGCGTTTTCGCGACCGGAGGCAAGCCGGGCGGAAGCTGGCCGAGCGGCTGCGCGAGCCGCCGCGGGGCGAGCGGTTGAGGAATCCCGTGGTGCTGGCGTTGCCCCGGGGCGGCGCGCCGGTGGCGGACGAGGTCGCCCAGGCGCTGCAGGTGCCGTTGGACGTGCTCGTGGCCCGGAAGATCGGCGCCCCGTTCAACCCCGAACTGGGCGTCGGCGCCCTCGCCGGGGACGACCCGCCGCTGTATGACGAGGGGGCGCTGGCCCTGCTCGACCTGACACCGGCCCAGCTCGCCCCGCGGGCCCGGGAAGAGCGCACCGAGCTGCGCCGCCGGGAGCAGCTGTACCGCCGTGAGCGCCCTTCGGCCGACCTGCGGGACCGCACGGTGATCGTGGTGGACGACGGGCTGGCCACCGGAGTCACCGCGCGGGCCGCGTTGCGCTCCGTACGCCATCGCGAGCCCGCCCGGGTGATCCTCGCGGTGCCGGTGTGCTCACGGGAGGCCGCGGCGGCGGTCCGGCCGGAGGTCGACGACCTGGTGTGCCTGGACCAGCCCGACCCGTTCCAGGCGGTCGGCCTGTGGTACGAGGACTTCGCGCAGGTCCGCGACGACGAGGTGATCGATGTGCTGCGGGCCTCCCTCGTGCCGCGATGAGAGGTCCAAACCCATCCGAACCCGCTGCCGGGCCGGGTGTGACGGGCCGTTCCGTCACACCCGGCCCGTGGCTCACGCGGCCAGGTGGGCCTTGTCCCCCATCACCACGACGGGGTGCAGCGCGGGGTCGAGGTTCTTCAGCAGGTACTCCATGCCGGACTTGGGCAGGCTCACACACGCCGAGGTGCCGCTGCCGTGGTCCATGTGCAGCCAGATGGAACCGCCCTTGCTCTGGCCCTGAGGCCGGGTCGGATCGAGCGGTGAGGTGCCCTTGACGCGGTTGTAGTCGATGGCGATGACGTAGTCGAAGTCGTGCCAGTGGGTCTTGGGCCAGTAGTGCGGGGCAGCGAAGGCGGCGGCCTGGTTGTACGGCAGCCGGGCGCCGGGGTCCGGCAGCACACCGCCCGCGTCGCTGAGCGAGTAGACGCCGACCGGGCTGCGCTTGTCGCCCTCGTGATGGCCGGTCGTCCAGCCGCGCTTGCCGTTGTGTGCGGCCCAACTGCGGGTCAGCTCCCACTTCTTGCCCTGCTTCGTGTAGAGCACCACAGTCGCGTCCGCGGAGTTCACGCCATTCCCGTAGACCGCGACGACCTGGCGCGAGTCGGCCGGGATCTTCGACTGGAGAGCGTCGCCCACCTTCGGGATGCGCGTGGGATCCGACACGGGGGCGGAGCTGCGCAGCGCCTGCTTGCCCTGGCCACCGCTCTTGTCGCCGTCCCCGCCCGCGCCACCGCAGGCTGTCAGGAGGATGAGGGCGGCGCCGGTGGCGGCCGCCGCACGCATGGACGTCGTGCCGGAAATTCGCATGTGCCCCATCGTCCCACTTCCGCGTCGTGGCGACGCACGCGGGATTGGCGTGTTCCGGGTACCGGCACGGGAAAACCAGTTGAATGCCGCAGGGGTGGGGCGCGAGTCTTTCACGGCTCCTGCCTGCCCGTCACCCCGCCCGAGCCCTGGGACGTCATGCACATTCGCGATCTTCCGTACCCCGATCCCGGCCTACCCGACGTCCGATCAGGACCCCACTTCCTGTGGTGGCTGGGCAGAAATCAACTGGGCGGGCAGGTGAAGGCGGCGCTGTGGGGTCTGCTGCACATGGCCGCTCTGGTGTCCTTCCCCGTGGCCATCGGCTTTGGTGTCCAGGCGGTCGTGGACGGCTCGGGCGGGCGGCTGGCGCTGGCCGGCGGGCTGATCGCCGGGCTGACCGCGCTCACCGCGCTCGGCGACACCATGCTGCACCGGGCGGCGATCACCAACTGGATCACGGCGGCGGCGCGGGTACAGCAGCTCCTGGCGCGCAAGGCGGTCGACCTGGGTTCGACGCTGACGCGGCGGGTGGCGGCGGGCGAGGTAGTGGCCGTCTCCACCGGCGATGTGGAGAAGATCGGCTGGTTCGTGGAGGCGCTGTCCCGCTTTACGGCGGCCGCGATCACCACCGTCGGGGTGTGTGTGGCCCTGATCGTCTATCAGCCGGCGCTGGGGATGGTGGTGGCCCTCGGCGTGCCCGCACTGGCGCTGGCTGTCTTTCCGCTGCTGCCCCGGGCCACACGGCGGGCGGACGAGCAGCGGGAGAAGGCCGGCCGGGCGACCGAGCTGGCCTCGGACACCGTGGCGGGGCTGCGGGTGCTGCGCGGCATCGGGGGCGAGGAGTTGTTCCTCGACCGCTACCGGCGGGCCTCGCAGGAGGTGCGGACGGCGGCGGTGCGCAGCGCCCGCATGTGGGCGCTGATCGCCGCGGTGCAGGTCGCCCTGCCGGGGCTGCTGATGATCGGGGTCGTCTGGTACGGGGCGACGCTCGCCCGGGAGGGGCAGATCTCGGTGGGCGAGCTGGTGACGGTCTACAGCGCGGTGACCTTTCTGCTCTTCCCGTTGAGAAACTTCGAAGAGATCGCGATGGCGTATTCCTTCTCCCGGCCTTCGGCGCGGCGCGCCGCCCGGGTGCTGGGGCTGCGGCGCTCCTCGTACGGCGCCGAAGGCTCCGGCGCGGGGGCGGCGGCCGACGGGGCGGACGGGGAGAAGTTCGGTGGCGATCTGTACGACCCGGCGAGCGGAGTGCTCGCACCCGCCGGACAGCTGACCGCGGTGGTGTGCGGCGACCCGGACCTGGCGGGACGGCTGGCCGACCGGCTCGGCGGGCACGCTCCGGACGACGGGGACAACAAGGACGAGGACGACAAAGCCAAGGGCGAGGCCGGCGGCGGCGCGGCGGAGGCGGAGGCGGAGCCCGGGCGGACGCCGTCGGCGCTGCTGGGCGGCGTTCGGCTGGACGAGGTGCCGCTGGCCGCGGCGCGCCGGACCGTGCTGGTCCAGGACAAGGATCCGGTGCTGCTGTCGGGCACGCTCGCCGAACTGCTCGATGTGCCCCGCTCGGGGGCGGTCACGGTGACGGAGGCGCTGGAGGCGGCGCAGTGCGGCGATGTGCTGGACGCGCTCGCCCAGGCATCGGTGGGCGGCTCGGGCGCGGCGGACCCGCTGCACGCGCGGATCACCGAGCGCGGCCGCTCCCTGTCGGGTGGCCAGCGGCAGCGGCTGGCGCTGGCCCGCTCGCTGGTGACCGACCCGGAGGTGCTGGTGCTCGACGAGCCGACGTCCGCGGTGGACTCGCACACCGAGGCGCGTGTCGCGCAGGGCCTGCGGCGGCTGCGGACGGGGCGGACCACCGTGGTCTTCACCTCCAGCCCGCTGCTGCTGGACCGGGCCGACCGGGTGGTGTTCGTACGGGACGGCAAGGCGGCCGCCGCGGGGCTGCACCGCGAACTGCTGGGCACCGAGTACGCATACCGCGCGGTGGTCACGCGCGAACCGGATGAGCCGGATGAACCGGCTGAGGCAGACCTGGAAACGGACCCGAACGGGGACGGGGCCGACCACGGGGCCACGGGGCACGACGCTTCGGGGCCCGGGGCCGCGGGGCGGATCGGAAAGATCGGGGAGTCGGCATGATCGGAGTGGCCCCACCGGCCTATGACCCCGCCGCACCGCAGTCGGCGACGACACTGCCGGTCGGTACCCCCGCCACCGTGCGGGACTACGTCCGCGAGCTGCTGCGGCGGCACCGAACGGCCTTCGCCGTGCTGATGGCCGTGAACGCGACCGCCGTGATCGCCTCCATGGTCGGCCCGCAGCTGCTGGGCGGGCTGGTCGAGGACCTTGCGGCGGGAGAGCGTGACCTGCACATCGGACGCGCCGTCGCGCTGTTCGCGGTGGCGCTCGCGGTGCAGACCGCGTTCGTCCGCATGGTGCGGCTGCGCGGCGCGGTGCTGGGCGAGAGGATGCTGGCGGATCTGCGCGAGGACTTCCTCGTACGGTCGGTGGGCCTACCGCCGAGCGTGCTGGAGCGGGCCGGGACCGGCGATCTGCTGTCCCGGATCACCACCGACGTCGACCGGCTCGCCAACGCGATGCGCGAGGCGGTGCCCCAGCTGGCCATCGGGGTCGTGTGGACGGTGCTGCTGCTCGGCGCGCTGACCGTGACGGCGCCGCCGCTCGGGCTGGCGGTGCTGATCGCACTCCCGGTGCTGGTGATCGGCTGCCGCTGGTACTTCCGCCGGGCGCCGAGCGCCTACCGCTCGGAGGCCGCCGGATACGCGGCGGTGGCCTCGTCCCTCACCGAGACGGTGGACGCCGGGCGGACCATCGAGGCGCAGCGGCTGGGTGACCGGCGGACCGCCCTGTCCGACCGCCGGATCCGCGAATGGACCGCGTGGGAGCGGTACACACTCTGGCTGCGCAGCGTGCTCTTCCCCGTGATCAATGTGACGTACTCGCTGATCACCGGGTCGGTCCTGATGATCGGCGGCGCCTTTGTGCTGCATGGCTGGATGACGGTCGGCGAGCTGACGACGGGGGCGCTGCTGGCCCAGATGCTGGTGGAGCCGGTCGGGCTGATTCTGCGCTGGTACGACGAGCTGCAGGTGGCGCAGGTGTCGCTGGCCCGGCTGGTGGGGGTGCGGGAGATCGAGCCGGATTCGGCCGACGACACGGTGACGCCCGGCGGCCGGGAGGTGCGCGCGGACGAGGTGCGGTTCGGATATCGGGCGGACAGCGATGTGCTGCACGGGGTGACCATGCGGGTACGGCCGGGGACGCGGCTGGCCCTGGTCGGACCGTCCGGCGCGGGCAAGTCCACCCTGGGTCGGCTGCTCGCCGGGATCTACGCGCCCCGGACCGGCACGGTGACGCTGGGCGACGCGGAGCTGGCGCAGATGCCGGCCGAGCGGGTGCGCGAGCATGTGGCGCTGGTCAACCAGGAGCACCATGTCTTCGTGGGGTCGCTGCGCGACAATCTGCTGCTGGCCCGCACCTCCGCGCGGGACACCGAGCTGTGGGCGGCCCTGAGCGCGGTGGACGCCGACGGCTGGGCGCGGGCCCTGGAGGACTGTCTGGACACCGAGGTCGGGTCGGGCGGGCTGGCGCTGACCCCGGCGCAGGCTCAGCAGATCGCTCTGGCCCGGCTGGTCCTGGCCGATCCGCATACGCTCGTCCTGGACGAGGCCACCTCGCTGCTCGATCCACGGGCGGCGCGGCACCTGGAGCGGTCCCTGGGCCGGGTGCTGGAGGGCCGGACCGTGGTCGCCATCGCCCACCGGCTGCACACCGCGCATGACGCGGACCTGATCGCGGTGGTCGAGCAGGGCCGGATCAGCGAGCTGGGCAGCCACGACGAACTCGTCGCTGCGGGCGGCGCCTACGCGGCGCTGTGGCGCTCCTGGCACCAGTAGCGACCACCCCGGCGGCGCGGCTCGCTCCGCGCCGCCGGGTCACGAACCCAGCCGCCGGGTCGCGGGGTCAGCCCGCGCCGCCTGACCACGGGGTCAGATGATGCCGAGGGCCCCGAGGCCGCTCAGCCCGCCCACCACCATGAAGGCCGGCATCAGCACCTTCAACTCGACCCAGCTGCCCGCCCGGAAGCGCATCCCCTTCGGGGGCCCGACCGGGTACCACCGCTTGCGGCCTATCGGTATGGGCCACAGGATCGGGCAGCCGGAGACGGTGAGCGCGTCCCCGATGTCGTGTACCAGGGCCCCCAGGACGATCGGCAGGCCGAGCCACAGATACTCCTGACCCGGCTCGGTGAACAGCCAGTCGGCGCCATTGCCCGGCTTGTGCAGCACATCAGCGAGGATCCAGGCGCTGGTGGCGCCGAGCAGCCACACCAGCACATCACTGGAGACCCGCGCCATGCGCCACAGCAGCCCCTCGACGGCCAGCACCATATGGACGAAGAGGATCGCGAGCACCGCCCAGCGGCCGCCGATCATCGCGAGCGCCGAGGCGCCCGCGCCGATCAGCACTGCCCACAGCCAGGTGTGGGTGAGGGTGCGGTGGCCACCCGAGCGGCGCGGGTCGCCCTGCTTCTTGGTCGCCTTGTAAACCGCGTGCGAAAGCTTGTCGACCACCTCGCACAGGCCCCGGGAGACCGGCCCGAACGAGCGGGATATCGTCGCGGCCTTGTGGTCCAGATCGGGGGCGAGCGCCGCCCCGGCGCAGATCAGAGCGCCGACGACCAGCACCGGCCAGGGCATCTCATGGCCCGCAGCCGCAGCCGCCGCGCCCACCCCCAGCCAGGCCGCCGCCCCGGACAGCGAATGCGCCGGTCCCATCATGGTCTTATCCCCGCCCCTGTTCGTGCCCGCGCATGCGCGGGTCTGTCTCTTGGGAAGTTCTCCAGGGCTCGATGTGCCCCTTCGGCCCACTCGCCGGGCACAGCCTAGCGGCGGACGATCTTCGTCCCAGCAGTCGGTTCCCGGCCGACGCGGGAAAGCAGGCAGTATAGGGGCGTGACTCTTATCGATCAGCTGCCGAGCGACGCCGACCCCGACGCCCTTTTCGAGGCGTTTTCCACGTGGGTCGAGGAGCGGGGCATCTCGCTCTACCCCGCCCAGGAGGAAGCGCTGATCGAGGTGGTGTCCGGATCGAACGTCATCCTGTCCACCCCCACCGGCTCGGGTAAGAGCCTGGTGGCGGCGGGCGCTCACTTCGCCGCCCTCGCCCGGGACGAGGTCACCTTCTACACCGCGCCGATCAAGGCGCTCGTCTCGGAGAAGTTCTTCGAGCTGTGCAAGCTCTTCGGCACCGAGAACGTCGGGATACTCACCGGCGACGCGTCGGTCAACGCGGACGCGCCGGTGATCTGCTGCACGGCCGAGGTGCTGGCGTCCATCGCCCTGCGGGACGGCAAGGACGCCGACATCGGTCAAGTGGTCATGGATGAGTTCCACTTCTATGCGGAGCCGGACCGCGGCTGGGCGTGGCAGATCCCGCTGCTCGAGCTGGACCAGGCCCAGTTCGTGCTGATGTCGGCGACGCTCGGCGATGTGACCCGGTTCGAGGAGGACCTGACCCGGCGCACCGGGCGGCCCACCTCGGTGGTGCGGTCCGCGACCCGGCCCGTGCCGCTGAGCTATGAGTACCGCGCCACGCCGCTGACCGAGACGCTGACCGAGCTGCTGGAGACCCGGCAGGCGCCCGTCTACATCGTGCACTTCACCCAGGCGGCCGCGGTGGAGCGGGCCCAGGCCCTGATGAGCATCAATATGTGCACGCGGGCGGAGAAGGACGAGATCGCGGCGCTCATCGGAAACTTCCGGTTCACCACCAAGTTCGGCCGGAACCTGTCCCGCTATGTGCGGCACGGTATCGGAGTGCACCACGCCGGGATGCTGCCGAAGTACCGGCGGCTGGTGGAGAAACTGGCGCAGGCCGGGCTGCTGAAGGTCATCTGCGGTACGGACACCTTGGGCGTGGGCGTCAACGTGCCCATCCGCACGGTCTTGTTCACCGCGCTGACGAAGTACGACGGCCAGCGGGTGCGGACGCTGCGGGCCAGGGAGTTCCACCAGATCGCCGGCCGCGCCGGGCGGGCCGGGTTCGACACCGCCGGCTTTGTCGTGGCGCAGGCGCCCGAGCACGTCATCGAGAACGAGAAGGCGCTGGCGAAGGCCGGGGACGATCCGAAAAAGCGGCGCAAGGTGGTGCGTAAGAAGGCGCCCGAAGGGTTCGTCAGCTGGGGACAGAACACCTTCGAAAAGCTGATCGCCTCCGAGCCCGAGCCGCTCACCTCTCGCTTCAGGGTGACCCACGCGATGCTGCTGTCGGTCATCGCCCGGCCGGGCAACCCCTTCGAGGGGATGCGGCGTCTCCTCGAGGACAACCACGAGCCGCGCAAGAACCAGCTGCGCCATATCCGCCGGGCCATCGCGATCTACCGCTCGCTGCTGGACGGGGGCGTGGTGGAGCAGCTCAAGGAGCCCGATGCCGAGGGGCGGACCGTACGGCTGACGGTGGATCTGCAGCAGGACTTCGCGCTGAACCAGCCGCTGTCCACCTTCGCGCTCGCCGCCTTCGAGCTCCTGGAACCCGAATCCCCTTCCTATGCCCTGGACATGGTCTCGGTCGTCGAGTCGACCCTGGACGATCCACGGCAGATCCTGGCGGCCCAGCAGAACAAGGCCCGGGGCGAGGCGGTGGCTGCGATGAAGGCGGACGGCGTCGAGTACGAGGAGCGCATGGAGCGGCTTCAGGACGTCTCGTACCCCAAGCCGCTGGAGGAACTGCTCTTCCACGCCTACGGCCTCTACCGCAAGAGCCACCCGTGGGTCGGCGACCACCCGCTGTCGCCCAAGTCGGTGATCCGCGACATGTACGAACGCGCGATGACGTTCACCGAGTTCACCTCGTACTACGACCTGGCGCGGACCGAGGGCATCGTGCTGCGCTACCTCGCCAGCGCTTTCAAGGCCCTGGACCACACCGTGCCGGACGATCTGAAGTCCGATGAGTTCCAGGACATCATCGCCTGGCTCGGCGAGATGGTGCGGCAGGTCGACTCCAGCCTGCTGGACGAGTGGGAACAGCTGGCGAACCCCGAGGAGGAGTCCGCGGAGGAGGCTCAGGAGCGCGCCGACCAGGTCCGGCCGGTCACCGCGAACGCGCGCGCCTTCCGCGTCCTGGTGCGCAACGCGATGTTCCGCCGGGTCGAGCTCGCCGCGCTGGACAAGGTGGCCGAGCTCGGCGAGATGGACGCCGACTCCGGCTGGGACGAGGACGCGTGGGCGACGGCGATGGACGCGTACTGGGAGGAGTACGAGGACCTGGGCACCGGCCCGCAGGCGCGCGGTCCGAAGCTGCTGCGGATCGAGGAGCAGCCGGAGCACGGGCTGTGGCGGGTGCGGCAGACCTTCGACGACCCGAACGGTGACCACGACTGGGGCATCTCGGCGGAGGTCGACCTGGCGGCCTCCGACGAGGAGGGCCGGGCGGTGGTGCGGATCACCGCGGTGGGGCAGCTGTAGCCTCCCAGGCGTCACGGCCCCGGAACAGTCGGGGCCCGAACAAGCGGGGCCCAACCCCGCGGTGAGCACCACCAGTGAAGGAGCACCACCGATGACCAATCCCGCCGAGCGCCTGGTCGATCTGCTGGACCTGGAGCAGATCGAGTTGGACATCTTCCGGGGCCTCAGCCCCGACGAGTCGCTGCAGCGGGTGTTCGGCGGGCAGGTGGCCGGGCAGGCGCTGGTGGCCGCGGGACGGACCACCGACGGGCAGCGCCCGGTGCACTCGCTCCACGCGTACTTCCTGCGCCCGGGGCGGCCGGGGGTGCCGATCGTGTACCAGGTGGAGCGCGTCCGCGACGGTCGCTCCTTCACCACGCGCCGGGTCGTCGCCGTCCAGCAGGGTCGGACGATCTTCAATCTGACTGCCTCCTTCCATCTTCCCGAGCCGGGCATCGAACAACAGCTGCCGATGCCCGAGGTGCCTGAGCCGGAGAGCCTGCCGAAGCTCGCCGACGAGATCCGCGAGCACCTCGGGGCGCTCCCCGAGTCGCTCGAGAGAATGGCGCGCCGTCAGCCCTTCGACATCCGGTATGTGGAGCGGCTGCGCTGGACGCCCCAGGAGCTCGAGGGCGCCGAGCCGCGCAGCGCTGTATGGATGCGGGCGGTCGGCCCGCTCGGCGACGACCCGCTCGTGCACACCTGCGCGCTCGCCTACGCGAGCGACATGATGCTGCTGGACGCGGTGCGGGTGCCGGTGGAGCCGCTGTGGGGCCGCCGCGGCTTCGACATGGCCTCGCTGGACCACGCCATGTGGTTCCACCGGCAGTTCCGCACCGACGAGTGGTTCCTCTACGACCAGGAGTCGCCGATCGCCACCGGCGGGCGCGGGCTGGCCCGCGGCCGGATCTACGACCGGGCCGGTCGACTGCTCGTCTCCGTAGTGCAGGAAGGGCTCTTCCGCCCCCTGTAGGCAGCCGTGGGGCCGTCCGCCGCACTTCGGCGCCCACGGACGAGGCGGTGCCAGAGCGGGCGCCTGCGCGGCCGCGCGGGAGACGGGGCGGGCTCGCTACCCGGCGACTCCGCCACCTCGATCGGCAGCGGGACGGGCGGCTGGACGGGTGGCTGGATCGGTCGCGCCTCGCGGGCGTCCTGCACACAGGTCTCCAGCGCGGCCCGGCAGCGCCGGATCTCCGCGGGGTCGTCCGCCGCCACCAGGGCGGCGGTCACCTCCGCCGCCGGGCCGGTCCCGGCGGGCACCGGGGCGAGCCGGGGCATCAGCTCACGCAGACACGCCCGCTCGGCCGGGTCGGTGACGACCGCGTCCAGCTCGGCCGGGGTCAGCAGCGCGGCCCATACCGCGGCCCGCTCCCAGGGGTCGTCGGTCAGGGCGAGCAACTGCTCGACGCGGCGGCGACGCCATCTGGCGGCCCGCTGATCCTCCCCCTCGTCGAGTGTGGCACGCAGCCCGGCCGGGATACGTCCGGTCAACAGGGCGGGCTCCCGCCCGGCGAACGCGCCGAGCTCCGCGGCCGGATACAGCCATACCACCGCCCGGTACCGGTTGACATAGAAACGGACCGGAGTGAAGAAGCCACCGCGCGCCAGGCGGGTGAACCGGCCCTGGCTGATGCCCAGCAGCTCGGCTCCCTCGGCCGTGCCCACCACGCGCAGCCGGGCGCGCAACGCGCTCGGGAAGCCCTCGGCAGCCGCGAGCCGAAGCAGCTCCGCACGCGCCACCCGGCGTCCCATGGCGCCCACGGCGACGGTGCGCACCTCGCCCAGCTGCACGGCCAGCTCGAACTCGCCGCGCTTGAGGCCCAGCTCCCTGGCGGCTCTGTCGAACGCGATGGTCTCCTCGCCCCCGTCCGGCACCGGCGGCACCGGACTCTTCCTCGGCTTCTGACGCGATGTCCGAGGCGGCGATGTCCGAGGCGACTCTTGAAGCGTTTGACACGACTCCTGAAGCGCCTTCTGACGGTCCCCCACTACCACGACGGTCCTCCCCCGCGACTGGTCGATCACTGACAGTGACGACTGTAGCCGCTGAGCGAGACCGCCCGTCAGGCCTGTGGATAACTTCCGCTCACAGCCCGCTTGGCGCCCCGCTCTCCTGTCTCGCCTCGACCCCCAGGTGCTCCCCCACCCTATTGACCAACAGCGCCATCTCGTACGCGACCTGACCGACGTCGGCGTCCGGGCCGCTGAGTACGCACAGACAGCTACCGTCCCCGGCGGCCGTCACAAACAGCACGCCCTCCTCGAATTCGACCATCGTCTGCCGCACCCGCCCCGTGCGGAAGTGAAGCCCGGACCCCTTGGCCAGGCTGTGTAACCCCGAGGCGACGGCGGCAAGATGTTCGGCATCCTGCCGCACGAGCGTGGAGCTGGCGCCCGTGACCAGCCCGTCGTTCGAGAGCACCAAGGCATGCCGTATCTGTGCGATCCGCTCCGTCAGATCGTCCAGCAGCCAATCGAGCCCTTTGCTGAGTGCCATACCGTTCCTCCCCGTCCGGCCAACCACCACAGCTGCCGGGCAAGCCTTTCTCACTGCCGCTCTCCGGGCAACCCGGCCCGCCTGTCGGCGCGCCGATGTGCGCCGCTTGACACAAGATGGAGACATGGCACGGAAAATGACCAAGGATCAGTGGCAGAAGTTCGTCTCGGAGGGCACCCACACGGCGAAGCTGTCGACCGTGCGGGCCGACGGCAGCCCGCATATCGCGCCCGTGTGGTTCCTGCTCGACGGCGACGACATCGTCTTCAACACGGGCGCGGACACCGTCAAAGGCCGCAACATGGCCCGCGACGGGCGGGTCAGCCTCTGTGTGGACGATGACCGGCCCCCGTTCTCGTTCGTCACCTTGCAGGGGCGCGCCGAGCTGAGCGACCGGCTGGAGGAGGTCCGCGACTGGGCCACCCGGATCGCGGCTCGGTACATGGGTGAGGACCTTGCGGAGCAGTACGGCGCCCGCAATGGCGTCCCGGGCGAGCTGCTGGTGCGGGTCCGCATCGAGAAAGTCATCGCTCTCGCCGACGTCGCCGACTAGCCGGATTCGGCCGAAACCCATCGCTCCCCGACGGGCCTCCGACGAGGGCTGGGGGTAGGGGCAGCCGGTTCAGGGCCTGGGACATCAGGTACCAAGGCTTGGGACAGGTGACTCAGCGCTGATAGAGGCCGACCAGCGTGCCGCTCGCGAGCTGGCTGCGGTCGACGGCGCGGTGCACCTCGTCGGCCGACGGCTCGTCGGGGAGGACCAGCGGTTCGGGCAGGGCGTACAGCCGGAAGAAATACCGGTGCGGCTGACCACCCGCGGGCGGGTGCGGCCCGCCCCAGCCCTGCTGGTGGTATCCGTTGGTGCGCGGCACGCCGCCCGCGGGCGTCCGTCCGCTGCCCACGCCGCCGCTGGAGGGGGCGATGCCGGTGACCAGCCAGTGGACGAACGGCCCGGACGGGGCGTCCGGGTCCTCGCACAGCAGGGCCAGCTCGGCCGTGCCGGCGGGGACGCCGGACCAGGTCAGCGGCGGCGAGAGGTCTTCCCCGTCCTTGGTGTACCGGCGGGGGATCCGGTCGTGGTCGTCGAACGCGGCACTGTTGAGCTCGATTCCAGCCATGAGCAGGCGAGTACCCGCATGGAGGGCGGCCAAGCGGCCGCCCGCCCTCAGCCGCGCCCGCCCTCAGCCGCGCGCGGCCTTCACGCGGTTCACGGGCGTCCGCACACCCCGCCTGCCCTGCCAGGTCAGCGCTCGCATCGCGGTCAGGCGGGGGCGGCCGGGGTCTCCGGGAGGCGCGGGTGGGCGCGCAGATGCTCCTCGACCCGCTCGACGAGCCGGGCCGTCTCGGAGGCGATCAGCGCCGGGTCGGCGGTGGCCGCGCTCAGGACGGCCAGGTACGAGCCCTCGCCCGCCGCCACGACGAACAGATTGCCGGCTTCCATCGCCACCATGGTCTGGCGCGCCGCACCGCGCGCCCGTCGGCGCGCCGCACCGACGGCAAGGCCGTGGAAGCCGGAGGCGACGGCGGCCAGTTGCTCGGCGTCACGGCGGTTGAGCCCGCGGGAAGCGCTCACCGTCGCTCCGTCACCGGACAGTACGACGGCGTGTCGTACGTCCCCGACGCGGACCACCAGATCATCCAGAAGGCAGTCGATGCCGTCCGGGAAGCGGGCGGCGATTCTGCGGTGCTCGGTCATGGCCCTCTCCTTCTGTCGGGAGCTGTCCCATGGCCCAGGGACGCTAGCCGGGAGGGGGCGCGCGCAGGGGGCGCATTCGGAAGATGCTGGAATTTGACAGGGACAGATGACAGAACGATCGGCCGATGCCCGAACATGCACACTATCCAGGTTCTCGCTCAGAGGTTTCCCCTCAGTTACCTTCAGATCCGGCCCGCCCGAGGAGTCGTATGAGCCACCAGCACACCCCCGCCGATCGCCTGGCCGAGGTCCGGGATTTTTTCACCCCGCGGGCCGCCGACTGGGACACCCGCTTCCCCGACGACGGCCCCGCCTACGCCGCCGCCGTCGCCGACCTCGGCCTGCGCCCCGGGGACGCGGTGCTCGACGCCGGCTGCGGTACCGGCCGCGCCCTGCCCGCACTGCGCGCCGCCGTCGGCCCCACCGGAACGGTCCTCGGCGCCGACGCCACGCCCGCGATGCTGTCGGCTGCCATCCGCGCCGACCGGCGCCGGGACGCGGCGCTCGCCCTCACCGACGTCACCAGGTTGCCGCTGCGCGACGGCTGTCTGGACGCGGTGTTCGGCGCCGGGCTGATCTCCCACCTTCCCGAGCCCGAGGCAGGACTGCGGGAGCTCGCCCGGGTGGTGCGCCCCCAGGGCCGGCTCGCGCTGTTCCACCCCGTGGGACGGGCTGCGCTCGCCGCCCGGAAGGGCCGCCCGATCACCCCCGACGATCTGCGGGCCGAGCCCAACCTGCGCCCGCTGCTGTCCCGTTCGGGCTGGCAGCTGACCTCGTACACGGACCGGGACACGCGCTTCCTGGCCCTCGCGGTCCGTCAGGGCTGAGCAGACAGAATCATGCATCGCCGCCGCTGTATCACGAGGTCGAGATACAGCGTCCTTGCGGAACAATGCGCACATGCTGGAACTCGCCATCCTGGGCTTCCTCTGCGACACGCCGCTGCACGGCTATGAGCTGCGCAAGCGAATCGCCGCGCTGACCGGGCACGTCAAACCCGTGGCCGAAAGCACGCTGTACCCGGCGATCAAGCGTCTGGAGATGGCCGGGCTGCTGGCCCGCGAGACCCAGCCGGGCACGGGTGCCGCGCCACGGCACGTGCTGACCCTGACCGCCGGGGGCCGAGCCGAGCTCCGTCGCCGCCTCACGGAGCCGGCACAGGCCGATATCACCGACGAGAACCGCTGGTTCACCGTGCTCGCGTTTCTGCGACACCTGGAGGACCCGGCGGCCCAGGCGAGAGTGCTGGAGCGCCGGCTGGCGTTCTTGCGGCAACCCACGAGCTTTTTCTACGACGACGACCGGCCGCTGCGCGCCGAGGAGATCGAGGACCCGTTCCGGCGCGGCATCCTCACCATCGCCCGCGCCACCAACCAGGCCGAACAGTCCTGGCTGCGCCGCACCCTGGACTCGCTGCGGACGACCGGCGGCGCCTGAGGGCGGTGCGGCCGACAGGCTCGATCCGCATCCGCGCACAAAGTCTCGACGCCGTGGCTACTGGCTGGTTAAGGTGCGCCGCACAACGCATTGGCCCCGTATTCCGGTACCGCAAAAGAGGAGGCTGCCGTGCCTGCCAGTGAGGACTCGGACGACGACGCGCTGTATGTGCTCACCGCGGTGGTGCTGACGCCCGCGCAGTTCCCGAGCGTGCTGGGCGACGACTATCCCGAGGCCTGCGCCGCGCTCGG
The DNA here is from genome assembly GCF_044334165.1 of Streptomyces sp. NPDC020845. Lineage (NCBI taxonomy): Bacteria > Bacillati > Actinomycetota > Actinomycetes > Kitasatosporales > Streptomycetaceae > Streptomyces > Streptomyces sp. NPDC020845. The sequence goes on along the minus strand of NZ_JBIRSJ010000001.1, from coordinate 956,778 downwards.
CCTCGAGCCGTACGGGGCCGGCTACGGCCTGGTGATGGGCCAGGACGGGGACGGCGCCCGGTGGACCGTCGTCACCAACGACGCGTCGCTGGTCGCCTGCGCCGTCGCCGCGTGGGACTGCGGGATGGAATACGACCTGGCCATCGACGAGCGCACGGTAGTCGTCTCCCTCCCCGGCTGGCCACTCGCGGTGGCCGTCGCCGCGCCGGGCGTCCCCGCGCCGCACGACCCCGAACCCGGCCCACAGGGCGGGGAGGCGTCCACGTCGCCGCTCGCCCCGCCGGACACCGAGCGGTGGGGCCCGGCGCAGCGGCGGCTAGGCGCGGACGAGATCGCGCTGCAGTGGGCGCTGTGGCGCGAACAGGTCGACAGCGACGTCACGTTCGTGTCTCCCGGCGAGAAGCCGCACGGGGGTGTGCGACGCGTACTGGAGGAGGCGCGCGGATATCTGGACGCGCCCCCGCCGCTCGGCCGCGTCCGCTCCGCCTTCGCCTCAGGTGACGCGCGGACCCTGCGGGCCGACGGGCCCGGCTGGAGCATCGTGGCCCGTACGGATGACATCGCGTTCGTGCTGATGGACGACGCGCCGGGAGAGGTACTGCCGGTCGGCCGCGGCCCAGAGCTGCCGGGCCTGCTGACGGCACTGGACCGACTGGCCGTACGGCCTGGCTGAGTCGGCGTCGGATCCGTGGACCGCCGGCCGTGGCGCTGCTTCGGGCGGAGTTGCGAGTGGCACTGCGCAGTGGGCTACGGCGAAGATCACCGGCAGGGAGCACCGCCCCGATCTGTGGGGCGGCACCCACCTGACCGGTGCGCGAATCGCCGCCTCCGGTGCGTGGACGGGACTCCGGCGTACGGATCGCCCCGGCCGCGGACCGCCACCCCTCGTCTCGTGTCACCAGCGGCGGTGTGGATCGACGAGGAGGGCCGCCTCGGCCGTATCCGGGTCGGGGTGCCTACACAGCTCGTCGATCTCCGCCCGCCACGGGTCCGGCCAGCCGCTCCTGACGCCCATCCCCTTCACCAAGGCGAGCGCCGTCAGCCCACCCGCTGCGTCGCCGCGCTCGCGCAACACGCCGATGACGGTGAGCACCGCCGCCCGCACATGCTCGTCGTCGTGATCGAACGCGACGTAGTCGTCGAAGCGCAGGCGGTCCGGCCGTTCCCGGGCCAGCGAGAGACAGCGCTCCCAGCGGTCGAGGCCGGGGTCGCCCGCGCGCAGGGCGGCACAGGCAACGCTCACCAAGGCGCCGGTGGCCTCGCGGCGCAGCCCGGCGGCCAGGAGCGCGTCCACCACGGCGTCGCCCGGCGAGAGTTCACCGGCCGTCTCTTGGGCGAGCCGGTTGATGACGGCGGACCCGCACCCTGCGAGCCGCCGCAGCGCGTCGGCGCGTTCGCCTCGTCCGCTCGCCCCGTCGTCGTCGATGCCGGTGTCGGTGTCGGTATCGGTGTCGCTGTGTGTCCGTGCGACCAAGGTCTCGAGCACGCCGCGCAGGGCGGAGGCTCCCTCTTCTCCAGGGACACGCCCGAGCGCGTCCACCGCGGCGCGCCACACATTTGACGGCCGGTTCGTGGCGACGGCGGCCGCCGCCAGCGCGCCAGTCCCTTCCTCGAACGTCCCGGTCGTCCTGGCAACCATGCAGTGCGGCAGCGCGGCGCAGGCGGCCCGGGCCGCCTCGTCGTCCCCGGTACGGACCACGTCGGCGAGGAAGGACGCGTACGCCGAGCGAGCACGGATCCCCGCCGCTTCCGGATCGCTCACGATCACGGCCTCGAGGACGGCCGGCTCGTACAGACACTCCTTCAGCCGGTCGGCCACGCCCGGCGCGCCGACCCGGGCGAGGAGCGGGCGTACGAGCACCACCCGCACGTCCCGGTGCTGCCCGGGCTCGTCCCAGGCCGCGAGCAGCGCGGCGAACGCCGCGTCGCCGGGCAGCTCGGCCAGAGCGCGGACGGCCTCCTTACGGCTGCCGACCGGCGCCGACACCGAGCGCACAGCGGGTGCGAGGAGTGCGACGGCCCTCCGATCGGACACGCCACCCAGAAGGCGCCGCACCCCTGCCATCGCCGCCCGCCCCCGGGCGCCGCCGGTTCCGGCGTGTTGGAGGAGGAGAGAAAGCACGACGTCGGGGGCCGCGGGCTTGTGCGGGCCGACGGGCGTGTCCCGGTCAGCGGTCTGCGGCCCGGACGCGCCTGGGCCAGCGGGGCGAGGGATGACGGTGTCCCCACCGGGCGGCTCGACGCCGGGCCCGTCGCCACCGGCCAATCGAGTTTCCGCCGGACCAAACTCGGCCCGGCGAGCTTGCTCCCGGCCAGACGCCTCGCGCATGGCGGAGTCACGCGAACCCGGACCGGCAGCGCCGCGGCCAGGCGCGCCAGGAGCAGACGTGTCCCGGTCAGCCATGCCCGGCTCCGAGGCATCGGGCCAGACCGGGCCAGGCCCGCCTGGTCCCACGGCACGGGCATCACCCACGACCTCACCGGGCACCTCGACACCCACCGCATCGCCACCAGTCACATGCGCTTCCGCGACGGCCGGGTCGGCCGCAGCGCGGTCGGGCGTGTCGCCGCTCAGCGTGTCGGCCGGGCCGCGCCGGTCGGTCTGGCGGGTGTTTGGCGGGCGGTCGAAGTAGGCACCGAGCGCCGCGGTTTCGCCCAGTGCGGTCAGCGCCGCCGCGGCCACGGGCTGCGGTGCGCTGGACGCCAGGTCTGCCAGGAGCGCCGGGTCACGCAGCAGGGCCGCCGCGTCGGCGCGGGCGCGCGGCGGAGCCTCGTCGTCGGCGGTCACCGCCGCGAGGTAGGTGTCCAGCAGGCGGCGTGTCCGCGCGGTCCACCGGCCGGTGACGGAGTACGGCAGACGAGGCACCCAGCGGTCGGCGGGGCGGCGCGACAGCTGACCGGGCAACCCGTGCCGGGAGGCGCGCAATACGTCCTCCAATAGATCGGTACGGCGGGCGGCCAGGGTCCGCAGCACCGGCTCCACGGTGGCCAACGACGGGTCAGAAGCGATCAGCTGGGCGCAGCGCCGCTCCCGCGTGGCGGGGGCCGCGATCCATGCCGCGGCAGCGCGGGCGGCTGTCCCGGGATCCTCCCCGTCGAGCGCGGTGTGGCCCACCAGCGCATCCAGCGTGGGGAGTTCGGCGAGATGGGGCGCGAGGAGTTCCGCGAGGGGTACGAGCCGGGAGGCGGGGAGGTGGCTCTCCGTCTGCCCGGTCGGTCGGACGGCCTGCCCGCTCGGTCCGCTCGGCCAGCCAACCGGTCCGGTCGGTTCGCCGCCCTGGGCCGAGGGGCGGTCGGTCGGTTCGCCGACGTGGTCGGGGGCCGTCCCGGCCCAGATGGCCGCCGCCGCCCGGGCGTCGAGCCTCAGCGGCGCGACCGGGCCGCGACGGCGCGGGTCGCGTACGACCTGGCACAGCAGACGGGCCGTCTGTGCCGCCCGTTCGGCGTCTCCCCGAGCCGCCGCGCTCTCCGTGGTGCGGCGCAGCCACCGTTCGGCGGCGGCGACCGTGGCTGGCGTGGAGTCGCGGGAGTGGACGGTGGTCAGCGCCGCGTCGCGCAACACGCTCAGCGGTACCGCGGCCAGCATCCGGCGCGGCGCGCCGGCGACCTGCTCCAGCGCGACGCGCCGTACTTCCTCCCTGTCGTGCCAGGCCCGCTCGCAGGCTGCCACGATCCGCGCGAATTCCGCGGGGTCGGCGTTCAGCTCGGCGCATGCGAGGAGGGCACGCCAGGCGTACGCGCGTTCGTAGGGGCGGTGGCCCGCCGCCGCCTCGAGCAGGATCGGTTCGGCGTCGACGAGCGGAGCCACCGCGGCGAGTTGGTTGCGCAGTGTCGGCGAGCGGTGCGGCCGGGCGAGGACGGGGCGCAGAAGGTCCGCGCGGTCCGCCGGGTCGAGTGCGGCGAGGGCGTTGAAGCGGGCCCTCCTGCCGAGGCCACGCGCGGGGATGCGGGCTTCGACGATGCGACGCCGTGTCGCGGCGGGGAGGAGCGTGAGCAGGTGGTCGGGGGTGATGTCGAGCCGGTCGGGGCCGTACAAGCGGATGCCACCGGCGCCCGACTGGGCCGCTTCGGCCAGCTCGGCCAGTTCCTCAGGGGTGAGGGCGCGCAGTGCCCGCAGCACGGGCCGGGGCAGCGGCCCAGTGGGCAGCCGGAGGGTGGGCGTCCATCCCACCCCACCAGCCCCGTCGCCGTCGCCGTCGGCGCGGGACGCGGCTCGCCGGAGGATCGCCAGCACCTCCCGCGGCTTGTGCAGCAGTGCCACCGCGCCGCGGCCGTCGATCAGCGTCGGCGCTCGTTCGAAGAGCAGCAGCCCGGCATCGGTGTCGCGTTCGGCCACGACGGCGGCCAACAGGCGGTGGCGGCGGGCCAGTCGCCGTCGGCCGTAGTCGTCGCACGCGTCGTATTCGGCCGCCAGCCGGGCGGCGACGGCCGCCGGGGCGGTGCGGGCGAGGGTGTGCAGGACACCGATCGGCGGGTCGAGGCGGGGCAGCCACTCGGCCGCCACGCCGGGTGAGCACGCGGGCAGCAGACGGGCGGCGTCAGCGGGGCCGTACGCGGCGTGCGCCCGCGGCAGCAGCCGGTCGGCGAGCGCGGTACGCCGGCCGGCCCGCAGCACGCGGTACGTCTCATGCCGTACGGAACGGCTCTCGCTCAAGGCGAGTTGGGCCAGGGCCTCTTCGGGCACCGGCAGCCGGATGGCCGCCGACAGGGCGCGGCGCCGCAGCAGGGGGTCGGCGAGAGCGGCTGCCACGGCATCGAGGTCGCGGCGGACGACGGCGAGAAACAGCGCGAGGTGCCGGTCGTCCGGCTCCGGGGAGGTGTCGAGGGCGGTACGCAGGGCGCTGCAGGCGCCCGGGGAGAGCGTGCGGGCGTAGCGAGCCAGGGCGCTCATCCGGGCGGGGAAGGGCAGCGGGTCGAAGTGCGCCCGGAGCCAGGAAGCGGTCAGCGGCTGAGGAGTTCCGTATGCGGCCATGGGCGATCACCGAGAGATCGCGAGGCCGTCCTTTCCATGCGTCATGGTGCGGATCATGGCCCGGCGCCGGTCAACGGCACAAGTCATTTAAGGAACATCGGACCGCGGGCCGACAGGGCCAAGGCGACGAGGACCGCCGGGCCGGCCGGGCCTTCACGGCGCGGATGGACGGGGTCCGGGTGACACCCGCGATCGGTGTTGCGCGGTCACTCCCAGGCGCATGTCACCCCGGGCCCCGAGCCCGGCCGGCGGTCCGGCTCCGCCACGCCACGGTCCGCCGTCCCCCGCCGCGCCCCTTCTCCCGGTTTCCATCCGGGAATTCGCCATCGGGGCGAACCCGATGGCGCGGCGCCGGTCACCGGCGGACGGGGCAGCTGCCACGGCCGCGGTCAGCGCCCAAGCTCCTTGCGCGACACCCGGCGCAGTCTGCGCCGCTGAGAAGGGTCGAGCATCAGGTACGCCAGTGTGGGAACACCGACGATCACCAGGACCGCCGCCCAGAACGGCAGCAGCTGGCACAGCAGGATCACTCCTATCGCCGCACCCCCGGCGACGGCCACAGCGCGCTTGGACATCTCCCTCTGCCTCCTTCGCGGCTCATGCCGCTTCACTTCTGTCAACGGACACCGACGGCGTGCGGTTCCTGAGTGCGAAGGATGCAGGTGAGGTGCTTCACACCGGACGCCCGCCCGGCCGGGCCACTCGTCAGGTACTCTCGGCGGCTCCCACTAGTCAAGTTTGAGGAATGCGTCAGCTCCGTGACACCACCCACCGTGGCAACGCCCTCCGAGATCGCCGAACTCAGCCGCTGTACCACCGTCTTCCTCCCCGCCGATCCCGCGCGGACCGGACGCGTCGCCTTCTGGCGGCCGGACGGTCCGGAACCCACCGGCCCGGGTACCACCGAAGAGATCACCGTCGTGGTCCCTGCCCTTGCCGCCGAGAACGACAGGGACGACGCGAACGACGGAAACGCCGGGGCCGACGGCAGCCGCCCGGGCATCCGTATCCGCGCCGTACGGGCCCTCGTCCTGCCCCTGGCCGAGGCGCTTCCGGTGCTCACCCGCGCCCGGGCACGCGCCGCGCACGCCCCCTCCTCCCAGGCCGATCCCACGGCGGCCTTCTGGGGCGCCGCCGCGGTGCTCGCCCTCCAGCTCGCCGCCCGCGGACGGCTGCTGCCCGGGCTCACGGCCACCGACCACGACGCCTGGCGCGTCGGCCCGCTCGCCGAGGAGGATCTGCGGCGGGTGCGTGACCTGGCCGCCGCCATGCCCCCGGCCGCCCACGCCGTACCCCTGCCCGGCACCGATCCGCTACGCCTGCCGGAGCCGGAGCGGCACATCCGTGCGTTCCTCGACGCGGTCGCGGACGGGCTGCCGCGCTCGCCCGCGGCGGCCCTGGCCGCCGGCGGCCCTGCCTTCGCCGCGGCCAAGCCGCAGCGCCTGCCCGCGCAGCGGGCCTGGGCGGCGGATCTCGCCGCCGGGCACGACGCCGGCGTCCGGCTGTCGCTGCGGATCGAGCTGCTGGACGGTGATCTCACCGGCAGCGGTGACCTCACCGGCGATGGTGACGGCGACGGCGATGGCGAGCGCAACAACGACCACCGCGACGGAAACGGGAAAGCCCCCTCCGGTCCCCGCTTCCGCGCCGTCCTGCAACTCCACAGCCTGGCCGACCCGGCCCTGCTGGCGGACGCCGCCGAGGTGTGGGCGGGCACCTCGGCCGCCGCCGCGGCCCTGGGCCCGCGCGCCCGTATGGACGCGCTGTTGACGCTGCGCCGGGCCGCCCGCGCCTGGGCGCCGCTCGCACCGCTGCTGTCGGCCGCCGTGCCCGACGCGCTCGACCTCGCCGACGAGGAGGTCGTCGAACTGCTCGGCCCGGCGGCCGAGGCGCTGGACGCCGCGGGAGTTCAGGTCCACTGGCCGAAGGAGCTGGCGCGGGGGCTGACCGCGCGTGCCGTCGTCGGCCCGCAGGGCGGTGCCGAGGGCGAGGGGCCGGACCCGGCCGGATCCGCGATGCCCTCGTACCTGTCGGCCGACGCGCTGCTCCGCTTCAGCTGGCGGTTCGCCGTCGGCGACCAGGAGCTCACCCGGGCGGAGCTGGACCGGCTCGCCGAGGCCGCCCGCCCGGTGGTTCGGCTGCGTGACCAGTGGGTCGTCATCGACCCGGAGGCGGTCCGCCGGGCCCGCGGCCGCGAGGACCGCGACATCACCACCGCCGACGCCCTCGGCGCCGTCCTGACTGGCCGGACCGAGGCCGCGGGCACCGGCGTCGACGTGCGGGCCGACGGCTGGCTGGCCACGCTGCGGGACCGTCTCGCCGACCCCGAGGGCCCACGCCACGGACCCGTCACCCAGCCCGCGGGCTTGGCCGCCACCCTGCGCGACTACCAGCTGCGGGGCCTGGGCTGGCTGAGCCGGATGACGTCGCTCGGTCTCGGCGGCACGCTCGCCGACGACATGGGTCTTGGCAAGACCATCACCCTGATCGCCCTCCACCTTCACCGCCAGGCCGTCCCCGAGGCCGCCGGGCCCACCCTCGTGGTCGCGCCCGCCTCCCTGCTGGGCAACTGGCAGCGCGAGATCGAACGGTTCGCGCCCGGCACCCCGGTGCGCCGCTTCCACGGCGCCGCGCGCACCCTGGAGGACCTGGCGGACGGGGAGTTCGTCCTCACCACGTACGGGACGATGCGCCTCGACGCGCCACGGCTGGCCGAGGCGGTGCCCGAGGGCTGGGGTCTGGTGGTCGCCGACGAGGCGCAGCACGTCAAGAACCCGTATTCGGCGACCGCCAAGCAGCTGCGCACCATCGGCGCCAAGGCGCGCGTCGCGCTCACCGGGACCCCGATCGAGAACAACCTCTCCGAGCTGTGGGCGATCTTCGACTGGACGACGCCCGGGCTGCTCGGCGGCCTCGGGTGGTTCCGCGCCCACTACGCCCAGGCCGTCGAGAGCGGGAACGACCCGGCCGCCGCCGACCGCCTGGCGAAGCTCGTCCGCCCGTTCCTGCTCAGGCGCCGCAAGTCGGACCCGGGCATCGCGCCCGAACTCCCGCCGAAGACCGAGACGGACCGCGCCGTGTCGCTCACCAAGGAGCAGGCGGGGCTGTACGAGGCGGTGGTGCGCGAAATGCTGGCCGAGATCTCCGGCGCCGACGGGCTGGCCCGGCGCGGGCTCATCGTCAAGCTCCTGACCGGCCTGAAGCAGATCTGCAACCACCCCGCGCAGTATCTGAAGGAGGACCGGCCCGTCATCCCCGGCCGGTCGGGAAAGCTGGAGCTGCTGGACGAACTGCTGGACACCATCCTCGCCGAGGACGCGAGCGTGCTCGTCTTCACCCAGTACGTACAGATGGCGCGCCTCCTCAAGGACCACCTGGCGGCGCGCGGCATCGGCGCGCAGCTGCTGCACGGCGGCACGCCGGTGGCGCGCCGTCAGGAGCTCGTGGACCGCTTCCAGGAGGGCGAAGTGCCCGTGTTCCTGCTGTCCTTGAAGGCGGCGGGCACCGGTCTGAACCTCACCCGGGCCGGGCATGTCGTGCACTACGACCGCTGGTGGAACCCGGCCGTGGAGGCGCAGGCCACCGACCGCGCGTACCGGATCGGGCAGACCCAGCCGGTGCAGGTGCACCGGCTGATCGCCGAGGGCACGGTGGAGGACCGGATCGCCGCAATGCTCGAGCGCAAGCGGGAACTGGCGGATGCGGTGCTCGGCGCCGGGGAGGCGGCGCTCACCGAACTGACCGATGCCGAGCTGGCACAGCTCGTGGAGTTGAGGGGGACCGAGCGATGAGCGACACCGGGGACGGCCAGGCGGCGTACGACGGGCGCGAGCGCACCTTCGAGGCCCTGCCGCCCGCCCGCGGCCGCGGCTTCGCCAGCACCTGGTGGGGCCGGGCGTGGCTGAAGGCGCTGGAGGACACGGCGCTCGACGGGCAGCAGCTGGGGCGCGGGCGCAAACACGCGCGCGAGGGCGCGGTCGGGGCGGTGTGCGTACGGCCGGGCCGGATCACGGCGGTGGTACGGGATCGCGACCGTACGCCCCACCGCTCCGATGTGCTGCTGCAGGAGTTGACCGGTGCCGAGTGGGAACGGCTGCTGGACGTGGTCGCCGACCGGGCCGGGCATATCGCCGCCCTGCTCGACCGGGACATGCCCCCGCAGCTCGCGGAGGACGCGGCGGCCGCGGGCGTCGAACTGCTCCCGGGGATCGGCGATCTGGAGCCGCAGTGCGGATGCGAGGCCTGGGACCACTGCCCGCACACCGCCGCGCTGTGCTACCAGGTCGCCCGGCTGCTGGACGAGGACCCGTTCGTACTGCTGCTGATGCGCGGCCGGGGGGAGCGCGAACTCCTGGACGAGCTCCAGGTACGCAGCGTGGCGCGCGCCGCCGGGCAGCGCGCCCCGCACGACGCCGCAGGCCACGCCCCGGAGGGCGTGTCGGCGCAGGAGGCGTTCGCCGCTGCCGCCTCCCGGCCGCCGCTGCCCGCGCCCCCGCCGGCCGTGGCCGAGCCCGGTCGGCCGCCGGCGCTGAGCGGCGGCAGCGACCCGGCGCCGGGGCTGGACGTCGCCGCGCTGGAGTTCTTGGCGGCGGACGCCGCGATACGAGCCCACCGGCTGCTGGCCGAGGCGCTGGCGCCCGGCCACACCACGGCCCCGCTGCCGAACGCGCTCACACTCTGGCAGGACGCGGTGCGGCTGGCCGCCGCCGGCCCTCCGGCCGGTGTCGCCGACCGTCTCGCCGCGGGCTGCGGCCGCGACCGAGTCGAACTGGCGCGTGCCGTGCGCGCCTGGGGGCACGGCGGGCCTGCCGGGCTCGCCGTCCTGGAAGAGGAGTGGACCCCGGCCGACGAGGCACTTGCGCGGGCCCGCGCCTCGCTCGCCGCCGCCTGGGAGGGCGAGGAGCGGGCGCCGCGGCTGCGGGCGGCGGGCCACCGCTGGACGGTGGTCGGCACGGACGTGCAACTGCGCTACGGCCGGGACGGGCGCTGGTGGCCCTACCGCAAGGAGCGCGGCCGCTGGTGGCCGGCCGGGCCGTCGAACCACGACCCGGCGGCGGCGCTGGCGACCCTTGACGCGGTGCCTGCGCCCGCGGCGTCGGGGGTAGCGGCAGCGGCGGAGGGTTCGAGGGCCACGAGCTGACGGTGCCGCGCGGGCGGCGGCCGCTGCTCCCGCGAGGGGACAGCGGCCGCCACTGAACGGGACGCTCTCACCAGGGCGCCGCCGCGCCGTCCTCTGGCCGACCCGGGACAGCGCCCCGTCCTACGCGACGCGGTCCGCGCGCCGAGCCGTCGACCGCCCGCGGCGGCCAGAGGACAGCCCGACGGCGCGGCGGGGCCCGCCGCCCAGCCACGCCGCGGCGTACTGGCCGCCGCCATCTCCGGGCGGCGCCCACTGCTCGGCGGTGCGCCTGAGCGTCGGCGCCGCGGAGGGGACTTGGGCGAGGGACGGCGGGCCGCCGCACCGCCAGGGTGAACCAGGCGCTCCGTGGCAGAGTCATCGGCGACCGGCAGCAACCGGAGCTGTGAGGGCCGGGGTTGGCAGAGGGCCCTTGACCGCCCGCGCCGCCGAGGTCACCCCGGCCGTCCGCGCCGCACGGCGCACCCCCGACCCCCGGCCCTCGGCGCGGCGCCATGCGGCGCAGTCGTCGGGTCCGCGCCGCGCCCGTCCACCGCCACCCCTCGCCGACCACTGCCGAAGACGGCCACGGAGCCGCGCCGCGGCGGGCGGGCCGCGACCTCGCCGCGACGGCCACCGCCGACCGGAGACGCCTCCCCGGCCGAAGGCCGCGGGCACCCCGCCCGGCGGTAGCCGGGGCGTGCCCGACCCCGCGGGCCCGGCGAAGACCAGCCCCGTACCCCCGACCGGCCAACCCCACCCGGCAACCTTTCCGCCCCGCGCGGCAACCGCAGGGCATCAGCATGTCCGGCACGTCTCCACGGGATGGAGTCACCCCCCATGTCCACAACGGACCGGCGCCCCCGGCGGCGCCTCACTGGACCGCTCGTCAGCGCCCCACTCGCCCTGGCCACAGGTGCCGTGCTGGTCGCCGCGGGCGCACCGGCGGCGCAGGCCAAGGCCGCGGCGACGATCGTCGTAGCGAAGGACGGCAGCGGCAACTACACCACCGTGCAGGCCGCGGTCAACGCTGTGCCGGCGAACAACACCTCCGCCGTCACCATCTCCGTCAAGCCCGGCACGTACCGCGAGACCGTGAAGATCCCCAGCAACAAGCCGCATATCCGGCTGGTGGGCACCACCAGCAGCAAGAACGACGTGACCATCGTCTACAACAACGCCTCGGGCACCCCCAAGCCCGGCGGCGGGACCTACGGCACCAGCGGCAGCGCGACCTTCGCGGTCGAGGCGGACGACTTCCAGGCCCGCAATCTGCAGTTCGTCAACGATTTCAACGAGGCGAACACCAGCATCACCGACAAGCAGGCGGTCGCGCTGCGCACCGCGGGCGACAAGATCGTCCTGGACAACATCGGGGCCCTGGGCGACCAGGACACCCTGCTGCTGGACTCGGCGAGCAAGGACAAGGTCGGCCGGGTGTACGTCAACAACGCCTGGATCCAGGGCAATGTCGACTTCATTTTCGGCCGCGCCTCCGCCGTGATCACCAAGTCGACGATACGGCTGGTCAAGCGGTACGACGGCAGCTCGGCCGGATACGTGGCCGCGCCCTCGACCGCGGCCGGCAAACACGGCTTCCTGATCATCAACAGCAACGTCACCGGCGATGTCAGCGACCGCAGCCACTACCTCGGCCGCCCCTGGCACGCGGGCGGCGACGCGAGCCTCGACCCGCAGGCCATCGTCCGCAACACCTCCCTGAGCGCCGCGGTCCGGACCACCCCGTGGACGGATATGAGCGGCTTCTCCTGGAAGGACGACCGGTTCGCCGAGTACAAGAACACCGGGGCGGGTTCGGGGTCGGCGAGCACCGACCGGCCTCAGCTCAGCGACTCCCAGGCCGCGGACTACGAGATCGCGGACTGGCTGGGCGACTGGACGCCCTGACGGCTCCGGTCCCCCGGAACCCGGCCGCCGGTCCCGTCGGGGGGCTGGATCGGCGGCCGGCCCACGTCCATACCGTCGGCGGCCGGCCCCCACCAGCACGCGGGCCGGCCGCCGCCTGCGGTCAGCCGCGGGCGCCCAGCAGGTGGTCCATCGCCAGCTGGTCCAGGCGTTCGAAGGCCATGCCGCGCTCCGCCGCGGCCGTGACGTCGAACTCCTCGAAGGCGGCGCGGTCCGCGAGCAGACCGGCCAGGGTCTCCCCCTCGCCGAGCGTCGGGAGCGCCAGTTCGTCCAGGCGCGAGGCGCGCAGCGCCTCCTGGACCTCCGGGTCGGCGCGGAAGGCGGCGGCCCGCTCCTTGAGGATGAGGTAGTTGCGCATGCACCCGGCGGCGGACGCCCAGACGCCCGCGATGTCCTCGGTGCGCGGCGGCTTGAAGTCGAAGTGGCGCGGGCCCTGGTAGCCGGCCGTCTCCAGGAGGTCGACGAGCCAGAAGGCGGCCCGCAGATCGCCTGCCCCGAAGCGCAGGTCCTGGTCGTACTTGATGCCGGACTGCCCGTTGAGGTCGATGTGGAAGAGCTTGTCCGCCCACAGCGCCTGGGCGATGCCGTGCGGGAAGTTCAGCCCGGCCATCTGCTCATGGCCGACCTCGGGGTTGACGCCGTACAGTTCGGGCCGCTCCAGCCGCTCGATGAAGGCGAGGGCGTGGCCGACGGTCGGCAGGAGGATGTCGCCGCGCGGCTCGTTGGGCTTGGGCTCGATGGCGAACCGCAGGTCGTAGCCCTGCTCGGTGACATAGGCGCCGAGCAAGTCGAAGGCCTCCTTCATCCGGTCGAGCGCGGCGCGTACGTCCTTGGCGGCGCCGGACTCGGCGCCCTCGCGCCCGCCCCAGGCGACATAGGTCTTGGCGCCCAGCTCGACGGCGAGGTCGATGTTGCGGATGGTCTTGCGCAGCGCGTAGCGGCGCACGTCCCGGTCGTTGGCGGTGAACGCGCCGTCCTTGAAGACCGGGTGGGTGAAGAGGTTGGTGGTGGCCATGGGCACCGTCATGCCCGTGGCGTCCAGGGCCTCCCGGAAGCGCTTGATGTGTGACTCGCGCTCGGTCTCGGAGGCGCCGAAGGGGATCAGGTCGTCGTCGTGGAACGTTACGCCGTACGCGCCGAGCTCGGCGAGCCGCGTCACGGACTCGACGGGGTCGAGCGCCGGGCGGGTGGCGTCCCCGAAGGGATCCCTGCCCTGCCAGCCGACCGTCCACAGACCGAAGGTGAACTTGTCCTCGGGGGTGGGGTTGTAGCTCATGGCGGCTCCCTCGCCTATTTCGTCATGGCGCTTTACAAATTAGTATGCACGAGCATTCCGGGGAAGCCCCACTCAGCCGGACACTGGTCAGCCGGAGATTGGTCGGCCTCACACTGACCAGCCTCACACCTGACCAGCCGTACACAGGAACGTGAAAGGGAGAGCGCGATGGCAGCAGCAGCCGTGCCCGTGCCCGAGGGACCGCTGGTGGTCGGCGTGGACAGCTCCACGCAGTCCACGAAGGCGCTGGTCGTCGACGCCGCGACCGGCCAGGTCGTCGCGCGCGGCCAGGCGCCGCACACCGTCGGCGGTGGAGCGGGGGGTGACGGCAAGGAGAACGACCCGGAGCAGTGGTGGGGGGCGCTTGCAGCGGCGCTCGGCCAGTGCGGGGCGCACGCCCGGCAGGCGGCCGCGATCTCGGTCGGCGGCCAGCAGCACGGCCTGGTCACACTGGACGCCGCGGGGCGCCCGGTGCGCCCGGCGCTGCTGTGGAACGACGTGCGGTCGGCCCCGCAGCGCGACCGCCTGGTCGAGGAGCTGGGCGGGCCCGCGGCGTGGGCGGAGCGGATCGGCAGCGTGCCCGCACCCGCCTTCACCGTCACCAAGTGGGCCTGGCTGAAGGAGACCGAACCCGAGGCCGCGCGGGCCACCGCCGCCGTGCGGCTCCCCCACGACTACCTCACCGAACGGCTCACCGGCCAGGGCACGACCGACCGGGGCGACGCCTCCGGCACCGGCTGGTGGGCGTCGGCGACCGAGTCGTACGACGAGGAGATCCTGGAGCGCGTCGGCCTCTCCCCCGAGCTGCTGCCGCGCGTCCTGCGGCACGGGGAGGCGGCCGGGACCGTACGGCATCTGCCCGGCCTGCCGCTGCCCGCCGGCGCCCTGGTGGCCACCGGCACGGGCGACAACATGGCGGCGGCCCTCGGCCTCGGCCTGCGGCCGGGGCAGCCCGTGCTGAGCCTGGGCACCTCCGGCACCGTCTACGCCGTCTCGGCGCACCGGCCCGCCGACCCCACCGGGGTGGTCGCGGGGTTCGCGGACGCGCGGGACGCCTGGCTGCCGCTGGCCTGCACGCTCAACTGCACGCTGGCCGTGGACCGGATCGCCGCCCTGCTCGGCCGCGACCGCGAGGCGGTGGAGCCGGGCGGCTCGGCCGTCCTGCTGCCGTTCCTCGACGGCGAGCGCACCCCCGACCTGCCGCTGGCCTCCGGGCTGCTGTACGGGCTGCGCCACGACACGACGCCGGGTCAGGTGCTCCAGGCCGCCTATGACGGGGCCGTGTTCGCGCTGCTCACCGCGCTCGACCGGGTCCTGGACGCGGACGCCGCGCCCGACGCTCCGCTGCTGCTCATCGGCGGCGGCGCCAAGGGCGCGGCGTGGCGGGAGACGGTGCGCCGCCTCAGTGGCCGGCCCGTCCAGGTGCCCCAGGCCGAGGAGCTGGTCGCACTCGGCGCGGCCGCCCAGGCCGCGGGCCTGCTGCTGGGCGAGGATCCGGCGGCGGTGGCCCGGCGCTGGAAGACGGCGGAGGGGCCCTCGTACGAGCCGGTGAAGCGCGACGAGGTGGCGCTGGAGCGGCTGGGCGGGGTCCTGTCCGATGCCGACGCGTTGCTGCGCAGCTCCACGCCGTAAGACCGTCCGGCAGTAGGGAGCGCGGGTGAAGGAGGGGGCACCGCCCAGGCCCGCCAGGGCCGAGGGGGAGGGTCGAGGGGCAAGCATGGGCGTGCCCCGTGAGGAGAGCGCGCGGCTCCTCCAGCTACCGCTGGGCGGTACCCCCTGCGTGCGACGAGCGGGGTGCGGCTGGGGGCACCTCCCGTGCGGAGCTACGGGGGAGCCGCCCATCGGCACGCGACGCCACGGGCCCTACTGCCGGACGGTCTAAGGTCGAGGCAGGGCCGCGGAGGCACAGCGCGGGGTCCGGGACCGTCGGGACCCACGGGAAAGACAGGAGAACCGTCAGGTGGCAGCGCCACTGCCCAACACTCAGCAGGCGATGCGCAGACGCAACCTCTCCCTCGTGCTGCACGCCGTGGCCGCGCACGGCCCGCTGTCCCGCGCCGCCGTCGCGGCCCGGATCGGGCTGACCCGGGCCGCCGTCTCGACGCTTGTCGACGAGCTGGCCCGGGACGGGCTGCTGGTGGAGCTCGGGCCGTCCCGGCCGGGCACGGTCGGCCGCCCCGGCAGCGCGCTGCAGCTCAACGAGCGCGGACCGGCCGGTCTTGGCGCGGAGATAGGCGTGGACCACCTGGCGGTGTGCGCGATGGACCTCGGCAGGCGGGTGCGGGTACGGGCCCAGGTCGAGTCGGCGAACCGGGACGGCGCGCCGGGCCCCGTGCTCGGGCGACTCGCCGAGCTCGTACGGCGTGTCGCGGCGGAGGCGGAGGGCGAGGGGCTGCGGCCGGTGGGGCTCGCGGTCGCGGTGCCCGGGCTGGTGGCGCGCGAGTCCTGCGTCGTGGTGCGGGCGCCGAACCTCGGCTGGGAGGGCGTGGATGTGGGCCCCGCACTGCGCGAGGCGCTGCCGGGCCTGCCCCTGACCGTCGACAACGAGGCCAACTTGGGCGCGCTCGCGGAGCTGTGGCTCGGCGGGCACGACCCCGCGCCGCGTGACTTCGTGCATGTCTCGGCCGAGATCGGTATCGGTGCCGCCGTGGTGATCGACGGACGGCTGCTGCGCGGAACGCATGGATTCGCGGGCGAGCTGGGCCATGTGCCGGTGCGGCCCGAGGGCCCCGCGTGCGTATGCGGCGGGCGCGGCTGTCTGGAGCAGTACGCGGGCGAGGAGGCCGTGCTGCGGGCCGGGGGCATCCCCGCGGAGCAGGCCGCCGACGAGCACCGGGCTCCCGGGAGCCGGATCACCCTGCTGGCCCGGCGCGCGGCGGACGGCGACCAGGAGGTGCGGCGCGCGCTGCGCGGCGCCGGTGCGGCGCTGGGCATCGCCCTGGCGGGCACGGTGAACCTTCTCGACCCGCAGAAGGTGGTGCTGGGCGGGGCGCTCACCCCGCTGGCGCCCTGGCTGCTGCCCGCCCTGGAGCGGGAACTGGCGCAGCGGCTCACGGATCCCGCCAGGCCGGGCCAGGACGTGGTGACCGTCTCCCGGCTGGGCTCCGACGGCCCGGTGCTGGGCGCGGCGGGCTCGGTGGTTCAGGGGGTTCTGGACGACCCGGCGGCGCTGAGGGAGGGCGGCGCGTAAGGCATCCAGGGGGAGCCCTGCGGCCCGGCTGAGCCCTGTGGCCCGCCTGCTTCGGCGTGTCGTCAGTGCTGTCGCCCGACTGGCCGACACGCGCCTCCCAGGGAGGCGCGTGTGGTGATCATACGATCTGCCAGTGACTGCCGTGAGTCCGCGGGGCGGGTCAGTGAGCGCCGCGCAGGAAGTTCTCCAGACCCGCCAGGTCGTCGGTGTTGATGTAGTCGACGTCGGCGGCCAGGAGTTCGCGCCACAGTGCCTCGCGCTCCGCGCCCGCCACGTCGGGGGTGGCCCAGAAGCGGACGCGCTGGCCGTTGGCGTGCGCCGAGCCCACGATCTGACGCAGCTTGTCCCGCTCGGCCGACGGCATCTGACCGGCGCCCAGCCAGCTGAAGCTCTGCGTCCAGTTGCTGCTGATGAGCGGGATGAAGGAGGCGGGCACACCGCTGCCCAGGTCCTCGAGACGCCCGTCGTAGAAGGCGTGGCGCACTCGCTCGGCCTCCATGGGGGCCCGCGCGCCACGGTCGCCCGAGATGACGGGGGTCACCGCGGAGCGGCGCACCCGGCCGCCGACGCCGCCGTGGGCGCTGGACAGCATCGAGTGGTAGGGGCGCAGGCGCTTGGCGAGTTCGAGGTAGGTGGGCTCGCCCGAGGTCTTGATGTCGATGAGCAGCTGGAGCGTCAGGTCGTGGCCGCGGTATACCCGGCCGCCGTTCTGCTTGACGCGCCGCGCCAGCGGGTCGAGGTAGAGCGACTCCAGGGTGCGGGTGGGGTCGAGGTCTTCCGCGTCATGGGCGACCAGCAACTGGCCGTCCACCAGCCAGATGTCGGCCTCGACGCTCCCGAAGCCGTGGGAGAGCGCGTCGGTGAGCGGATGCGGGTGTTCGTAGTCGTTGTGGGCGTGGGCTCTGGCCAGCGGCGGCTTGCCCCTGCCGGAGCCCGAACTCGCGTATGCGGGGGCGGCTATCCCGCCCGCCACAGCTGCTCCGAGGGTGATGACAAAGGCACGGCGCGTACGGCGGACCATGGGGGCCTCCCGGCTCTTGCCCCGGCTCGGGGCCGAGGTTGCACGACGGACGCCAGTGAGTATCGGGGCGGCGTGGGCCGGTTGGGCAGGGGCGTGCGAAGAGTTCCGCGGGTGGTCTCCGGCCATTTCCGTACCGTTCCCGCGGCACTCGCGGCGCGCCCCGAAGCGATGGCCCTGGCCTGGTGGTTGACGGGAGGCGCGCCGTGGCAGTGAGAAGACGCGCGGGAACCAGGAAGAAATGTGCGGTCACCAGGCCGACGTGCGCGGCGGTGGCGGTGGTCCTCGCCTGGGGCGTACTGGCCGGGGCGGGCCCGGCCGGGGCGGGTTCCGTGCCCACCCTCCACGCCGCGCCCCGCTATCTGGAGCACACCGCGCCGGCGCCCGGCGTGGAGTACCGCCAGTTCACACTGGCCACCTCGCACGGCACGGCGCTGGGCCATCTGCTCACCGTCGATCTACGGCAGCCTGAGGTCTCGCTCGACCTGCTCCACCCCGACGCGGTCGCCTCTCGCGCCCGGGTCTCCACGATGGCCGCCGAGCGCTCCGCGATCGCCGCCGTGAACGGCGACTTCTTCGACATCACCGAGACCCAGCACCCCGGCGTGGACGCGACGGGCGCCGCGGTGGGCCCGGAGGTCACGGGCGGGCTGCCACTCAAGTCGGCGGTGCCCCAGGGCCAGCGGTTCGGCCCGGCGGCACCGCTGGGCACCTCCACCGAGGACGTCATCGGGGTCGGCGCCGACCGGATCGCCCGGGTGGGTCGGCTGACCCTGCGCGGCACGGTGACGGCGGAGGGACGGGGCACCAGGCCGCTGCGCGGGCTGAACCAGTACGCGGTGGCCGTGGACGGTATCGGGGCCTACACCTCCGAGTGGGGCAGCGCGTCCCGGGTGCGGGCCACCTGCGGTGTGGACACCGCCCGGTCGGCGCCCTGCAGCGCGGAGACCTTCGAGGTGACGGTGCGTGAGGGCCGGGTCGCCGAGCGGGCGGTCACGCCCGGCAAGGGCCCGATCGAGGCCGACTCGTTCGTCCTGGTGGGGCGGGAGGCGGGGGCGCGGGCGCTGCGCGAGCTGCGGGTGGGCGACCCGGTGCGCTTCGACTACGGGCTGCGCGATACACGCGGCCCACGGTTCGCCTTCGCGCTCGGCGGCTTTCCGATCGTGCGCGACCGCCACAGGCTGGACGGGCTCGACCCGCTCACCGGGGCGGTGCGCACGGCGGCGGGCATCGGCGACCGCGGGCATCGGCTGTATCTGCTGGTGCTGGACGGCGAGATGACCTACCGCGCCGGGCTGACCCTCAGCGAGCTCGCGGATGTGATGCTGGGCCTCGGCGCCGACGATGTGGTCAACCTCGACGGCGGCGGCTCCTCGACGCTTGTGGCGCGGGAAGCGGACGGTGGGCGGTTGACGGTGCGCAACCATCCCTCGGGCGGCACCGAGCGGCTGGTCCCCAATGGGATCGCGGTGTTCAGCCGCGCCCGGCCCGACGTACGGTCCCGGCCCGACGTACCGTCCCAGCCCGACGACCGCCGCTGAGCCCGCGCGACCCGCCGGTCAGGGCCGGACGCTGCTGACTACGTCCGCGGTCGCCGCC
Organism: Streptomyces sp. NPDC020845; assembly: GCF_044334165.1. NCBI lineage: Bacteria > Bacillati > Actinomycetota > Actinomycetes > Kitasatosporales > Streptomycetaceae > Streptomyces > Streptomyces sp. NPDC020845. The sequence goes on along the minus strand of NZ_JBIRSJ010000001.1, from coordinate 937,681 downwards.
AGCCCCTCGGAGATGGTGGGCGCGATGCTGCTGCTCGCCAGGTAGAAGCCCAGCGTGACGCAGACCAGCGCATGGGAGATACGCAGCCCTCCGCTCCGCAGGAAGACCACCGCCAGGATCAGCAGCAGTAGGACCACGGAGATCGAAATGGCCATGGCGAGCCTCCTCAGGCGCTTCATGAGGATCGGAATCCGGCCGCCAGTTTCGCCCAGTTATGCCCTTGACCCGCGCCATCACGGTGCTCCATACGAGTGCCGATCACGGGTGCGAACGCCCCGGCCGCTCCCGGATGCCACAACCCGCTCGCCCTCGGACGGCACGCCCCGGCCGCTCCCGGGGCCGCGCGAAGCACCACGCGCGGCGGCCGGGAGCGGGACTGCTCAGCCGACAGGGGCGGGCAGGTCCACCAGCCCGGCCAGCGCCTCGCGATGGCGGCCGGGGGTGCCCAGCGCGATCTCGTCGCTCTTGGCCCGCTTGAGGTAGAGATGCACCGGGTGTTCCCAGGTCATGCCGATCCCGCCGTGCAGTTGCACGCACTCCTCGGCAGCGTGCACCGCGACCCTCGCACAGTACGACTGGGCGACCGCCACCGCGATGGGGACCTCGGGGCTGTCCGCGGCGAGCGCGTCGGCGGCGTGCCGGGCCGCGGCGCGGGCGGAGACCAGCTCCAGCCAGAGCCTGGCCATTCGATGTTTGAGCGCCTGGAACGAACCAATGGGGCGGCCGAACTGATGACGCTCCTTGGTGTGCCGTACGGTCTCCGCCAAACACCATTCGGCCAGACCCAGTTGCTCGGAGGCGAGCAGCCCGGCCCCCGCCATAACGGCCCGGCCGACGGCGGCCCGGGCGCGGTCGGGCCCGGCGAGGCGGCGGGCCGGGGCCTGAGCGAAGTGGAGCGCGGCGAGGGGCCGGGTGAGGTCGAGCGCGGTCAGCGGCTCGACGGTGACGCCGCCGGTGACACCGGTGACGCCCACGGCGTAGAGCCCGTACCCGTCCGGGCCCTCGGCCGGGACCAGCAGCACATCCGCCCCGACCGCGCCCGCCACGCCGCCGACCCGGCCGCTCAGGGCGCCGTCGGCGCCAGCGGTGACGGTCCCGGGCGGCGCGCCGCCGGGCCCGGTGGACAGCGGAAGCGCGAGCGCGCCGACCACACTCCCCTCGGCGAGCCCGCCGAGCAGCCGGGCCACCTGCTCCTCATCGGTGTCGCAGCCCAGCAGGGCGGAGACGGCGAGCACGGCGCTGGTGAGATAGGGAACGGGGGCGACCGAGCGGCCCAGCTCCTCCAGCACGACCGCGGCCTCCCGTGCGGTGGCGCCCTGTCCACCCAGCTTGTCGGGCACCAACAGCCCGGCCGTCCCCATCTCCACGGCGAGCGAGCGCCACAGCGCGGGGTCGTACGGGCGGCGGCTCTCCACCTCGGCAAGCACGGCGGAGGGCGGGCAGCGGTCGGCGAGCAGCGACCGCACGGCGGCGCGCAGATCGTCCTCGGCCTCGGAGTAGAGCAGGTCGGCCTCGGAAGAGAGCTTGTCCGGGGTGCTCATCGGGGCAGGTCCTTCCACGGGAGGTCCTTGTCGGTCCGCGGCTCGGACGGCAGGCCCAGGACGCGTTCGGCGACGATGTTGAGCAGCACCTCGGAGGTGCCGCCCTCGATGGAGTTGCCCTTGGCGCGCAGATACCGGTAGCCGGCCTCGCGCCCGGTGAAGTCGACGAGCTCGGGGCGGCGCAGCGTCCAGTCGTCGTACAGCAGGCCCTCCTCGCCCAGCAGTTCCACCTCCAGGCCGCTGATCTCCTGGTTGAGGCGGGCGAAGGCGAGCTTCATCGCCGAACCCTCGGGGCCGGGCTGGCCCATCGCGAGCTGCTGGCGCAGCCGTTCGCCCGCCAGCCGGGCCGCCTCGGCCTCCACCCACAGCCCGAGCAGCCGCTGGTGGAGATCGTGGGTACGCAGCTCGGGCCGCTCGCGCCAGGCCGTGGCGATCCGGCCGATCATGCCGCCCTCACGGGGGACGCGGCCGCCGCCGATGGCGACGCGCTCGTTCATCAGGGTGGTCTGGGCGACCTTCCAGCCCTCGCCGACCTCGCCGAGGCGCCGGCTGTCGGGGATGCGCACGCCGGTGAGGAAGACCTCGTTGAACTCCGCCTCGCCGGTGATCTGGCGCAGCGGGCGCACCTCGACCCCCGGGTCGGTCATATCGCAGATGAAGTAGCTGATACCGCGGTGCTTGGGCAGGTCCGGGTCGGTACGGGCGATGAGGATCGCCCAGCGGGCGAGGTGGGCGCTGGACGTCCAGACCTTCTGCCCGTCGATCACCCAGGTGTCGCCGTCGCGCACCGCCCGGGTGCCGAGGGCCGCGAGGTCGGAGCCGGCTCCCGGTTCGCTGAACAGCTGGCACCACACCTCCTCGCCGGTCCACAGGGGGCGCAGCAGACGGGTGCGCTGCTCGTCGGTGCCGAAGCCGAGGATGGTGGGCGCGGCCATGCCGAGGCCGATGCCGATGCGGCGGGGGTCGTTGTCCGGCGCGCCCGCGGCTTCGAGCTCGGTGTCCACGACGGACTGCAGGGAGCGGGGGGCACCCAGGCCGCCGAGCCCCACCGGGTAGTGGATCCAGGCGAGTCCGGCGTCGAAACGGGCCCGCAGGAAGTCCAGCCTGGCCGTGGTGGCCACGGGGTGCTCGGCGAGCAGCTGCCTGACCTGGTCGCGCAGTCCGTCGGCGGTCACCTGTTCCCTGTCCGTACTCATCGGCCCTCCGCCCCTTTCTTCGGAGGCTCGGTTCGCCTCCGGGGCGCCTCAGCCCCTGTCGACGGTCGACCGTGCTCGGCCCCTCGTTCCTCGGGGCCTCCGCGCGCTCTCCCTTTCGACAGGGTCGCGCCCCTTCGGCTCACTCGCCCGCGCTGGCCCGGGACCACCACGACGCGGCCGGTGGTGGTGCCGTCCGCGACGCGCTGGACGGCGTCGGCTGCCGCGTCCAGCGGCACCCGCTCGCTGACCAGGGGGCTGACCGTGCCCTGGGCGGCGAGGCGCGTCAGCTCGTCGTGGCAGGCGCGGACGGCGGCGGGGTCGTGGGTGTTGTACAGGCCCCAGTGGAGGCCGAGGATGGCGTAGTTCTTGACGAGGGCGTGGTTGAGGGCGGCCTGGGGGACGACGCCGCTGGCGAATCCGACGACCACGATCCGGCCCTCGAAGGCCACGCACTTGACCGACTTGGCGAACGCGTCGCCGCCGACCGGGTCGTAGATCACATCGGCGCCCCGTCCGCCGGTGGCCTCCTTGACGGCCGCCACGATGTCCTCGTGCCGCCGGTCGACCACCAGGTCGCAGCCGAGCTCCCGGGCCACCTTGGCCTTGTCCTCGCCACCGACCACGCCGATCACCCGCGCCCCGTGGGCCTTGCCCAGCTGGACGGCGGCGCTGCCGACACCGCCCGCGGCGGCGTGCACGAGCAGCGTCTCGCCGGGCTGCAGCCGGGCCCGGCGGTGCAGGCCGAACCATCCGGTCTGGTAGCCGATGTGCAGCGCCGCGGCCTGCGCGTCGTCCAGCGCGTCGGGCGCGGGCAGCGCGGCCGCGGCGCTGATGACCGTGGTCTCGGCGAAGCCGCCGGTGGGCAGCGCGGGGGTGGCGATGACCCGGTCGCCCGGGCGGCCCTGCGCGCCCTCGCCGACGGCCAGGACCTCGCCGCACACCTCGACGCCGGGGGTGAACGGCAGCGGCGGGCGCACCTGGTACTGCCCGCGGCACAGCAGGGCGTCGGGGAAGTTGACGTCGGCGGCCCTGACCCGCAGCAGCAGCTGTCCGGGCCCGGCGGCCGGCTCCGCCACCTCTTCCAGGCGCATCACCGCACGCGGCTCGCCCGTCTCGTGCACTCGCCATGCCTGCATACCGGTGGCCTCCCACACCCTGTCGGTCGGCGCGCGATCCCCGCGCCGAGCGCATACTAACCAGTCGGTACGACCAGCGGAACCGTCCGGCGAGGCGCGTCCGGATCACTCCGCCGGGCGACGAATGCACTCTTGTGCGACTCTGGACGGGCCCTGAGGCTGGATGGGCCCTTGAGTCAGACGCCACCGACAGGTGAGGGTGGGCAGCGGCAACGCGGCTCGCAGCAACCCCCAGAAGGGCGCGCGAACCGAGCCCATCCACACGGGACGGGAGATGACGACTGTGCCCGACAACCAGGCGATCAACGAAGCCGAGACAGAGGCCCGAATACGCGGCATCTGTTTCAAGACCGGACCGCCCCGGCGGTTCGGTGTCGAGCTCGAATGGCTCGTACACGATGTGCACCACCCCGCACGCCCCGTGGAGACCGCCCGGCTGGAGGCCGCGGTCACCGCACTGCGCGAACTGCCGCTCCGGTCCAAGCTCACCTTCGAACCGGGCGGCCAGCTGGAGCTCAGCTCCCTCCCGGCCGGCTCGCTCACCGCCCTGGTGGAGTCCGCCGCCGCCGATCTGGCGCTCGTACGCCCGCTCCTCGCCCGCCTCGGCCTGGGCATAGCCGGCCACGGGCACGACCCCTGGCGCCCGCCACGCCGGTTTCTCGCCACTCCCCGCTACGCCACGATGGAGAGCTACTTCGACCGCCGTGGACCGGCCGGGCGTTCCATGATGTGCAACACGGCCTCCGTGCAGGTGTGTGTGGACGCCGGCCACGACGAGCCGGGACTGCTCGGCGTCGGGCGGCGCTGGCGGCTGGCCCATCTGCTGGGGGCCGTGCTGACCGCCGCCTTCGCCAACTCTCCCCTGCGCCAGGGCGTGCCCACCGGCTACCGCTCGACGCGGCAGGCCCTGTGGACCGCGATGGACCCGGGCCGGACGCTGGCGCCACCTGCCGGCCCGGACCTGCGGGCCGCCTGGGCCGGGTATGTGCTGGACGCGCCCGTGATGGCCATCCGGGACGGCGAGGAGGCGTGGGCCGTGCCGTACGGGCTCACCTTCCGCGACTGGATCCGCACCGGCGCGCCCCGGCCGCCCACCCGGGACGACCTCGACTACCACATATCGACCCTCTTCCCGCCCGTCCGCCCCCGCGGCCATCTGGAGCTGCGCATGATCGACGCGCAGCGCGGCGACGACGGCTGGATCGTGCCGCTCGCCGTCACCGTGGCCCTCTTCGACGACCCCGAGGCGACGGAGACCGTCTACCGCGTGGTGAAACCCCTCGCCGAAACGGCGGGCCCGGAACCCGCGCCCGCCAATCCGCTGTGGCGCTCCGCCGCTCGCCACGCCCTCGCCGACCCCGAGCTGCGCGCCGCCGCGACCGTCTGCTTCACCACGGCCCTGGAGGCGCTGCCCCGGCTCGGGGCCTCCCCCGCCATCATCTCCGCCGTCGCCGCCTTCACCGACCGCTATGTCGCCCGCGGCAGGTGTCCCGCCGACGATCTGCTCACCCCCGTCACCGGGAAGGAGTACCGGCCATGACCGCTCCCGGCCCCGACACCGACCCCGAAGCGCTGCGCCTGAGCGCCGTAGCGGCGCTGCGGCGCGCGCGCGAGCGCACCGGCACCCTCACCACCTGCGTCGACGAACACGACCTCACCGCCCAGCACTCCCCGCTGATGTCACCGCTGGTCTGGGACCTGGCCCACATCGGCAACCAGGAGGAGCAGTGGCTGCTGCGCGCGGTCGCCGGGCAGGAGGCGTTGCGCCCCGAGATCGACTCGGTGTACGACGCCTTCGAGCACCCGCGCGCCAAGCGGCCCTCGCTGCCGCTGCTGCCGCCCGCCGAGGCCCGCGGATACGTGGCCGATGTACGCGGCCGGGTGCTCGATGTGCTCGAGCGGATCCCGCTGCGGGGCGGGCCGCTGGTCGACGCCGCCTTCGCGTTCGGCATGATCGCGCAGCACGAGCAGCAGCACGACGAGACGATGCTCATCACCCACCAGCTGCGTCAGGGGCCCGCCGCGCTCACCGCCCCGCCCCCGCCGGAAAGCACTGACGGCGCCGCGCTGCCGGCGGAGGTGCTGATCCCCGGTGGCTCGTTCACCATGGGCACCTCCACCGAGCCGTGGGCCCTGGACAACGAGCGCCCGGCCCACCGGCGGGTGGTCCCCGCCTTCTTCATGGACACCGCCCCGGTCACGGCCGGCGCCTACGCGCGGTTCATCGAGGACGGCGGCTACGAGCGGCGGCGCTGGTGGACCGCGGCGGGCTGGCGCCATATCCGCGAGCACAGCCTGACCGCGCCGCTGTTCTGGCGGCGCGAGGGTGGGCAGTGGCTGCGCCGGCGGTTCGGTGTGACGGAGCCGGTGCGGCCCGATGAGCCCGTGGTGCATGTGAGCTGGTACGAGGCCGACGCCTACGCCCGCTGGGCGGGCCGGCGGCTGCCCACCGAGGTGGAGTGGGAGAAGGCCGCCCGGCACGATCCGGCCGACGGCCGGTCCCGGCGCTACCCCTGGGGCGACGCCGACCCCACCCCGGTCCATGCCAACCTGGGCCAGCGCCATCTGCGGCCGGCCCCGGCCGGCAGCTATCCGCGCGGTGCCTCGCCGCTCGGCGTCCGGCAGCTGATCGGCGACGTATGGGAGTGGACGGCCAGCGACTTCCTGCCCTACCCGGGGTTCCGGGCCTTTCCGTACCGCGAGTACTCGGAGGTTTTCTTCGGTGACGCGTACAAGGTGCTGCGCGGCGGCTCCTTCGCCGTGGACCAGGTCGCCTGCCGCGGCACCTTCCGCAACTGGGACCTGCCGATACGCCGCCAGATCTTCTCGGGCTTCCGCACCGCGCGCGACGCGGCGCCCGGGGAAGCGTGAACCGGAAGGGGGTGATGCCGATGTGCCGGCATCTCGCCTATCTCGGACCCAACACCCCCGTGGGGGAACTCCTCATCGCGCCCCCGCACGGGCTGTACCGCCAGTCGTACGAGCCACGGCGGCAGCGGCACGGCCGGATGAACGCCGACGGGTTCGGCGTCGGCTGGTATGCGGAGGGCGACCCGGTGGCCGCCCGCTACCGGCGCGCCGGGCCCATCTGGGCCGACCCGTCGTTCACCGATCTGGCCCGGGTGATCCGGACCGGCTCGCTGCTGGCCGCCGTGCGCAACGCCTCGGAGGCGAGCGCCGACGGGGAGGCGGGCGCCGCCCCCTTCGCCTCGGGGGCCTGGCTGTTCAGCCACAACGGCAGGGTCGAGGACTGGCCCCACTCCGTGGCCGACCTCGTCACCACCCTGCCGCCCGCCGATCTGCTGCGGCTGGAGGCGCGCTGCGACGCGGCGTTCCTGTGGGCGCTCACGCTGCACCGGCTGCGCCTGGGCCACGACCTGCCCACGGCGCTGGGCGAGACCACCGGCACGGTGGCCGCCTCGGCGCCCGGGTCGCGGCTGAATCTGCTGCTCACGGACGGTGAGACCATCGCCGCCACCACCTGGGGCGACACCCTCAGCTATCTGGCCGATCCGGGCCACAGCGTGGTGGTCGCCTCCGAGCCGTACGACGACGACCCGCGCTGGACCGACGTCCCCGACCGCACCCTGCTCACCGCCACTCGCTCCGATGTTCAGCTCACCGCGCTCAAGGAGGCTTCCCTGTGAGCCCCTTCACCATCACCCGCACCCTGCCCGCCGACGCCACGGCCGCCGCGCTGCGCGCGGATGTGGCCGAGGGGCTTACCCGGACCCCCAAACAGCTGCCGCCGAAGTGGTTCTACGACGCCCGCGGAAGCGAGCTGTTCGAGCGGATCACCGAGCTGCCCGAGTACTACCCGACCCGCGCGGAGCGGGAGATCCTGGTCGCCCGGGCCGCGGAGATCGCCGCCGCGACCCGCGCCCGTACCCTCGTCGAGCTCGGTTCCGGCTCCTCCGAGAAGACCCGCCATCTGCTCCGCGCGCTGCCGGATCTGCATGCCTACGTACCCGTGGACGTGAGCGAGAGCGCGCTGACCCTCGCGGGGCGCGCCCTGCTCGCCGAGCACCCGGAGCTGACGGTGCACGCGCTGGTCGCCGACTTCCTGGAGGGGCTTGCCCTTCCGCAGGACACACCGGGCCCGCGCCTGGTGGCGTTCCTCGGCGGCACCATCGGCAATCTGCTGCCCGTCGAGCGGGCCGGGTTCCTCACCTCGGTCAGCGCCCTGCTGGCTCCGGGTGACGCGCTGCTGCTGGGCACCGACCTGGTCAAGGACGAGGCCACGCTGGTCGCCGCGTACGACGATGCGCAGGGCGTCACGGCGGAGTTCAACAAGAACGTGCTGGCCGTCCTCGACCGGGAGCTGGGCGCGGACTTCGACCCGGCGGACTTCGACCATGTGGCGCTGTGGGACGCCGAGCACGAGTGGATCGAGATGCGGCTGCGGGCCCGTGGTGCCATCACCGCGAAAATCCCGGCGCTGGACCTCGCGGTGCATCTCGCGGCCGGGGAGGAGATCCGCACCGAGGTCTCCGCGAAGTTCCGCCGGGAGCGGGTGCGGGCGGAGCTCACCGCGGCGGGGCTCCAGCCGCGGCGGTGGTGGACCGACGGCGAAGGGCGGTTCGCGCTGTCGCTCGCGGTCCGGATGTAGGGGCTGAGCGCCGGGTCGTCCTCCTCCCCGCTCAGTCTCGGGGTGCTCATCGGGCGAGCGCGACCCGGCGCGCTGCGGCCAAGGGGGCGCACAACTCCGCTGTCACCACGCCCTGTTGAAATCACTACGCTCCGTTCCACCCGCAACACCGACCGAAATAATGTGATCCACGTCACTCTCCAGCGGTGAGACCGCAGCGCAGCGCGTTGCGGCCTTCAACCGTGCCCCAACTCCCTCTTGTTGTGGCGAAATCCACACCCTTAATCTTTGGCGCGCCCGGCAGCGCGCCGCGAAGGCGCATGAGAAGGAGCCGTCCATGGCCTTACGCGGACGCCACCGCCGCTACAAGCCCAACCGCATCTCCCGCGCCTCGCTCAGCGTCACCGCGGGCGGCGCCGGTATCGCCCTGCCGCTGGTCGGTGCGGCCGGGGCAGGCGCGGCCTCCGGGGAGACCTGGGAGAAGGTCGCCCACTGCGAGTCCACCGAGAACTGGGACATCAACACCGGCAACGGCTTCTACGGAGGCCTGCAGTTCACCCAGTCCACCTGGGAGGCGTACGGCGGGAACGCGTACGCGCCCCGGGCCGACCTGGCCACCAAGGACCAGCAGATAGCCGTAGCCGAGAAGGTGCTCGACGCCCAGGGCCCCGGCGCCTGGCCGAACTGCTCGGGGCGGGCCGGGCTGACCCGAGCCGACGCCGCCCCGCAGAGTGCGCCCAAGGCCGCGGGCGCGTCGGCGACGACACACCAGCAGGCCGACCGCACCCCGCAGACCAAGCGCGACACGCCGACGCCCACCAGCCTCCCGGGCCGCACGTCAGCCAAGGACAGCGCGTACGTGGTCATCAGCGGCGACACGCTGACCCGGATCGCCAAGCGGCACGATGTCGACGGCGGCTGGCAGACGATCTACCAGGCCAACCGCGAGACCGTCGGCGGCGACCCGGATCTGATCTTCCCAGGCCAGAAGCTCTCTCTGAACGACTCCGGGGCCAAGGCCAAGCCCAAGGCGAAGCACGAACCCAAAGCCGAGCCCAAAGCCAAGGCGAAGGCGAAGCCGAAGGCCGAGCGGCCGTCGAAGGCCGCCAAACCGGACCGCCACCACCGGACCGCCCACAAGCCCGCCGCCAAGAAGCCCGCCAGCACCTCGGAGTTCACCGCCCCGGTCAGCGGGGTCGGCCCGAGCACGGCGTACCGCGCGGCCGGGGGCAGCTGGTCGAGCGGCTATCACACCGGCGTCGACTTCCCCGTGGGCATCGGCACCTCGGTCAAGGCCGTCGGCGCCGGCCGGGTGGTCTCGGCGGGGTGGGCCGACGCATACGGCTACGAGGTGGTCATCCAGCACCCGGACGGCCGATACAGCCAGTACGCCCATCTGTCGCAGCTGTCCGTCCGGGCGGGCCAGCAGGTGGGCGGCGGCCAGCAGGTGGGCCGCAGCGGCTCGACGGGCAACGCCACCGGTCCGCACCTCCACTTCGAGATCCGCACCGGCCCCGGTTACGGCTCCGATATCAACCCGCTGGCCTATCTGCGCTCACACGGCGTCTCCATCTGAGCAGGCCGAGCAGGCTGAGCGGGCGCGCGCGGCGAGCCCGGGCAGGAGGTCCCCGGGCCGCTCGCAGACCACGATGCCGTCCACGTCGCGGCGCGACACGAACCCTTCGGCCGCGGCGTGGGCGAGGAAGGCGAGCAGGGGCTGGTAGAAGCCGTCGGTGTCGAGGAGGGCGCACGGCTTGTCGTGCAGCCCGATCTGGGCCCATGTCAGCGTCTCGCTTCACTGTGCCGCCGACCCGGCTGCGCACGCTGCTGCCGCTGCTGGCGGAGGCGGACGTGGGCTGGGAGGCGTATACGCGGGCCAACTCGATCCGCGACCGGAGCGTCGTGGCCGATCTGGAGCAGGCCCACTGCCGCGCGCTGTCCATCGGCTTCGAGTCGATGAACGACACCACGCTGGGCTATATGCACGAACAGGTCAAGGCGCGCGCCAACCGGGTGGCCTTCGAGTTGCTGCGGAACAGCTCGATCCACTCCTTCGTCTCGTTCATCGTCGGCTATCCCGGTGAGACCCCCGAACTCTGCGAGGACACCAGGCGGTTCCTGGTGTCGGAATACTCAGGCCAGTTCGCCCTCTACGTCTTCATGATGAACGACGAGACCATGCCGATCTGGCAGGAGGCCGACCGCTTCGGTCTCGAGGTGTTCGACCTGGACGGCGAGGCGGAGGACTGGACCCACCGCGGCATGGACAGCCGCACCGCCGCCCAACTGCAGTTGGAGACCTGCGCGAGGTGCGCTGGAAGAACGACCACGCGATCGCCAGAGTGTGGCAGCACGGCTTCGAGTCCCCGCTGCTCCCCGACCGCTCCCCCGCGCAGAACGCGGCGGTCGAAAAGCTGGTGGACCGCCTCGGGATGCTCAGCGCAGACGTCCGCGACCCGGCCGAGGCCACGCGCCGCAAGGATCGCCTCCTCTCCGGCCTCGCCGGCCAAGGGGTGGTCACGGCCCGCTGAGGTCGTACTGGCAGGCCTGTAGATGGAACAGCTCGGCGTAGATGCCACCCCGGTCCAGCAGCTCCTGGGGGGTGCCCGACTCGGCGAGCCGCCCCTCGTGGAGGACGTGGATGAGGTCGGCGTGCCGGACGGACGCCAGCCGGTGGGTGATCAGCACGACGGTCTGTCCCTCCCCCGCGAGCGCGCGGATCTGCTCGAAGACGGCCAGCTCGGCTCGGGCGTCGAGCGCCGAGGTGGGCTCGTCGACCAGCAGCACGGGCGCGGTGCGGTAGCGGGCGCGGGCGATGCCGAGCCGCTGCCACTGGCCACCGGAGAGCTGGTGGCCGCCGCGGAACTCCCGGGCCAGCAGGGTGTCCCAGCCGTGCGGCAGCCCGGCGACGATGTCGTCGGCCCCGGCGTAGGCCGCCGCGCGGTCCAGGGCCTCGGCGCGGATGGGGCTCTGCGGGCTGCCGATCGCGACGTTCGCCTTGGCGGTGAACGGCCAGCGCTTGAAGTCCTGGTTGACCATGGCGATCCGGGAGAAGAGCTGTGCGCGATCGGCCTCCGCGATATCGGTGCCGTCCCACAGGATGCGCCCCGAGTCCGGCAGATGGAGCCCGGCGAGCAGCTTGACCAGGGTGGACTTACCGGATCCGTTCTCGCCGACGAGGGCCACCACCCCCCCGCCGGGGATGGCGAGGCTGACCTTGTCCAGGGCGGGCCGGTCGCTGCCGGGGTAGCTGAAGGAGACGGAGTCGAAGCGGATCTCCTCCGGCTCCTCGGGCAGCGGCAGCCCGCCCTCGGGAATGGCGTACCGCTCGGCGTCCTCGCACAGCCGGTCGAGGTCCTGGACGAACAGCATCTCCTCGTAGAGCTGGTTGAGCTGCAGCACCAGCGTGGACAGGTTCTGCGAACCGGTGCGGATCGCGATGACCGCGGTGCCCGCGACGGACAGCTCCATGCCGCCGGAGAGCAGCAGCCCGCCGAGCGCCGAGTAGGTGGCGAGGGTCGCCGCGCCGGTGAGCGTCGCGGCGATCAGCTCGGTGCCGGCCGCGGCGTCGGCCAGCCGGGTCTGCTCCGCCTCCGCGGACTCCGACATCCGGCGGAAGTGCCGCAGCAGGAAGCCGCCGACGCCGTGCACCCGGACCTCCTGCGCCGCCTCGCGCTCGGTGAGCAGCCGGCTGAGCAGATGGCCCGCGCGGGCGTGCTCGATCATGGTGTGGAAGGAGAGATAGCGGCGGCGGGCGATGCGCAGCGAGCTCCAGCTGCGCGGCAGGGCGATGAGCACCAGCAGGGGCAGCAGCACGGGGTGCAGAACTGTCAGCACTCCGGCGGCGGCGACGACGGCGAGCAGTCCGTTGACCACCGCCACGCAGTACTTGACCATGCGCCGGGCCGAGGAGGCGCCGTATTGGGCGGAGTCCAGCAGCCGGTGGAACTCCGCGTCCTCGATGGCGGAGAGCTCCACACGGGCCGCGCACTTCAAGTACCGCTCGGTCGCGACCCGTTCGACCTTCGGCTCGAGTCGGCCGGTCCCGGCCGTCGAGGCCGAGGCCAGCAGCGCGCCGAGGACCGCCACCACGCCGACCACGATCAGCGACGGCAGTGCGCTGTGCAGCCGGTCAGCGGTCGCCCCGTCGGACAGCAGGGCCGCCAGCGCGTCGTTCACCGCGACCAGGCTGAACGCCTGGCCGATCCCCTGGCCGATCTCCGCCGCCGCGACCGTTTGCAGCGCCCTGCGGTCGGCGGCCCAGGCGAGCCGTACAGTGGAGCCCACCAGGCGCGGGAGCCTGCGCGCCATCGCCCATAACGACAGATGCAGATAGGCGTCGTCGTAGCGGCTGAATCCCATGTCGTACCGGAGCCGTCCGCCGAAGAGCAGTTGCTCGGACTCCGATGTCTCGTCAGTGGCCTGTCGCTTGCGTCGCCGCGGCCACGGCATCGCACCACCCCCTCCGCGTAGGCACCGCGTCAGTCTGTCGTAGCGGAGGGTCCGTCCGCGATGCATTTCCGGTCGGCCTCGGCCGCGCTCCGTGGCACGATGTGCGAGGTGTGGGGCATGGTGCGCCCGCGGTGGGGCGGGGTGCGCGCCCTTCCCCGAGCCGGAAAGCGGAGGAGAGTGCGGCGTGCGTCTGGCCCACGACGACCCACGGCTGCGTTACCGGGGGGCGGTATCGCTGCAACGGGGCCCCGGCTGGACCGCGCCCTGGCGGCTGCCGCATCCGGAGGCGGCGCTGTATCTGCCCGAGGGCGGGCTGGGGCGGGCGGCGATGCCGTCGGGGGTGCGGGTGGGCCTGCGTACCGACAGCACCGGGCTGACCTGCCGCTATCAGGCGGATCCCGCACCGAAGCTCAATGGCCCGCCGGAGGTGGCGCGGCTGGATGTGCTCTGCGAGGGGCGGCACTCGGCCACCGTTGAGCTCCAGACGCACGGCGGGGACGCGGAGTTCCGGGTCGACGGCCTGCCGGGGCGGATGGCCGCGGTCGAGCTGTGGCTGCCCTTCTACCATCAGTTCCGGCTGTGCGAGGTGACGCTGGACGCGGACGCGGCGGTCGAGCGTGACGGCGGCGAGGGGCGGCCGCGCTGGGTGCACTACGGCAGCTCCATCTCGCAGGGGCGCGGCGCGGCCTCCCCGAGCCGGACGTGGGCCGCCCTGGTGGCCCGGCGCGCCGGCTGGGAGCTGACCTCGCTGGCGCTGGGCGCGGCCTGCCAGCTTCAGCCGATGGCCGCGCGGCTGATGCGGGACCTGCCGGCCGATGTACTCACCGTCTGCGTCGGGATCAACATCCAGGCGCTGGGCAGCCACAACCGCGACTCGCTGGCCTCGGCGCTGGTCGGCTTCGTACAGACGGTGCGCGAGGGGCATCCCACGACCCCGTTCGCCGTGATGTCGAGCATCGTCGCGCCCGAGCGGGAGGAGGTACCGGGGCCCTCCGGTATGTCGATGCGCGAGTGCCGGGCGCACATACGGCGCGCGGTCGAGCTGCTGCGTACGCACGGGGATGCGAATCTGCACTACATCCACGGCCCGAAGGTGTTCGGGCCCAGCTGTACGCGGCTGCTGCTGGAACCCGAGGGCCTGGACCGGCTGCACCCCGCGCCCGCGGGCCACCCCGTCTTCGCCGCCCGCTTCCTGGCGGCTCTGCGCCACGCGGGATGTACGCCGGACGCGGCGGGCTCATGACGCCCCGTACACCGGCCTCGGCGGCTCGGCGGCGGCGAGCAGCTTCCGGGCGGCGTCGCCCGCCTCGGCCGGGGTCCAGCGGGTGCCCTTGTCGGCGGTCGGGCCCGGCCGCCAGCCCTCCATGACGGTGATACGCCCGGCCTCGGCCTCGAAGACCCGGCCGGTGACGCCCGCGCTGTCGGCGGAGGCGAGCCAGACGACGAGCGGTGAGACGTTCTCGGGGGCCATCGCGTCGAAGGCGTCGGCCTGGTCCGGGGCGGCCATGGTCTCGGCGAAGGTCTGCTCGGTCATCCGGGTGCGGGCGGCCGGGGCGATGGCGTTGACCTGGACGCCGTAGCGGCCCAGTTCGGCGGCGGCCACGAGGGTGAGCCCGACGATCCCGGCCTTGGCGGCGGAATAGTTGCCCTGGCCGACGCTGCCCAGCAGCCCCGCACCCGAGCTGGTGTTGACCACGCGGGCGGCCGGGGCGCGGCCCGCCTTCGCCTCGGCGCGCCAGTGGGCGGCGGCGTGCCGCAGCGGCAGGAAGTGGCCCTTGAGGTGGACGCGCAGCACCGCGTCCCAGTCGTCCTCGTCCAGGTTGATCAGCATGCGGTCGCGCAGAAAGCCCGCGTTGTTGACGAGGGCGTCGAGCCGGCCGTAGGTGTCGAGGGCGGTGGCGACCAGGGAGGCCGCGCCGTCGGTGGTGGCGATGTCGCCGCCGTGCGCGACCGCTTCGCCGCCCAGCGCCCGGATCTCGTCGGCGACGTCCTGAGCCGGGCTCCCCGGGCCCGCCGCGCCGTCCAGGGCCACGCCGAGGTCGTTGACGACGATCTTGGCCCCCTCGGCGGCGAGGGCCAGTGCGTGTGCGCGGCCCAGGCCGCGGCCCGCTCCGGTGACGACGGCGACGCGTCCGGCGCACAGTCCGGTCATCTTGGGTCCTCCTGCTCGTTGACGTTGGCGGCGGCGAGGAACGCCGGGCGCTCACCGCCGCCGTGGACGCACAGGGCGGCGCCGCTGATGTACGCGGCGAGGTCGGAGGCGAGAAAGACGCAGGCGTCGCCCGCCTCGTCCGGTTCGCCCAGCCTCCCGAGGGGGATGGTGCGGCCGACGGCGGCGAGCCCGGCCTCATCGCCGTAGTGCAGATGGGACAGTTCGGTGCGGACCATGCCGAGTACGACGGTGTTGACCCGGACCGCGGGGGCCCACTCGACGGCCAGGGAGTGGGCGAGGTTGGCGAGGCCCGCCTTGGCGGCTCCGTAGGCGGCGGTGCCGGGCGACGGGCGGGTCCCGCTGACGCTGCCGATCATCACGATGGAGCCGCCGCGCTCCTGATGCCGCATCACCTCGTAGGCGGCGAGGGAGACGGTCAGGGGGGCAATGAGGTTCAGCTCGACGACGCGGGCCGCGTGGCGCGGCCCGGAGTCGGCGAGCAGTCCGAACCGGCTGCCTCCGGCGTTGTTGACCAGGAGGTCGAGCCGGCCGTACGAGCCGCGCAGCCCTTCGAAGAAGGCGCCGACGGCGTCCGCGTCGCGCACGTCCAGCGGCAGGAAGCGGGCCGTGCGGCCCGCCGCCTCGACGGGCCGGTCCCCTGGCCGACGGGCGCAGACCACGACCTCGGCGCCCGCGGTGAGCAGCGACCGCGCGATCCCCGCCCCCACGCCCCGCGTCCCTCCGGTGACGACCGCGACGCGCCCGGACAGGTCGATGGTGACGGCCACGTGACACCTCCCGCTGCGCCCCGAGCGCTGCTACCTTCTCGCCTAACAAATGTTTGGTGGAAAGGTAGCGGATCTGCTCATGGGTGTCTCCACCTCCGCCCCACACGCGGGCGTCGCCGTCGTCACCGTGGACTTCCCACCGGTCAACGCCCTTCCCGTGCAGGGCTGGTACGAGCTCGCGTCGGCCGTGCGCGGCGCGGGCAGAGACCCGGATGTGCGCTGTGTCGTCCTCGCCGCCGCCGGGCGGGGCTTCAACGCGGGCGTGGACATCAAGGAGATGCAGCGCACCGAGGGGCACCAGGCCCTGATCGGCGCCAACCACGGCTGCTACGAGGCGTTCGCCGCCGTCTACGACTGCCAGGTCCCGGTCGTCGCCGCGGTGCACGGCTTCTGCCTCGGCGGCGGCATCGGCCTGGTCGGCAACGCCGACGCGATCGTGGCGAGCGACGACGCGACGTTCGGGCTGCCGGAGCTGGACCGGGGCGCCCTGGGCGCGGCCACCCATCTGGCCCGGCTGGTGCCGCAGCACCTGATGCGCGCCCTGTACTACACCTCGCGCACCGTGACCGCCGACGAGCTGCACCGGCACGGCTCGGTGTGGCGGGTCGTACCGCGCGCGGAGCTGTCGGACGCGGCGCTGGAGCTGGCCCGCGAGATCGCCGCCAAGGACGGGGCGCTGCTGCGGCTGGCCAAGGCCGCGATCAACGGCATCGACCCGGTCGATGTGCGCCGCAGCTACCGCTTCGAACAGGGCTTCACCTTCGAGGCCAACCTGAGCGGCATCGCCGACCGGCACCGCGAGGCGTTCATGTCCGGCTCCTCCTCTGGTCTTTCTGCCGGCCTTTCTGCCGAGGCGG
This sequence comes from Streptomyces sp. NPDC020845, assembly GCF_044334165.1. NCBI lineage: Bacteria > Bacillati > Actinomycetota > Actinomycetes > Kitasatosporales > Streptomycetaceae > Streptomyces > Streptomyces sp. NPDC020845. The sequence continues at coordinate 920,971 of NZ_JBIRSJ010000001.1, read as the reverse complement.
GTGAGCGGCGTTGAGGCCCGGCAACAAGCTGATGAGCCCGGAGGAGGCCGTCGGCCGGATCGAGAGCGGTATGACGGTCGGCATCGGCGGCTGGGGATCGCGGCGCAAGCCCATGGCGCTGGTGCGGGCGCTGCTGCGCTCGCCGGTCACCGATCTGACTGTGGTCTCGTACGGGGGACCGGACGTCGGGCTGCTGGCCGCCGCCGGGAAGATCCGCAAGCTGGTCGCCGCCTTCGCCACGCTCGACTCGATCCCGCTCGAACCGCACTTCAGGGCGGCGCGCGAGCGCGGGGACCTCGAACTGGTGGAGCTGGACGAGGCGATGTTCATGTGGGGGCTGACCGCCGCCGTCCACCGGCTGCCGTTCATGCCGGTGCGGGCGGGGCTCGGCTCGGACGTGATGACCGTCAACCCGGGGCTGCGGACGGTCACCTCGCCGTACGAGGACGGGGAGGAGCTGGTGGCGGTGCCCGCGCTGCGGCTGGACGCCGCGCTGGTGCACCTCAACCGGGCCGACGCATACGGCAACGGCCAGTATCTGGGCCCGGACCCGTACTTCGACGACCTGTTCTGCGACGCGGCCGAAACAGCGTATGTCTCCTGCGAACGCGTCGTGGGCAGCGCGGAGTTCGCGGACGCGGGCGGTCCGCAGACGCTGCTGGTCAAGCGCCACGCGGTGACCGGCGTGATCGAGACCCCGAACGGCGCCCATTTCACCTCCTGCGCCCCCGACTACGGGCGCGACGAGGCGTTCCAGCGCGCGTACGCGAAGGCCGCCGCCGACCCGGGCGCGTGGCGGGAGTTCACCGAGCGCTTCCTGTCCGGCGACGAGGACGCGTACCAGACGGCGGTGGCGGCATTCGTCAAGGAGGGCGCATGAGTACGGTCACTCGGGCCGAATACTGCGTGGTGGCCTGCGCGGAGGCCTGGCGCGGCGACGGCGAGGTCCTGGCCGCCCCCATGGGCACCGTGCCACGCATCGGCGCCCAGCTGGCCCGGCTCACCTTCGCGCCCGACCTGCTGCTCACGGACGGCGAGGCCATGCTGCTGGGCACCGAGCCGGGGGTGGTGGAGGGCTGGCTGCCCTACCGCCAGCATCTGTCACTGGTGAGCGGCGGCAAGCGGCACGTGATGATGGGCGCCAGCCAGCTCGACCGGCACGGCAACCAGAACATCAGCTGCATCGGCGACTGGAAGCGGCCCCGTCGGCAGCTGCTGGGGGTGCGCGGCGCGCCCGTCAACACGCTGAACAACCCGACGAGTTACTGGGTGCCCCGGCACTCCCGGCGTGTCTTCGTCGAACGCGTCGACATGGTCTGCGGCGTCGGCTACGACCGGGCGGCCGCCGCGGGGCCGTCCGCCACCCGCTACCACCGCATCCCATGCGTCGTGACCGACCTGGCCGTACTCGACTTCGGCACGCCCGACCGCACCATGCGCGTGCGCTCCCTGCACCCGGGCGTGACCGCCCAGCAGGTGCGGGAGGCGACCGGCTTCGCGCTCGGCATCGCGGACGACGTCCCGTACACCCGCGAGCCCACGGGCGCGGAACTGCGGCTGATCCGGGAGGTCATCGACCCGGAGGGGCTGCGCGAGCGGGAGGTGCCCGCCTGATGGACACCCCGCTGACCAAGCTCGTCGGCGTGCGCCATCCGATCGTCCAGACCGGCATGGGGTGGGTGGCCGGGCCCCGGCTGGTGTCCGCCACCGCCAACGCCGGCGCGCTCGGCATCCTCGCCTCCGCCACCATGGCCCCGCACCAGCTGCGCTCGGCCGTACGGGAGGTCAGCTCGCGCACCGACGCGCCCTTCGGCGTGAACCTGCGGGCGGACGCGGGGGACGCCGAGGACCGGGTGCGGATCATCATCGAGGAGGGGGTGCGAGTCGCGTCCTTCGCGCTCGCCCCCACGCGGGAGCTGATCGCCCGGCTGAAGGACGCGGGCGTGGTCGTCATCCCGTCCGTCGGTGCGCGGCGACACGCCGAGAAGGTCGCCGCCTGGGGCGCGGACGCGATCGTGGTGCAGGGCGGCGAGGGCGGCGGCCACACCGGGAGCGTCGGCACCGCCGTGCTGCTGCCCCAGGTCGTGGACGCGGTCGACATCCCCGTCGTGGCGGCGGGCGGCTTCTTCGACGGACGCGGTCTGGTGGCCGCGCTCGCGTACGGAGCGGCAGGGATCGCGATGGGCACCCGCTTTCTGCTGACCTCCGACAGCACGGTCCCGGACGCGGTCAAGGCCCGCTACCTTGCGGCGTCGGTCACGGACGTCACCGTCACCACGGCGGTCGACGGGCTCCCCCACCGGATGCTCCGCAGCGAGCTGGTCGCCTCCCTGGAACGCTCCGGGCGCGCCGCGGCGCTGGCGCGAGCGCTGCGCCACGCCGCGGCCTTCCGGCGGCTGTCCGGGCTGAGCTGGGCGCGGATGGTGCGCGACGGGCTCGCGCTGAAGCACGGCAAGGAGCTGACCTGGAGTCAGGTGCTGCTGGCTGCCAACACGCCGATGCTGCTGAAGGCGTCGATGGTGGACGGCCGTACGGACAGCGGGGTGATGGCCTCCGGGCAGGTCGCCGGGGTGATCGACGACCTGCCGTCGTGCGCGGAGCTGGTGGAGCGGGTGATGGCGGAGGCGGCGGAGGTCCTGGGCCGGCTTACGTGACGGCGGCCGCGGGTCCCCACTCTCCACGGCCCCCTCGCACCGCTCGGCCCCAGGGGGCCTCACGGGCTTCGGGCGCCTGCGGCGGACTCCGTCCGTCGACCGTAGGGTTGCTCCCACTCACAACCGCTCGATGATCGTCACATTCGCCTGGCCCCCGCCCTCGCACATCGTCTGCAGGCCGTATCGCCCGCCCGTGCGCTCCAGTTCATGCAGCAGGGTGGTCATCAGCTTGGTGCCCGTGGCGCCGAGGGGGTGGCCGAGTGCGATGGCGCCGCCGTTGACGTTGGCCTTCTCCGGGTCCGCGCCGGACTCCCGCAGCCAGGCCAGCACCACGGGCGCGAAGGCCTCGTTGATCTCCACCAGGTCGATGTCGTCGATGGTCATGCCGGTCTTCTTCAGCGCGTGCGCCGTCGCCGGGATCGGCGCGGACAGCATGCGGATCGGGTCCTCGCCGCGCACCGAGAGGTGGTGCACGCGGGCGCGCGGCGTCAGGCCGTGTTCGCGCACCGCGCGTTCGGAGGCGATCAGCATCGCCGCCGCCCCGTCGGAGACCTGGGAGGACAGGGCGGCGGTGATCCGGCCACCCTCCATGACCGGTTTGAGGCCGGCCATCTTCTCCAGGCTGGTGTCCCGGCGCGGCCCCTCGTCGGCGGTGACCTCCCCGTACGGCACGAGTTCGCGGTCGAAGCGGCCCTCGTCCATGGCGCGTATCGCCCGCTGGTGCGAGCGCAGCGCGAACTCCTCCATCGCCTCGCGGGTGATGCCCCACTTCTCGGCGATCAGCTCGGCGCCGTAGAACTGGTTGACCGGCCGGTCGCCGTAGCGCGCCCGCCAGCCCTCGGAGCCCGCGTAGGGGCCCTCGGTCAGCCCGAGCGGGACGGTCGCCTGGCGGCTGGCGAAGGCGATGGGCACCATCGACATGTTCTGCACACCGCCCGCGACCACCAGGTCCTGGGTGCCGGAGAGGACCGCCTGGGCCGCGAAGTGGATCGCCTGTTGGGAGGAGCCGCACTGCCGGTCGACGGTCACGCCCGGGACCTCCTCGGGCAGCCCGGCGGCCAGCCAGCAGGTGCGCGCGATGTCCCCGGCCTGTGGGCCGACGGTGTCCAGGCAGCCGAGGACCACGTCCTCGACGGCGGCCGGGTCGGCGCCGGAGCGCTCCATCAGGGCGCGCAGGACGTGCGCGCCGAGGTCGGCCGGGTGGACGGACGCCAGTCCGCCGTTCCGCTTGCCGACCGGGGTCCGTACCGCTTCGACGATGTATGCCTCGGCCATGATCGCTCCTTCAGCCCGGTGTAAAGCCGTGTTGACCGGTGCAAAGCCCGGTGGTCAGGCCCGCGGGGTGATGCCGTCCAGGACCATCGACAGGTACTGGCGGGCGATCTCCTCGGGGCTGTGCTGTCCGCCCGGCCGGTACCACGAGGCGGCGACCCAGACGGTGTCGCGCAGAAAGCGGTACGCCAGCCGGATGTCGAGGTCGGCGCGGAAGACCCCCTCGGCCACCCCGCGCTCGAGCGTGCCCAGCCATGCGTCCTCGAACTTCCGCTGCGAGACGGTGAGATAGCCGAAGCGGGGCTGGGCGGAGAGGTGCTTGGACTCCTTCTGGTAGATGGCGACCGCCGCCCGGTGCCGGTCGATCTCCCGGAAGGACTCGGTGACGAGCGCCTCAATGGTCTCCCTGGGGCCGAGCCCGGCGCCGAGCACGGCCTCGTAGCCGGCCCAGAGCTCGTCGAGGAAGGTGGAGAGGATCTCGTCGACCATCGCCTCCTTGGAGTCGAAGTGGTAGTAAAGGCTGCCCGCGAGCATCCCCGCCTCGTCGGCGATGCGGCGCACGGTGGTCGCGTTGTACCCGTGCGCGGCGAACACCTCCGCCGCCGTCGAGAGCAGTTCGCGGCGTCGCTGGGGGGACGGGGTCACGGTGGTCTTCTTGCTGTTGTCGCTGGTCTTCGGCACATGACCATTGTCCCCGCCCCGCCTCTCCGGCCCTTCCGCCTCATGCGTGCTGACTGCTGACGGACACCGTCTCGCCCGTCATGTACGAGGAGTAGCCGCTGGCCAGGAAGACGATGACGTTGGCCACCTCCCACGGTTCGGCGTACCGGCCGAACGCCTCCTTCTCGGTGAGTTCGGCGAGCAGTTCGGGGGTGGTCACCTTCACCAGGTGCGGATGCATGGCCAGGCTCGGCGCGACCGCGTTGACGCGTACGCCGTAGGCGGCGGCCTCGACGGCGGCGCAGCGGGTGAGGGCCATCACGCCGGCCTTGGCCGCGGCGTAGTGGGCCTGGCCGGCCTGGGCGCGCCAGCCGACGACGGAGGCGTTGTTGACGATGACGCCGCCGCGGCCGTCGGCCTTCATCCGGCGCAGCGCGGCGCGGGTGCAGCGGAAGGTGCCGCCCAGCGTGACGTCGATGACCTTCTGCCACTGCTCGTCGGTCATCTCGGTCAGCTCGGCGGTGCCGCCGAGCCCGGCGTTGTTGACGACGGCGTCGAGGCGGCCGTGGGCCTCCTCGGCGAGGTCGAGGAGCGAGGCCACCTGGTCCTCTTCGGTCACATCGCAGGCCGTCCCGGCGACCCGGTCCGCCCCGAACTCCCCGGCGAGCGCCGTGACGGTCTCCTTCAGCCGGCGGGCGTGGGCGTCGCCGATGACGACGCGGGCGCCCTCCTCGAGGAATTTGCGGGCGGTGGCGCCGCCGATGCCGGTGCCCGCCGCGGCCGTGATGACGGCCGTGCGGCCGGTGAGAAGGCCGTGGCCGGGGACGTAGGGCGCTCGGTCGGCCTTGCTGTCCGCCTTGTTGTCCATCACGGCGCCACGGTAACCTACCAAACACTTGTTAGGGAACGGGGAGGGGGCGGGAGCTCCGGTGGATCTGGACCTGACCGAGCGACAGCAGGCGTTCCGGGACGAGGCGCGGCGGTGGCTCGCGGCCCATGTGCCCGCCGAGCCCCTGCCCTCCCTGGAGACCGCCGAGGGCTTCGCCGCCCACCGCGTCTGGGAGCGGACGCTCGCCTCGGACCGCTGGTCGGCGGTGAGCTGGCCCGAGGAGTACGGCGGACGGGGCGCGTCGCTCGTCGAGTGGCTGCTGTTCGAGGAGGAGTACTACGCGGCGGGGGCGCCCGGCCGGGTCAGCCAGAACGGGATCAGCCTGCTGGCCCCCACGCTCTTCGAGCACGGCACGGCCGAGCAGCGGGCCCGGGTGCTGCCGCCGCTGGCCCGCGGCGAGGTCATCTGGGCGCAGGCCTGGTCCGAGCCCGAATCCGGTTCGGACCTCGCGTCCCTGCGCTCCACCGCCGAACGCACCGACGGCGGCTGGCTGTTGAACGGCCTGAAGACATGGTCGTCCCGGGCCGCCTTCGCCGACCGCGCCTTCGGCCTGTTCCGCAGCGACCGGGGGGCGTCGGCTCCCCACCGCGGACTCACGTATCTGATGTTCCCGCTGCGCGCGCCGGGCGTGACCGTGCGCCCCATCGGCCGGCTCGACGGCAAGCCCGCCTTCGCCGAGCTCTTCCTCGACCAGGTCTTCGTGCCCGACGAGGATGTGATCGGCGAGCCGGGCGAGGGCTGGCGGATGGCGATGAGCACGGCGGGGAACGAGCGCGGGCTGACCCTGCGCAGCCCGGGGCGCTTCACCGCGGCCGCGCGCCGCCTGGCGGCGCTGTGGCGCGAACGAGCGGCCGACGCAGACCCCGGCACCACCCCCGAAACCGACTCCGGCCCCGACGCCGACCCCGCGGCCGACGTCTCGTCCGCGCTGCGCGACCGGGTGGCCGACGCGGTGATCCGCGCCCGCGCGTATGAGCTCTTCGCCTACGCGGGCGCCTCCCGGCTGGCCGCCGGTGGCTCTCTGGGCGCCGAGTCGAGCCTCAACAAGATCTTCTGGTCCGAGCTGGACATCGCCCTCCACGAGACGGCCCTTGACCTGCTCGGGCCCCACGGCGAACTCGCCGACTCCGCCCCCGACGCGCCCGCGCGTGGCGCCTGGGCGGACGGCTACACCTTCGCCCTGGCGGGCCCGGTCTACGCGGGCACCAACGAGATCCAGCGCGACATCATCGCCGAGCGGCTGCTCGGACTGCCGAAGGGCCGTGGATGAGGCCGGGTCCCCCGCCGGGACGAGCGATGAAGGGGCGGTACGGATGAGATTCCTGCTGGACCAGGAGCAGAAGGATTTCGGCCACACCCTGGACCGTATGCTCTCCGCCGCCGGGACCCCGGCGGCGGTACGGGCCTGGACACGGGGCGAGCGCGAGCCGGGGCGGGCGGTGTGGGGGCGGCTGGGCGAGGCCGGGGTGTTCGCGCTGGCCGTTCCTTCAGGCTACGAAGGCGCGGGGCCGCTGCCGGTGGAGCTCGCGGTGGCGTACGTCGAGGCAGGCCGGCACGGGGTGCCGGGGCCGCTGGCCGAGACGGCCGCCGCGGCGGTCCTCCTCGCGACGCTCGCCGAGCACGGCGACACGGCAGCGGCGGCGGCGAAGGAGTGGCTGCCGCGCATCGCGGCGGGGCAGGCGATGGTCACGCTCGCGGCGCCCGCGGGCGGTCCGTACGCGCTGGACGCGGACGCCGCCGACGCGGTGTTCGCCGCCGAGGGCGAGCGGCTCCGGGCGGCGCCGGGGCACGGGCCGGTGCAGCCCTCGCTGGATCCGGCCAGGCGGCTGGCCCGGCCGCTCGGCGGCGGCGAGACGCTGGCGAGCGGCCCGGCCGTCGTGGCGGCGGCCGCGCGCGCCGCGGACTGGGCCGCGTTCGCGACGGCCGCCCAAGCACTCGGCACCGGGCTCGCGCTGCTGGAGCGGACCGTGGCATACGCCAAGCAGCGCACCCAGTTCGGCCGCCCGATCGGCTCGTTCCAGGCGGTCAAGCACCAACTCGCGGACGTCCTCGTCGCCCTGGAGTTCGCCCGGCCGCTGCTGTACGGGGCCGCGCTGGCGCTTGCGGACGGCACCGGCCGGGCCGGCGCGGAAGTCGCCGCCGCCAAGGTCGCCGCGGGCGAGGCGGCGTACGCGGCGGCCAGGACCGCGCTGCAGTTGCACGGCGCGATCGGCTACACGGACGAATACGACCTGTCCTTGTGGATCCGCAAGGCCCGTGCGCTGCGCGCCGCTTGGGGCTCCCCCTCCGTCTGCCGCGCCCGCGTCCTCGCGCCCTGAGCCGACGCCGCCAGGAGCCGTCAGCCGATGACAGTTTGCCCGAAGGGTGCCGTCCGCTACACCGGGTGATCCATGCTGTGACGACCGACCGGCACGGACCAGCGGCTCGGCGGAGAGCGACGGAGAACAGAGGTATCGCGCACATGCACCGGACCCGGCCGACATTGGAGAGTGTGGCGCTGCACGCGGGCGTCTCGCGCGCCACGGTGTCCCGCGTCGTCAACGGCTCCACCAGGGTCGGCGAGGACGCCCGCGAGGCGGTGCAGCGGGCCATCCGGGAGCTGGGCTACGTGCCCAACCAGGCGGCCCGAAGCCTGGTCACCCAGCGCACCGACTCCTTCGCGCTCGTCCTGCCCGAGGAGCCGGGCCGGGTGTTCTCCGACGACCAGTTCTTCCCCGGCGTGGTGCGCGGAGTGAGCCAGCGGCTGGAGGAGGCCGACAAGCAGCTGGTGCTGATGATGGCCCGCTCCCCCGCCAGCCGGGACCGCATCGAGCGCTTCGCCCTGGCGCGCCATGTCGACGGGGTCATGGTCGCCTCCGTACACGGCGCCGACCCGCTGCCCGCCTCCCTCGCCCGTATGGGCATCCCGGTGGTCTCCAACGAACGGCTGCTCGGCCCGGTGTCCCTGCCGTACGTCGGCGTGGACAACGTCGGGGGCGCGACCGCCGCTGTGCGCCATCTGGTGCGCTCGGGGCGCACCAGGATCGCCACCGTCGCGGGCCCACAGGACATGGTCGCCGGGATCGACCGGCTGGCCGGCTACCGGGCGGCGCTGGACGAGGCGCGGCTGTCCGCGACCGTCGCCGTCGGTGACTTCACCCAGGAGTCGGGCGTGGCCGCGACGCGTGAGCTGCTGCGCGAAGAGCCGGGTCTCGACGCGGTGTTCGCGGCCTCCGACCTGATGGCGGTGGGGGTGCTGCGGGCGCTGCGACAGGCCGGCCGCCGGGTGCCGCACGACGTCGCCGTGGTCGGCTTCGACGATATCGAGACCACCCGCTACACCGATCCTCCGCTGACCACGGTCCGCCAACCCATCGCTCACATCGGCCAACGGCTCGCCCATCAACTGCTGCGCCTCGCCTCCGGCGAGCAGATCGAGCCGTCGCTGGTCCTGCCGACCGAACTGGTCCTGCGGGAGTCGGCCTGAAACACCCCGGTTCCCGGGGTCAGTCCCCCGCGTACTGGGGCAGCAGGGCCCGGAGCTCGCGCTCGAAGGCGTCGTAGCGGCGGCGCAGATCGGCGCCCGGCCAGTCGGATGGCAGCAGCCCGGCGGGCAGGACCGGGTCGGCGAGGAGGTGGCGGAGCACGGCGGCCGCCACGGTGAACCGCTCGGCCGGTCCGTCGGCCCGCTCCAGGGCAGCCGACAGCAGCCGGGCCCGGGCGGCCCAGCCGTCCAGGTCCCACAGCCGGGCCGCGAGCCGGACCGGGTCGCCCTCGGGCGCGCCGGTGAGCCACGCGCACTGCTCGGCGGCGACGGCCGGGCGCGGCCGTACCAGGTTGGCGGGGCGCAGCCAGGTGCCTTCGCGCAGCTCGGCCAGGCGCAGGGCGGCCATGGCCTGGCGCAGCGCGGCCCGCGAGGGCGCGGCACGGCGGTCGGAGGTGACGACCGCGATCTCCCAGCCGCCGTCCCAACGCCGGGTACGGGGGGCGCGGCTGTCGTCCTGCCGCGCCTGGCGGGCCAGGAGGCGGTCGGTGAGCCGGTAGGCGCCGCCGCGCTGCTCGAGGTCACCGGCCGCGACCATACGGGTGAGCGCGACCCGGACGGTGCCCTCCGCGGCGCCGAACAGCGCCCCGACGCGGACCAGGGCGCGGGCGGTCAGCTGGGGCGGATGGTGGCCGAGCAGGGTGCTGAGCACGATCGAGCGGGCCGTCAGCGGGCGCAGCGCGAGCGCCCCGGCGGCGGCGCTTCCGTCGGCGGCGTGGGGTTCAGCGGGATCGCGGGTGTCGTCCATAGGTGCCCGAACCCTATCCATTACAGTTCTTCGTCAAGCATGATGGAAGTGTAAGAGAGCAGGGCCCCCGCACACGAGGAGACGCCATGGGTGCCACGCATGAAGTCCTCAACCAGGCCCCGCCGCTGATCGACTTCAGCACGGCCGACGACCCGGCCCTGCTGGAGGCCCTGCGGCGGGACGGAGGGGGCTGGGGCGAGCAGGAGGTGCGGGAGCTGGGCGCGCTGGCCGGGTCCGCCGAGGTCCAGGACTGGGCGCGGATGGCCGAGGAGCACCCTCCGGTGCTGCACACCCACGACCGGTACGGCCACCGCGTCGACGAGGTCGAGTACCACCCGGCCTACCACCAGCTGATGGCCGCCGCCGTGGCCGGCGGGCAGCACGCCGCCGCCTGGACCGAGACCCGGCCGGGAGCGCATCTGGTGCGCGCGGCCAAGTTCTACTGCTTCGCGCAGGCCGAGCCGGGCCACGGCTGCCCCATCTCCATGACGTACGCCGCGGTCCCGGCGCTGCGCGCCGAGCCGGAGCTCGCGGCCGCCTACGAGCCGCTGCTGGCCGCCCGCGTCTACGACTTCGGGCTGCGCCCGCCGCTGGGCAAGCGGGGGCTGATCGCCGGTATGTCGATGACGGAGAAGCAGGGCGGCTCGGACGTACGTGCCAACACCACGCGGGCGCTCACGCAGGCGGACGGCAGCTACCTGCTGACCGGTCACAAGTGGTTCACCTCCGCGCCGATGAGCGACGTCTTCCTCACCCTCGCCCAGGCCGACGAGGGCCTGACCTGCTTCCTGGTGCCGCGCGTGCTGCCCGACGGGACGCTCAACGCCATGCGGCTGCAACGACTCAAGAACAAGCTCGGCAACCGCTCGAACGCCTCCTCCGAGATCGAGTACGACGCCGCGGTGGCCTGGCGGGTCGGGGAGCCGGGCCGGGGGGTGCGCACGATCGTCGAGATGGTGAATGTGACCCGGCTGGACTGTGTGATCGGCTCGGCGGCGGGCATGCGGGCCGGGCTGCGGCAGGCCCTGCACCACACCGGGCACCGGCGGGCGTTCGGCGCGGAGCTGATCGACCAGCCGCTGATGCGCAATGTGCTCGCCGATCTGGCCGTCGAGTCGGAGGCCGCCACGACGCTCGCGATGCGGCTGGCGACGGCTCTGGACCGGGCCCAGACCGGGGACGAGTCGGAGGCGGCGCTGCGCCGGCTGGGGCTGGCGGTGAGCAAGTACTGGGTGTGCAAGCGCGGCGCCACACACGCGGCCGAAGCTCTGGAGTGCCTGGGCGGCAACGGCTATGTCGAGGACTCCGGCATGCCGCGCCTGTACCGGGAGGCGCCGCTGCTGTCGATCTGGGAGGGCTCGGGCAATGTGGCGGCCCTCGACGTACTGCGCGCGCTCGGCCGCGAGTCGGGGGCGCTGGACGCCTTCCTGGCCGAGGTGGACACCGCCGCCGGGGCGGACGCGCGGCTGGATGCGGCCGTCGCCCGCCTCCGCGATCTGCTGCCGCAGCTCGCCGATCCACAGCGGGCGCAACTGCTCGCCCGCCGCCTCGCCGAGCAGATGACGCTGGTCCTGCAGGGCAGTCTGCTGGTGCGGTACAGCCACCCCGCGGTGGCGGACGCCTTCTGCGCCTCGCGGCTCGACGGCGACTGGGGCCACGCCTTCGGCACCCTGCCGCCCGGCGTGGACACCGGCCCGATCCTGGACCGGGCACGGCTCAAGGACGCGCGGTGACTGTCTTTTAAAGCCGCTGATTCACGCTTTCAAGGCCGCTGTTCGAGGCTGTGGCTCTGCCGGGCGCTCAGCCCGGCAGAGCCACAGCCCGGACGGGTAGATTCCGCACAAAATCACCTATTCGAGGGAATCCACGCGGGCATACGGCTGTAACGGGTCCGATCAGCCGAAGATCTCGGTCGTGAACCGATGGCAACGCACGTTGCGTTCAGGGATTCTCGCCACGGCCCTGGTACTCGCCTCGGCGGGGGCGGGCCCCGTGGCCGAGGCGGACCGGGCCGGGGCTGACGGGCCCGACCACTCGGCACATGGCCCGCACGGGGGCATCCACCTCCACATCGAGGTGCGCATTCCGGGTCTCGACGTGATCTGGCCGGGGTGGTGTCCGACGCCGACGCCCACCCCCACAAAGACCCCGACCCCGACGCCTACGCCGACGGACACCCCCACGCCGACCCCCACCCCCACGCAGACGCCGACGCCCACCCCCACCCCCACGCAGACGACCGCGCCCACGCCGACGCACCGCCCCACCCACACCGCGGCGCCCACCCCTCCCGCGAAGCCCTCCTCGGCCGCGCCGCCCCCCGCACGCCCCACCGCGCCCCCGGCGCCGTCCCGGTCCGCCGCCAAGAAGCCGCCCAGGACGCAGCTGCCGAGCTCACCGACGCCGACCGGCCCGCCCCGTACCACGGAGTTGCGCGCGTACCACGCCCCCGCCCCCCAAAAGTCGGGCGGCGGCGTCTCGTTGGTCACCTTCACCCTGCTGATCACCGCGCCCGCGGTGCTCGCGGCCGCCGCCCTGCGCCCCCGTTCGCGCTCGCGCTCCGCCGCGCGCGGCCGCGGGTCGCGCGGCTGACGCCGACGCCGAGACCTGACGGAGGTTGCCCATGCCCGAATGGCTGATTCTGATTCTCGTGACGGCGGGGGTCTGTGCGCTCGTCGTGGCCGTCACGCTGCTCAACCAGCGGCGGGTCCCCGAGGACGACGACCCCTCGGAGACCCCCGATGTCATCGAGTACATGACCATGATGATCGGCGTGGTGTACGCCATCGTGCTGGGCCTGGCCATCGCCGGCGTCTGGGAGGCCCGCGGCACCGCTCAGGACGGCGTGCGCACGGAGGCGCAGGCGCTGCACGAGGTGAGCGAGCGCGCGGCCGGCTACCCCGCGCCGGTACGCGACCGCATCCGCGCGGACGCCCGGGCGTATGCGGACCATCTGGTGTCCAAGGAGTGGCAGGTGATGATCGACAAGGGCGAGCTCACCGACCGCGGCGCCACGCTGCTGGCCGAGTTGCGGCGCGATGTCACCGACTACACACCGCGCACCGAGCGGGAGTGGCATATCTACCAGCCGCTGGTGGACCAGGTCGCCGCGGTGGACGCCGCCCGCCAGGCACGGGCACAGAACGCCGGGCCGACGATGCCCAGAGTGGTCTGGCTCGGGCTGGTCGTCGGCGCGGCGCTGGTGGTCGGACTGCTGTTCACGCTGCAGATCCGCCGCACACCGCGCGAGCTGGTGATGTCCGCGATGTTCTGCGCGCTGATGGTCTTTCTGCTCTTCCTGGTCTGGGACTTCGACGCGCCCTTCGGCCGGTCGGTCGGGGACTCGGCCGACCCGTTCAGCGATCTGTTTCCCAGCTGACCGGCAGGTGTTTGAGGCCGTTCTGGAAGTTGGACGTGAGCCGCACCGGCTCGCCTGCCCGGCGCAGCCCGGGCAGGCGGGTCAGCGCGCAGCGCAGCATCGCCCGCATCTGGAGCCTGGCGAGGTGCGCGCCCAGGCAGAAGTGCGGGCCATGGCCGAAGCTGACGTGGTCGTTGGGGCTGCGGGTGATGTCGAAGCGGTCGGGGTCGGTGAAGACCGTCTCGTCGCGGTTGGCGGAGGCGTGGTAGACGACGACCTTGTCGCCGCGCCGGATGCGCTGCCCGCCCAGCTCCACCTCGCGGGTCGCGGTGCGGCGGAAGTCGATGACGGGCGGCCAGAAACGCAGCATCTCCTCCACGGCGGAGTCGGTCAGCTCCGGGCGGGCCAGCAGGAGTTCATGGCTCTCGGGGTGGTCCAGCAGGGTCAGCAGCCCGCCGGGGACGCCGTTGCGCAAGGTCTCGTTCCCGGCCACCGCGAAGAGGAAGAACATGTTCTCGAACTCCTCGCGGCTCAGACCGCCCTCCCGTAGGTGGGCCATCACGGTGCCGGGCCTGGGCCGTTCGGCCAGCGCGTGGGCGTAGGCGAACATATCGGCCAGGGCCTCGCGGGAGCGCGGATTCATCGGCCGACCGTCCGGGCGGGTCAGCGACCCCGGCCGGTGGACGAGGGCCGTGCGTCCCATCGGGCTGAGCCCCGCGGCCTCGGCGGTGCTCGAGGCGGCGTATTCGGCGTCCTGGTAGCCGATGACCCGGCTCGCCCAGTCGAACAGCAGCCCCCGGTCGCTCTCGGGGACGCCCATGACATGGGCCAGCGTCCACACCGGCAGATCCGCCGCGAGCTCCACGAAGTCGGCCTCGCCCCGCGGTGCCACGCCCTCGACGAGCGCCCGCGCGCGTGCCTCGATGACCGTCCGGAGCTCGCGCACCGCGCGCGGGGTGAAGGCCGCCGCGACGACCCGCCGCGTCCGGGAGTGGTCCGGCGGGTCCTGATTGAGCATCATCGCCCGGACGAACTCCAGATCGCCGGGCGTGTCCGGGTCGCGGATCTGGGTGGCACCCAGATGGGAGGAGAAGACCTCCGGGGTGCGCAACACATGTTTGACATCGGCGTGCCGGAAGACAGCCCAGAAGCCGGGGCCCGCGGGCCACGCCCCGACCGCGGGTTCCTCGATCCAGCAGACGGGGCGGGTGGCGCGCGCCTCGGCGAAGAGCGCGTACGGGACACCGGCGGCGTAGGTCTCGGGCAGGAACACCACGTCAGGGTTCACAGCCGTGACCGTACGGCGCCACCCGCCGGTGCCGTCAAGACGGGCGCGTACGGGATGCCGGCGGGTCAGGACACCGGCACCGGCAGCACCCGGCGCAGCGGGTCCTCCGGCAGCAGCCCGTGGCGCTTCCACTCCCTCGGATAGCCGACCGACACCTCCTGGAAGCGCACCCCGTCCTCCACGGTGGTCCTGGGGATGTGCAGATGTCCGTAGACCACCGTCTCGGCGCGGAACCGCACATGCCAGTCGGCGCTGAGCTCGGTGCCGCACCACAGGGCGAAGTCGGGGTAGCGCAGCACCCGGGTGGGCAGCCGGGTCAGCGGCCAGTGGTTGATGAGCACCGTCCGCAGCTCGGGGTCGCATGCCTCGAGCCGCGCCTCGGTCTCCTTGACACGGGCCCGGCACCACGCGTCGAGGGTGGCGTACGGCTCCGGGTGGAGGAAGTGCTCGTCGGTGCACACGACCCCCGCCTCGTGCGCATGGGCCAGGGCCGCTTCCTTGGTCTCCAGGCCCTCGAGTCGGAACGAGTAGTCGTAGAGCAGGAAGAGCGGGGCGATGGTCAGCGGCCCGCCGATGCCCTCCCACACCGGGTAGGGGTCCTCGGGGGTGACGATCCCCTTCGCCCGGCACATGTCCACCAGCGCCTGGTAGCGCCGTACGCCACGGGACTTCTCCGGGTCCTTGGGGTGGCTCCACAGCTCATGGTTGCCGGGCGACCAGATGACCTTGGCGAAGCGCTCGCTCAGCAGGCCCAGCGCCCACTCGATATCGGCGAACAGCTCGCCGACGTCCCCGGCGACGATCAGCCAGTCGTCGTCCGAGCCCGGCCGCAGCCGTTCCACGATCTCCCGGTTCTCCTGGTAGGCCACGTGCAGATCACTGATGGCGAGGAGCTCGCCACGGTGCGTTCCGCCCATCGATTCTCCTGTCGTACGCTGCCGGTCATGGTGGGTCGCGGCGCGGGCGCCGCGGTCCGGGCCGGTTGATCACCTACCCTTTCCTGGCGCTAGCCTCGCAGATGTGGTGGACAAACTCCCCGCGTCCTTCGAACGCGGAACGGACGGCCCGAAAGTCATCGTGGTCGGAGTGGACGGCTCCGATTCTTCCTGGCGCGCTGCGTCGTACGCGGCCGGCCTGGCCCGGCGGCAGCGCGCGCTGCTCGCCGTGGTCTACGTACAGCCGGTGCTGGCCGCGGGGGCGGCGCTGGGGGCCTCGGTGGCCCAGACCACCGAGCAGGTCGCCGAGGAGCTGATCCAGGAGATCCGTCAGGCGGCGGAGCAGCTGCGCGGGGTCTTCGAGGTGCGCTGGGAGTTCCACACCTTCCGCGGCGATCCGTACAACGGCCTGGTGCAGGCGGCCGACGAGCTCAAGGCCGACGCCGTGGTGGTGGGCGCGTCGGAGCAGGCGGGGCACCGCTTCGTCGGCTCGGTCGCGGTCCGGCTGGTCAAGGCCGGGCGCTGGCCGGTGACCGTGGTGCCCTGACCGGGGCGGCCGGGCGGCCGGTCGCACGTCAGTACGAGGCAGTACGGGCGACCTTGCCCGCCGGGCGTCAGGAGTCTGTGTCCTCGATCCGGAAGCCGATCTTCAGCCCTACCTGGTAGTGCGCGATCCGCCCTTGTTCCATGTGTCCGCGAATCTCGGTGACTTCGAACCAATCAAGCTCACGCAGGGTCTTCGACGCCCGGTCGATACCGCTCGCAATCGCGGCGTCGACGCCGTCCCCCGATGACCCGACGACCTCGACAACGCGGTATGTGTGGTTGGACATGGTCCTTCCCCTCACCGTGGAGCTGCCCCTCCCACCGTGCATCACGCCGCCCCTGTCCGCGACTCGATGATGCGCGGGGCCACCGGTCGCGTCCCTGGCCATCAGGCCCTGTTGCTGCGAACATGGGCTCTCTGACCTGCAGTTGGGGCAGGGAGTCCCGCGGGTGACGCGATCACCTCGCGGCGGCGGCATCGACAGCACACGGGGGATGTCATGACGGAGCCGGCACGCCCGGACGGCCAGTGGCCACCTAAGAGCCCGCCGCCACAGGGCGGCGCGTACGGTCCGCCTCCACCGCAGGGCGGCGGGTTCGGCCCTCCCCCGGACGCCTTCGGGCCTCCGCCGGAGCCCCCGTACGCGCCCCCGCAGGGCACCCCGTACCCACCCCCGCAGCACTCCCCCTACGGACCGCCGCCGGGCTCACCGTACTGGCCCCCGCCGCCCCCACCGCCGGCGCCGGGGCCGCACGGCGGAGCACGGCGGCTGCTGCCCTCGGGGCGGCGCGGGCGGTTCTTGCTGTTCGGCGGGGTCGGTGCACTGATCTTGGCGCTGGTGGCCGGGCTGCTGCTCTGGAACGACACCTCGGGATCGGAGGAGCCGCAGGCGAAGCGGAAGAGCCTGCCGAAGCTGAACCTGGCGCCGTTCCGGCAGGCGGTCGACAATCTTCTGCTCGCCCCCGGCCTGCGCTACGAGGAATCCTCGCCAGCCGACACCACGAAGCGGGACATCACCGTCACCGCCTCCGGCAGCCGCTTCGGCACCATGGGCCACGGCCAGAAGTCGCTCGACCGCGAAATCTTGAACGTGGGCGGCAAGACCTTCACCCGCTGGCGGGTGGACCCCGCACCCGACAAGGACGCCAAGCCCGGCAAGGAGGCTCCCGGCACATGGGACGCCGGGTACGGGAGCGGCGCCGACTCGGCGAAGGAAGTGGTCGAACACCGGCCGTCCCCGGCCGCGCTGGCGACTGAGCTCTCCCGGGCCCTGGACGCCTTGGCGGGCACCCCGGCCCCGAGCGAGTCGGCTCGGTCGCCCCGCACGGTGCACGGCACACCGGCCCTCGCGGTGGACACATCCGCCGGCCGGCTGCTCATCACCGAGAAGAAGCCGCACCGAGTGCTGCGCCTGGAGCCCTACGCCCCGTCCCGGCTGACGGAACCCACGCCGAGCGGGGCCGCCGGCAGGGTGAGCCTGACCACGGCCAAGGATTCCCCGGAGGTGACGGACGGCCCTCTCGAGGGCAGTGATTCCCAGGGCATGGACCTGGCCCCGGTCACCGGGGACGCCGTCGACCCGATGCTCGACACCCTGGAGAAGCGGACCAAGGAACTCAACAACGCCACCGACAGCGGCATCTCCCTCACGCTCAGCGGCTCGGGGTCGGTCAAGTGCGGCTCCGGGGGCTGCACCGCCGGCCAGAGCTTCACCGGACAGATCACCACCAGCGCGAAGAGCCGCCTGGTGGACGGCAAGGTCACCGCCGTCATGAGCGCCACCTTCACCATCGACGGCAGGTCCGCCGGCGGGTGCACGAGTCAGCAGGGCACCTTCGCCGTCACCGGCACCAGCGTCTCGGGCAATCTGTCCTGCTCCAACCCGGGCGCCGGCCCGACCTTCGCCTCGATCGAGGCGCAGAAGAAGGCGGAGGCCCGGGCCCGCTCCCGGGCGAACGGCGGCCGACCGGTCCAGTACCGCATCCCGTACACCTCCAACACCCTGATCACCGCCCGCGCGCTGGCGACGGTCGAGGTGAAGCGGCTCGTGGACCGGGTGAAGCAGGAGCGGAACAGCGCGAACTGCGCCAGGCCGCACAGCTTCCCCACCGGCACCCGGGTGCTCCTCGCCGACGGCACCCGCCGCCCCATCGAGGACATCCGCCCCGGCGACCGGGTGACGGCCACCGACCCCGTACGCGGAATCACCGCGGCACGGCCGGTGACCCAGGTCTTCACGACCGACGGTGACAAGGACTTCACCCGGATCACCGTCGCCACGGACCGAGGGTCCGCCACCCTCACGGCGACCGACAACCACCCGTTCTGGCTGGCCGACGCACGGCAGTGGAAAAAGGCCGGCGACCTCCGCCCCGGCAATATGCTCCGGAGCGCCAAGGGCACGCCCCTTCGGGTCACCGCGGTCCTGGACCAGCGGGTCCGACAGCGCACATACGACCTCTCGGTCGGCGGAATACACACCTACTATGTGCTGACGAAGACCGCTGCGGTCCTGGTCCACAACAACGGCAACTGCAATCCGATCACACGTCAGCAATCGGACGACATCGCCAAGTACCTGGGCTACAGAAACACCGGCAAAAAATCCGCCGGCGGATCCCCGATCTGGGAGCACAAGAAGCCGGGGCGGACTCTGCCGCGCTACATCACCTGGGACCGGACCGGGCACAAGGGAGGAATTTTCAAGGGCGCCAACTTCAAGAATCCCTTCCAGTCCACCAAGGACTCGGCCCGGGACGGCACCTACGATTTGGATGTCGGACCCAATGGAGAGATACGAGGCCTCAGGTGGATCGCGAAGTAGTCACCGAGCTGGCCGTCGGCCCTCGTGACGAAAACGTGCGAGACGCGCTCAGCGAAGCCGAGGGCTGGGATGCTTACGCCGCGGAGTTGCGCGGAGTGCTCGGGGCCGTGATCGAGGCGAGCGGCGCCGACACGCTCGAGGTCAGCGAGTTGTTCGTCGGCCAGCCGCTGCCCGACGAGCTCTCCGCGCTCCGCAACGGGCTGGAGATCAGCCCGCGGGAGGCTGTGGAACTTGCCGTGGGCATGGCGGCCGGTCACGGTCCCTACTGCCGGCTGACCAGCACGGATCAGCTGCGCATCGAATCGGGATGGAATGGTTTCGTACATCTCCTTATGACGCCGGAAATGGCCGGCCGGATGGCGGGCCTGCACGGCGGCGAAGCGAGTCTCGAATGGCGCACCGCGGCATCGGAACCCGCGGATGAATCACGGATCGTCGGCAGGCCGGCCGATGCGGAATTCTGGGCGGCCGTACGAACCGCTGCCGCGGAGCTGACCCTGCTGTGCGAGCGCTGGGCCCATGGAGCGTACGGCTACCGATGGTTCCGGGTGACCTCGGAAAACTCCGCCGAGGTGGCCGAAGCCGTCCGCCCTCGCTCACTGCTGTCCGTCGTGTCCGACCCCGAATTGCGGCTCGACGCGGATCTGCTGGACGACGACTTCACTGCCTTCAAGGCTCCATTGACGCCCGGAGAGTTGACCTACCGTTCCTATCCGGGTGGCGCGGATTCTCTCTCCGAAATCACCGACGAGGGCTTCACGTTCATGCTCAAGGATTCCGCCATGGAGAACTGGCGCGCCGTCGTGCCGGACTCCGACGGAGTGGTCAGAGCGCGATGGGAGGATTTCAGGGAAGAGGACGGGTAGCCGTACCCCCTCAACCGCTCGGGGCCGCGTGTCCCGCCAGCGGTGCCGTCTCCATGCCGGTGTCGTGCCGCAGACCGTGCAGGAACTCCTCGATCGTCTCCGCGGAGGTGCGCCGCGGCTGCCACCCCAGTTCATCGCGGGCGCGGCCGGCGTCCATCAGCGGCAGCCGCAGCGCGGCGTCGAACAGCTGGGGGGAGGCGGGGACCAGGCGAAGGTGCCAGGCGGCGGCCAGTGCCGAACGGGCGGCGATGCGCGGCGTCCGGACCACCCTGGCACCCAGCATCTCGGCGAGCACGCGCGCGTCGAGCGGGGGTTCGGCGGCCAGGTTGAAGGCGCCGCGCACATCCCGGCCGATCGCGAGCCGATAGGCCTCGGCCGCGTCGTCGGTGTGCAGGGCCTGCAGCAGCAGTCCGTGGATGTCGGGCACCACCGGCAGCAGGGCGGGGCGCACCAGTCGGCGGGGCAGGAACGGTCCCAGGAACAGGCGGCGCTGCTCGGCCGCGGACTGCTCCTTGAAAAGGAAGGCGGGGCGCATCCGCACCACCCTCACTTGCGGATGCTCGCCCTCGTAGGCGTCCAGCACCCGTTCCAGGTATGCCTTTTCGCGGCAGTACGCGGCCTCGGGCCAGCCGTGGGTGGGCCAGGACTCGTCCACCCGGCGGTCCTGGGGGCCGGGCGAGTACGCCCCCACCGAGGACGCGTACACCAGCACCGGCACCTCCGCGGCCGCGACGGCCTCGAAGAGGCGGATACTGCCGAGGACGTTGGTCCGCCAGGTGGTCACCGGGGCGTGGCTGGGCTGGATGAGCCAGGCCAGATGGATCACGGCGTCGGCGCCTTCGAGGGGCCGGACCAGGTCGTCCGCCTCCTCCGCGATATCGGCCCGGATCCAGGTCACCTTCGGCGGCGTCCAGGCGGGGATACGGCGGGCAACCCCCACGACGGAGGCGACGTCCGGGTCCTCGCCGAGCGCCCGGAGGACGCTGGTGCCGGTGTTGCCGGTGGCGCCGAACACCACCACACGCTTTCCGCGGTCGTTGCTCATGATCCGCTCCTCGTACAGTCACAGCGGTTGTACGTCAGTTCGCCGCGCCGACCAGTTGGCGGGCGGCGGCGGCGATCGCCTCCGCGTCGATCCCGGCCGCGGCCAGTTGCTGCGCCGGGGTGGCGGAGGTCGGCATGTCGCGCACGGCGAGCCGGGCCGTGGGGGGCATCGGGTAGCCGTCGCAGAAGGCCTCCAGCACCGCGTCACCCAGCCCGCCCTCGGGGTGGTGGTCCTCGACGGTGACCAGGCCCCCCGTCAGGTCGGCGGCGGCCCTCAGGGTTTGGGCGTCCGCCGGCTTGACCGTGTACAGGTCGATGACGCGGGCGTGAATGCCCTCCTGGGCGAGCCGGTCGGCGGCGGCGATCGCCTCGTGCAGGGTCACTCCGGCCGCGACGATGGTCACGTGGTCGTCGTCCGTGGCGCGCACCAGCTTGCTGCCGCCGATCGGGAAGCTTTCGGAGGGCGGGTAGATGACCGGGGTCTTGCCGCGCGTGGTGCGCAGATAGCGGATGCCCGACTCCTCGGCCATCTCGGCGGTGAGCCGGGCGGTCTGGTTGGCGTCGCACGGGTACAGCACCGTGCTGCCGTGCACCGCGCGGAAGGCCGCCAGGTCCTCGAGTCCCATCTGCGAGGGGCCGTCCTCGCCGATGGCCACCCCGGCGTGCGACCCGACCAGGTTGAGGTCGGCCCGGCTGATGGAGGCCATCCGTATGAAGTCATAGGCGCGGGTGAAAAAGGCCGCGAAGGTGGACGCGTACGGGGTCCAGCCGCGTGCCTGGATCCCGACGGCGGCGGCCACCAGTTGCTGTTCGGCGATGTAGCACTCGAAGAACCGCTCGGGGTGCTCCTTGGCGAAGAGCTCGGTGCGCGTGGAGTCGCCCACTTCGCCGTCGAGCACGACCACATCGCCGCGGGCCGTGCCGAGCGCGGCCAGCGCCTGCCCGAACGCGTCCCGTGTCGCGACCTCTTCGCCCGGGTCGAAACGCGGCAGCGTCAGGGGACCTTCGCGAAACGGCTGCGCGACGCCGACCGCGGGCGGCCCGAGGACCGGTACGGCCATCTCCCGTACGCCGCCGAGTTCGGCGACCGCTTCCTCGGGGTCCGGCAGCGGCTTGCCGTGCAGGCCCTCGCGGTTCTCCACGGCGGCCACGCCCCGGCCCTTCACGGTACGGGCGATGATCGCCGTGGGCCGGCCGACCGTGGAGGCCGCGTCGCCGTAGGCGCGGTCGATCGCGGCGACGTCATGGCCGTCGATCTCGATGGTGTGCCAGCCGAAGGCGTGCAGACGGCGCGCATACGCGCCCAGATCCCATTCGTGGCGGGTGGGCCCGCGCTGGCCCAGCCGGTTCACGTCGATGATGGCGGTGAGGTTGTCCAGGTGCTCGTACCAGCCGTGCTCGACGGCCTCCCACACCGAACCCTCGGCCAGTTCGCTGTCCCCGCACAGCACCCAGACGCGGCTGTTCACCTTGTCCAGGCGCTTGCGGGCGAGCGCCAGGCCGACGCCGATGGGCAGCCCCTGTCCCAGCGAACCGGTGGCCACATCCACCCACGGCAGCCGCGGTGTGGGGTGTCCCTCCACCCGGCTGCCGAGCTTGCGGAAGGTGAGAAGTTCCTCGTCGCTGATCGCCCCGGCCGCCTTGAACAGGGAGTACAGCAGCGGGGACGCATGCCCCTTGGAGAAGACCAGGTGGTCGTTGCCGGGGTGGCGGGGCTGTTCGAAATCGTAATGCAGATGGTTCGCCAACAGGACGGCCATCAGGTCCGCGGCCGACATCGACGAGGTGGGATGGCCGGATCCGGCCGCCGCCGCGGCCCGTACCGAGTCCACTCGGAGCTGCTGCCCGAGCTCGCTGAGCAGATGGTCTTGCATATCGCTCCTTCGTGGTCTCTGGTCCCTGGCCCATCAGCGGCCGTCCGGGGCCGTATGGGGCATCCGGACCCGCCCGGGCGCCTCGGTGTCCAGCGGGACCGCCCAGGAGCGCACCATGCCCAGCTGTACGCCCTGCGGCGGCAGCACCATGTCGATCAGCCAGTCGGTGGCGACCCGGACGCGGTTGCCGGGCATCGCCATCAGGTGGTAGCCGCGGGTGACCAGGTTGGCCACCGGTCCGGACAGCGGCACATGCAGCGGATTGGCGGCTCCCTGCACCCCGCCGAGGTCGACGGTGAAGCCGAGGTCGTGGTGTTTGTACGGGCGCCGCGTGCCGTACCCCAGCGTGGCCGCCACATTGCGGCCCGCCACCTTGCCCTGCCGCTGCGCATGCTGCGCGGTCATCGGCGTGAACTGGCCCGGCCGGGTCAAATCGGGCACCGCCGCCGCGTCCCCGCAGGCCAGCACCTCGGGGTGACCCGGCACGGCGAGATACGGGTCGACGCACAGCCGCCCCCGCTCCGTCGGCAGACCGAGGTCGTCCACGAGCGGGTCCGGACGGACGCCCACACACCAGATCAGCGACCGGGTCGCGATGAACTCACCGGTGTCGAGCAACACGCCATCCTTGGTGGCCTCTTTGACCGAGGTGCCCGTACGGATGTCCACGCCACGCTTGGTCAGCACCCGGTCCGCGGTGTCGGACAGCCTCCGGTCGAGCTCGGGCAGCACCCGGTCCGCGATGTCGATCAGCAGCCAGCGCGGCGGCGGGGCGCCGCGCAGCGCGCCGTTATGGCGAGCGAGGGCGTCGGTGAGCAGCACGCCGTGTGCGGCCACCTCGGTGCCGGTGTACCCCGCGCCGACCACCACGAAGGTGCGGCGGGCGGCCTGCTCCGCGGGGTCGTCGGCCGCCCCGGCCAGCTCCATCTGGCGGATCATGTGGTCGCGCAGATACAGCGCCTCGGGCATGCCCCGGAAGCCGTGCGCATGCTCGGCCACGCCGGGGATCGGCAGCAACTTGTTGACGCTGCCGACGGACAGCACGAGCCGGTCGTAGTCCATCCGGCCACGCCGGCCCTCGGGGTCCGTCCAGTTGATCCGGCGGGCGTCGAGATCGACCGACTCGATCTCGCCGAGCACCAGGCGGACCCCCGGCAGGGTCTGAGTGAGGGAGATCGAGACCCGGCGGGGTTCCAGGAGGGCGGCCGCCACTTGCGGCAGCAGCGGCAGATACAGAAAGTAGTCGTTGGGGTTGACCAGGACGATCTCCGCCTCGTCCCGCAAGGTGCGGGAGAGCGTACGGGCCGCCTGGTAGCCGGCGAATCCGGCGCCGACGATCACGATGCGGACTCGGTTCACGCGGGGCTCCCGGGCGTGCGGATCTCACGGAACGCTTCGAGTGCCCCCCGGTCGCCCAGGCCAAACGCGCCCCTTTTTTGGCTCGGTTCTCCCCCAGCTACCGCTGGGAGGTGCCCCCGAGGGGCGCTGAAGCCCCTGTCGACGGTCGACCGTGCTCGGCCCTTCGTACCTCAGGGCCTCCGCGCGCTCTCCCTTTCGACAGCGACCGCGCCCCTTCGGCTCGCCCTCAGCTACCGCTGGGAGGTGCCCCCGGCCGACCGGACCCCAGGGGGCCTGAGGCCGAGCCGGCGTGCCGCGTCCGCGGCTCGTTATCGACGGGCCCGTGCCACCTCCCCGGTGACGCGCTCGTCCCAGTCGATGCGGTAACCGGTCAGCCAGTCCGCGCCGCCGTCGGCGTCCGCCCGCTCGAGTTTCCGCGGGAGTATCGCGTCCCGCAGGGCCCGGCCCACCGGCCCGGGCACGGTGCGGCGGACCAGGCCCGCGCTCGTCGCGACCACCCGCTCCACCCGCTCGCGGCGCAGCCGCTCGTACGCGGCGAACGCCGACCGGGGCGTGCGCAGGTCGCGCAGGCACTTGGCGAGCACCACGCCGTCCTCGATGGCCAGGGACGCACCCTGGGCGGCGTTCGGCGCACAGGCATGCACCGCGTCCCCCACCAGGACCATCGCCTCGTCGGACCAGGTGGGCGTCGAGGCGATGTCGTAGGCGTTGGTGGCGACGATGGACTCGCCGCTCGCGCGGATGATCTCGGCCGCCGGGGTGTTGTCGTCCGCGAACAGACCGGCCAGTTGCTCCCGCCACTGCTCCGGGGTGATCGCCGCGAGCTCGTCCTTGGACAGCTCGGCGCCCGGGGTGTTGGCGAACCACCAGACCTCGCCGTCGGGGGCCGTGGTGCAGCCGAAGAACGCGCGCTTGCCGTAGATCATGGCGTAGCTGTCGGGGTCCGGGGGCGACGCGGCGTCGCGAGTGTAGCCGCACACCGTGTGCTGGCCGGTGAAGCGTGGCCGGGGCGCCGCGGCTTCGATGGTCCTGCGGATGAGGGAGTGGATTCCGTCGGCGCCGATGAGCAGGTCCCCCTGGGCCCGCCCGCCGTCCGCGAAGGAGGCCACCACGCGTCCGTCGGGGCCGGTCTGGGCCGCCAGGAGGCGCTTGCCGTGCTCGACGCGCACACCGCGGCGCGCCGCCTCCTCGCGCAACACCCGTGCCAGGGTGGCACGTTTGATCGTACGGGCGCTCAGCGCGCCCTCCTCGGAGCCGGCCATGGGTCGCCCGCCGAGCCGTTTGCCGGTGTTGCTGATGAAGTCGGCGCGGCCTGCCGGGAAGGAGTTGTCCAGCACCGGCTGGTGTGCGCCGATGGTGCGCAACGCCTCCATGCCGTTGGCGGAGATGAGCAGAAACGCACCCGCTTCGGTGGCGGCTGCGTCGGCTGTGCCGTCTGTGCCTGCCGTGCCGTCTGGGGGATATGCCTCGTACACGGCCGCGTTGATTCCGGCCTTGCGCAGGGCGATCGCGGTCACGGTTCCGGCGATTCCGCCACCGATGATCAGGGCATTGGTCATGGTGCTCCGTGGAGTGGAGTGGAGTGGGGGGACAGTGGGTGGTGCGGGTACTTCTCGGCACAGCGCTATCAGGGTCGGCCAATGCCGTCCAGTCCCCGGCGGATATGACGCCGGGTCTGGTGTGGAACGGCGGCATTTTAAGGTGTCATTGACGGTCGTGTGTGGGGGGAGGGTGCAACTGTGCGATGTCACGGGGTGCTTCGGGGCAGTGTGGCCGCCTTGTCGGTCGGCCTGCTTCTGGCCGGCTGTTCGTCGGGGTCCGGCGGGACGGGCCCCAAGCGCCCGGGTACGCCTTCGGACTTGGGGGCGCCGCGTCGGTGAACGACGCGCCGCGGGCGAGCCCGACCCCGTCCGGCCCCGACTTCACGGTGCGCCCCGACCGGGTGCCCGACACCTCCGCGCGGGCGCTGCGGCTTGCCCGCCAGGTGATCGCCGGGCCGCAGGACTCGGGGCCGACTTCGTACGGCAGCACCCTTTCGAGAACGACCCGCGCGCCTGGGCGGTGCTGGACGGGGCGTGTGCATGGCGAGGCCGCGAACGGCTGGCTGCTCAGCTCGGCCTTCAGCGACACGACGGCCCTGCCCGCGGCGCGGTCCTTCGCTGCCGCCTACCGGAAGCGGTACGGGTCCGCGCCCGGGCGCTACGCCGCCGAGGCGTACGACGTCGTCGGGCTCATCGCCCAGGCGCTGCGCGAGTTGGGTCCACAGGGCGTCGACCGGGAGTCCATGGCGCGCAGGCTGCGCGCGGTCCGGTACCGGGGGATCACCAAGACGTACGCCTTCGAGCGGGGAAACGGCTCCCTGACGCCGGGCACCGCGCTGTTCCTCAACCGGGTCGAGAAGGGGCAGTTCCGTTTCCTGGGCGACTACGAGAGTGCGACGCGTGCCTGAGGCGGCCCCGGCGAGCGTACGACGCGCGCCTGAAGGGCCCCGGCCGGCGCTACTTCAGCAGCCGGGACAGCCGCCGGTCGGCGAGCGGCTTCCCACCGGTCTGGCAGGTCGGGCAGTACTGCAGGGAGGAGTCCGCGAAGGACACCTCGCGGACCATGTCGCCGCACACCGGACAGGGCTGGCCGGTGCGGCCGTGCACCCGCATACCGCTGCGCTTCTCCGCCTTCAAGTCGCGCGCCGCCAGCCCCAGAGAGCGCCCGACGGCGTCGCGCAGCGTGGTGCCCATCGCCTCGTACAGCCGGGCGATCTCCTCCTCCGTCAGGTCGCCTGCCAGCCGGTAGGGCGACATCCGGGCAGCGTGCAGGATCTCGTCCGAATAGGCGTTGCCGATCCCGGCGATGACGCTCTGGTCGCGCAGCACGCCCTTGATCCGGTGGCGCACTCCGCGCAGCAACTCGGCGAACTCCTCGATGGTGAAGGACTCCGCGAGCGGGTCCGGCCCCAGCCGGGCGATGCCCGGCACCTCCTGGGGGTCGCGCACACAGTAGACGGACAGCGCCTTGCGGGTGCCCGCCTCGGTGAGGTCGAAGCCGGCGCCCTCCGGGCCGGCCAGGCGCAGCCGCAGCGCCAGCGGGCCCTTGCCAGGGCGGGGCGGGTCCTCCGGGAGGCCGTCCCGCCAGCGCAGCCAGCCCGCCCTGGCGAGGTGGAGGACCAGATGCGGGCCGTCGGTGGCCAGGTCGAGGAACTTGCCGTGGCGGCGCACCGCGGTGACGGTGCGCCCTTCGAGATCGGTCAGCGGCGGATCGTACGTCTTGAGGACGCTGACCGCGGCGGGGTGGACACGGGCGACCTCCCGGCCGACGGCGCGCTCGGCCAGGATCTGCGCCAGGGCCTCCACCTCGGGCAATTCCGGCATATGACCAGTGTGCCCCAGCGGCCGGGACCCGGCTGGTCACCCCTCCAGCGGCGCTGAGCTGCGGGTCCGATGCCCCGCCCCTACGCTGACCCAAGAGCCGGACCTGCGCCGCGCACCGGCTCGGCACGCCCGCGCCGCCCCGCAGTACCGCGTCTCTCCCCGTTCCGCACGGAGGCTTCCCCCATGGTCGACACCGCACAGCACGAGCGGCCCACGCTGCGTCACGCTGCGTCATTTCTCTGTTACGAACGGTACGAGGGCGGCAGCCTGGAGGCGGAGCGGCGGGTCCTGGACAAGCTGGCGCACGAGCTGGTGGGCGTGCGGGGGGCGTACCGGCCCGGCGGCAGCCCCGCGCGTCTGCTGCGTACCTTCCAGGCCAGGCCGGCACTCGGCGTGGACAACGCCCGGCTGCGCTTCCACGACGACCTGCCGGAGGTGCTGCGGGTCGGCTACGCGCAGCCGGGCGCCGAGTATTCGGCCGCGGTGCGGCTGTCCGACGCGCGCGGCGCCGAGCGGCCGCACGCCGCGCCCGGTCTGCGGCGGATGGCCGTACGGGTGCGGGCCGGGGCCGAGGGGACACACGACCTGCTGGCCACCGGTTTCCCGGTGTCGCACGCCGCCGACGCGCGCGAATACGTCGCCTTCGCCAAGGCCATGGCGGGCGCGGGCAGCGCCGCCGAGCAGGCCTTCGGGCTGCTGGTGAAGCTGCCGCTGGCCGTCGGCTGGTCCACCGCTGCCCGGATGCGCCGCAATGTGCACACCGCCGCCCGGCACGCCGTCGGCTCGCTGGCCCGCGAGACCTTCTGGAGCAGCGGGGCGATCCTGTGGGGCGACGCGGGGCCGGTCCGCTACCAGCTGCGCCCCGCTCCCGGCGGCACCCCGGCCCCGCCGCCCGACCGGGGCGATCCCGACTATCTCCACCGGGAGCTGACACAGCGCCTGTTCACCGGCGACATCAGCTTCGAGCTGTGTGTGCAGCGGTATCTGGACGAGCGCCGCACCCCGGTGGAGGACGGCTCGGTGGAGTGGCGGGAGAGCGACGCGCCCGTCATCCCGGTGGCCCTGCTGACCGTGCCGCGACAGGACCTGGACGCGGCCGCGGCCCGCTCGGCGGCGCGCCGGGTGGAGCGGCTGGCCTTCGACCCCTGGCACACCACGGAGGAGTTCCGCCCGCTGGGCAACCTCAACCGCGCCCGCAAGGCCGCATACGAGGCGAGCGGCGCCCAGCGGCTGGGGCTGCGGCTGACCCCCACCGGACTGCTCGCCCCCGCCGGACCGCCGACCCCCGTCACACCGCGCCCTGTCGCCGTCCTGCAGGCCCCGCTACGCGCGGCCTTCGGCCTGGTGGGCCGGTATGTGCCCTGGCACCGGCTGCCCCTTCCGGCCGGGCTGCGGGGCCTGGTGGCGCCGGGCTCGTCGCTGCCCCGCGCCGGCGATCTGCTCAAACCGCCGATGGGCGCGCTCGGCCAGGTACTCGGCCGCGGGCCCTTCTCCGCTCCATCGGCTTCCGCTTCGTCGGCATCCGCTTCGTCGGCGTACCGGCGGAGTGGGTGAGGAGCCGCGAGCGGCGCGGCCGGTGGCCGTTCGCGGCCAGGGCACCGGAAAATCGACCTTGACCGGTTTACCGACGCGGTAGGGTGTGGCGTTCGTCGCGAGCGGCAGCCGAGCAGCGGGAGTCGGTGCATGGACAGCGAGGTCACGGCAGGGCCGGCGCGGCGCGTCACCATCAAGGACGTCGCCGCGCGGGCCGGGGTCTCCAAGGGCGCGGTGTCGCTGGCCTTCAACGACCGCCCGGGCGTCTCCCAGGCCACCCGGGCTCGAATCTTCGAGGCCGCCCGGGAGCTGGGGTGGGCGCCGCATCTGTCCGCCCGGTCGCTGTCCAACGCACGGGTGGACGCCGTGGGCCTGGCCATCGCCCGGCCGGCCCGGATGCTGGGGCTCGAGCCGTGGTTCATGGAGTTCGTCTCGGGCATCGAGAGCGTGCTCGTCGAGCGGTCCTGCTCGCTGCTGCTGCGGCTGGTGCGGGATGTGCGCGAGGAGATCGAGGTCCAGGAGGCGTGGTGGCGGGGGCGGCAGGTCGGCGGGTCGATTCTCGTCGACCTCCACGACGGGGATCCGCGCGTCCCCGAGCTGCACCGGCTCGGGGTGCCCGCCGTGGCCGCCGGGCACCCCTCTCTGGCCGGCGGATTCACCTGCGTATGGACCGACGACGGCACGGCCGTCACCGAGGCGGTTCGCTATCTGGCGGCGCTGGGCCACCGGCGGATCGCCCGGGTGAGCGGCCCCGCCACGCTGGGGCACAGCGTGATCCGTACCGCTGCCTTCGAAGCGGCCGTACGGGAGCTGGGCCTGGCCGACGGGCGCACGGTCGCCACCGACTTCTCGGGGGAGGAAGGGGCGCGCGCCACGCGGGCGCTGCTGGCCTCGGCGGACCGGCCGACGGCCGTCATCTACGACAACGACATCATGGCGGTGGCCGGCCTGTCGGTGACCGCCGAGATGGGGCTTTCGGTGCCCGCCGACGTCTCGCTGCTGGCCTGGGACGACTCCCAGCTGTGCCAGCTCACCCACCCCACGCTGTCGGCGATGAGCCATGACGTCTTCGGCTTCGGTGCCGAGGTCGCCCGCCGCCTGTTCGATGTGCTCGGCCAGGCGGCGCCCAGCGCCCACCAGGCGCCCACCCCGGCCCTCACCCCGCGCGGCAGCACCGCCCCGCCACGACGGCCCTGAACCGGTTAAGCGAGGACCGGCGGGCGCACCGCGCCGACCGGATGAACTCGGCCCGCCCCGGGGCCCGCCGGACAGCGCGCGTCCGGCGGTAGGTGGTACGGATAGCCGGGTGCCCGGCGGCGAGGGCGAACCGAGCCGGGAAACAGGCCCAGGGAGCGGTTCCGCATGGACTGGTTCACCTCATCCGACTACTGGCTGACCCGGCTGGTCTTCCAACAGGGGCTGGCGGCCCTGTATGTGATCGCCTTTATGGTCGCGGCGAACCAGGGGCGGGCCCTGATCGGCGAGCGCGGCCTGACGCCGGTGCCGCGGTTCACCGCGCACATGCCGTTCCGGCGCTCCCCCAGCCTGTTCCACCTCCACTTCTCGGACCGCTTCTTCACCGGCTGCGCCTGGCTGGGGGCCGCGCTCGCCGCCGCGGTGGTGGCGGGGGCCGCGGACCGGGTGCCGCTGTGGGTCGCGATGCTGATGTGGCTGGTGCTGTGGCTGCTGTATCTGTCGATCGTCAACGTCGGACAGGTGTGGTACGGGTTCGGCTGGGAGTCACTGCTCCTGGAGACCGGCTTTCTCGCCGTCTTCCTCGGCAACGCCCGCACCGCGCCGCCGGTCCTGGTGCTGTGGCTGCTGCGCTGGCTGCTGTTCCGGGTCGAGTTCGGCGCCGGGCTGATCAAGATCCGGGGGGACCGCTGCTGGCGGCAGCTGACCTGTCTGTACTACCACCACGAGACACAGCCGATGCCGGGCCCGCTGAGCTGGTTCTTCCACCGGCTGCCGGGGCCCCTGCACCGGGTCGAGGTCGCGGCCAACCACGTCGCCCAGTTGGCCGTGCCCTTCGCGCTGTTCGCGCCGCAGCCGGTGGCGAGCGTGGCCGGGGGCGTGATCGTGGTCACCCAGCTGTGGCTGGTCGCGTCCGGCAACTTCTCGTGGCTGAACTGGGTGACCATCCTGCTGGCCCTCGCCGCGGTCGACGGGCGGCGCGCGGCCCAGGCGCTGGGGCTCCCCGAGCCGCCGCCGCTCGCCGGCCCCCCGGTGTGGTACGAGGCCCTGGTGCTGGCCGCCACCGTGCTGGTGGTGGTGCTCAGCTACTGGCCGGCCCGGAACCTGGTGTCGGGCAGTCAGCTGATGAACTACTCGTTCAACCCGCTGCACCTGGTCAACACCTACGGCGCCTTCGGCAGCGTCAACCGCGCCCGGTTCGAGGTGGTGATCCAGGGCACCGACGAGCCGGTGCCCACGCCGGACGCGGTGTGGAAGGAGTACGAGTTCCGGGGCAAGCCGGGCGATGTGCGCCGGATGCCGCGCCAGTTCGCCCCGTACCATCTGCGGCTCGACTGGATGATGTGGTTCGCCGGGATCTCACCGGCCTACGCCCGGTCCTGGTTCGGCCCGCTGGTCACCAAGCTGCTGGAGGGCGACCGTGCCACACTGAAGCTGCTACGGGTGTGCCCCTTCCCCGGCGCGCCGCCCACCCACATCCGCGCCCGGCTGTTTCTGTACCGCTTCACGACCTGGGATGAGTTGCGGGCGACCGGCGCGTGGTGGCACCGCACACTCATCCGCGAATTCCTGCCCCCGGTCGCCCTCGACCGCCCGGACCGGCGAGACCGATAGCCAGGGGGGTGCCCGCGGCTCAGAAGCCCATGAAGTGGCGCACCGACGGCGCCGTACGCGCCACCGCCACCTTCTCCAGCGCGTATTCGCGGACCGGTTCCCGGAAGCGGTAGTGCCGCCCGCCCGCCGCCCGCTCCTCCGAGACCTCCACCAGTGAGGCGTCGACCAGCCGCATCAGCACCACATCGGCCGTGGTGGTGTCCGTGCCCAGCGCCCGGGCGCCCTGCCCGGCGGTGAACAGCCGCTGCGGTATCAGGGCCAGCCGCAGAAAGGCTTCCTGGGTGTTTTCGTCGAGCTTGCGGAAGCAGCTGTCCAGCCGGTCGTACAGGTCGAGCCCCAGCGCCGACAGTTCGGAGAGCCGGTGCCGCCCCTTGGCGGATCGTATCTTCGCCAGTACGCAGGAGATACCGACCGGCCGCAAGGCCATCAGCCGCTCGCCGAGGAAGGTGATGGCCAGGGGCAGCCCGTCCGCCAGCCGCACCACGTCGGCGACGGCCTCGGGCTCGGCGTCCGTCCGCTCCCGTCCGATCAGCCGGGTGAGCAGCTGCCCGCCCTCCGCGGTGGACAGGCAGCCGAGCGCCACGGTCCGCGCCCCGCGCAGCCCGTACAGCAGGGAGCGGGCGGTGATCAGCACGGCGCAGCCGGTGCCGCCCGGGAGCAGCGGTTCGACCTGCCGCGGCGAGTCGGCGTCGTCCAGCACCAGCAGCACCCGGCGGTCGGAGCTCCAGGTGCGGAACAACGCCGTCCGCCCGCCCAGTGTGGTGGGGATGTCGCGCGGCGCCACGCCGATCCCCCGCAGGATGTGCTCCATCGCCTCCGCCGCGGTCGCCGGGGTGGGCTGCGATCCGCCCAGAGGTACGTACAGCTGCCCGTCGGGGTAGCGGGCGCGGACCGCATGGGCGAGGTGGATGGCGGTGGCCGTCTTGCCGACACCCGGCATACCGACCAGCGACACCACGGGCAGGCCCGTGGTGTCGCCGTGGGCCGCGAGCAGGCCGGCGATCTCGTCGAGCACGGCCTGCCGCCCGGTGAAGTCGACGGTGTCCCGGGGAAGTTGGGCGGGCGGGGCCGGGGGCTGTACGCGGCGGGGCGGCGGGGGCGGGGCGGTCGGCGGGTCGAGCGACGGGTCCCCGGCGAGCATGGAGCGCTGCAGCCGCTGGAGTTCGGCGCCCGGCTCCAGGCCCAGCTCGTCGACCAGATGGCGGCGCAGATCGTGGAAGACCTTCAGCGCCTCGCCGCGCCGCCCGGAACGGTAGAGCGCGAGCATCAGCTTGGCGTGGATGCCTTCGTGCAGGGGCCTGGCCGCGGCCAGCGCCTTGAGCTCACCGTTCAGCTCATGGTGCCGGCCGAGCTGGAAATCGGCTTCGACTCGCATCTCCAGGGCGCGCAGCCGGCGCTCCTCCAGCGCGGTGGCATGCGCTTCGAGCAGTTCCCCGCAGTCCACATTGGCCAGGGCGCTGCCCTGCCACATCCCCAGGGCTCGGTTCAGTACTCCCCTGGCATGTCCCGGGTCCCCGGCGGCAAGCACCTCCCTGCCTTCTTCGACCAGGACCCGAAAGGAATTGAGGTCGATCGCGCTTTCCGGCACGCGGGCTGCATAGCCGCCCGGCCGGGTCTGGAGTAACAGCTCTCCGCCGCAGCCCGGACGGGCCAGGTTGCGGCGGAGTTCATAGACATAGGTGTGTACGGCGCGAATGGCCTTGTCCGGGGGACTGCTTCCCCACAGTTCGTCGATGAGGGCCTTGGTGGGCACGACCTCGTTGTGCCGCAGTATCAGCAGGGCCAGGGTCCGGCGGAGCTTGGGGGCGCTCGGCGTACGGACGCGGGAGTCGTCCAGGACTTCGAAACTTCCCAGAACCTGAAACCTCATTCGCGAACCCCCCGGTTCATTGGCGACAAGGCCCTGCCCGTTCCCCCGTATTCAGTTCGTAGCCGAGGATACCTCCGACCCACATGATCACTGGATTCGGGGCCTATTTCGGCTCATTCGCACCTGTGCCTGTTGATACGCGATTCAATTGATGA
Organism: Streptomyces sp. NPDC020845; assembly: GCF_044334165.1. NCBI lineage: Bacteria > Bacillati > Actinomycetota > Actinomycetes > Kitasatosporales > Streptomycetaceae > Streptomyces > Streptomyces sp. NPDC020845. Next base: position 887,399 of record NZ_JBIRSJ010000001.1, on the reverse strand, counting down.
GCCCGTACGCGCCCAGAAATCGCGGATCAGTTCGGCGCATATCTTTCCGAACCGGGGTGGCGGATTACCCGCACCGCGAATGTGTCAATGGCCGTGCGGCGCCGAGCGGTGCACCGGCCCATGGGCGGCGAGGCAGTGCTCGTCGCGCGCGTCGCCCTCGATCGCCGGGCCGTCTGCGTCGTTCGGCGGCCGACGGTCGCCGAGGTGGTCGACCTGGAGGGTGGTGTGGGTGATTCCGTAGTGTTCGCCCAGCATCCGCTCCAGATCCTCGCGAACGGCGTGGCAGTCGCCGTCCGGGGCCGCGACCAGCACATGGGCGGAGAGCGAGACCTCCCCCGAGGTGATCTGCCAGACATGCAGATCGTGCACTTCGGCCACGGCCGCGTGGGACACCAGCCGGTCGCCGATCTCGTCGGGCTCGACCCCGCTCGGCGCGGCCTCCAGCAGCACCCGGCCGGAGGCCCGGACGAGCCCCACGCCGGCCTTGACCATGAGCGCGACCACGACGAGCGAGGCGATCGCGTCCGCACGCGCGAAACCGGTGGTCAGAACGACGACACCGGAGATGGCGGTGCCGATGAAGGCGAAGAGGTCGTTGAGGATGTGCTGATAGGCGCCTTCGACGTTGAGCGAGCTGCGATTGGCCTTGGACATGCACCAGGCCGCCGCGATATTGACGGCCACTCCGGCGAGTCCGGTGGCCAGGACCAGAGCGCCGTTCACATCGGGCGGGTCGATCAGACGCTCCACCGACTCATAGCCCAGCCACACCGCGAGGAGCAGCAGCGAGAGCCCATTGGCCTGGGCCGAGAGAATTTCGGCGCGTTTGAGACCGTAGGTGTAGCCGCCGCGTGAGGGGCGGGCCGCGAGCCGGATCGCGAACAGCGCGAGAACGATGGACGCGGCGTCGGTGAGCATATGGGCGGCGTCGGAGATCAGCGCCAGCGAGCGCGCGACCACCCCGATGACGCCCTCGATCACGATGAAGCCGCTGATCAGCGAGAGCGCGGCCAGCAGCCAGCGACGGTCGGCGTTCTCCGCCACCCCATGGCTGTGCCCGGCGTGGCCCTCCCCGTGTCCGTGCGTATGGGTGCCCACCCGCGCCTCCTCGAATCAACCATCGGAACAGCGCAATTGAACAGCACATCGGAAAATAATCCAAAGGCTGCAATGGACACGGTTATCAAGTGCCGCAATCACGTGGCACGGGCGGCGATACCGGCGGCGACGCGGTATGCCTTTCTGAATTCGGCAACGCTTTTCATTGTCGGGCACGGTCGGTGATATGTGCGAGACCGCCCCGGTCCGGGTGAGCTCCGCGGGGAGCCGGTGACCGCGCCGGGCGCGGCGCGTTGGCCTGACATGACGACGACGATGCGACGCCGTTCTCTCTCGCAGCCGAGCAGAGCGCTGGACCGGAGCACCGCGGGCGGCGAAACGCTCCATCAGAGCACCTGTGTGCCCATCTACGCCGCCCTGGTCGAGCGCTGGGCCTCCGCGGGCCGGGCCGTGCCGGGGCGCTACGACCGGGAGTGGGCCGAGCTGGTGAACTGTCCGCCCTGGCCCGAGCGCGTCCGCTCGGCCTCCCGGCCCGCGGCTTCCCCGGCGCCCCTCAAGCACTCCTGATATCCGGCGCCGGGTGATATCCGGCGCCGGACGGGCCCGGTCGGGGCGGGCCGCGTCACGCGCGGCGGACGCGGCCCTCGGCGACCAGCCGGTGCAGCACCTGGCGCAGCGCGGGGGCGCAGCGGCCGGCCCCGTCCGCCGTGAGCCAGGCCAGCTCGGCGATTTCCCGGCCCGGGGCCGGCTCGCCCTGCGCCGCGCCCGTATAGCAGGTCATCCGCAGCCGTCGGCCGCCCTGGCCGTGTGCCTCGTCCTCGATGACGAAGGGCTCACCTGCGGCCAGGGCCGCGGGCGCGGCGGTCAGGCCGAGTTCCTCCGCGAGTTCCCGGGCCAGAGCCTGCGGCCCGTCCTCCCCCGGTTCGAGCTTGCCTCCGGGCAGATAGAACGCGTCGCGCCCGCGGGTGCGCACCGCCAGCAGTTGCCCGTCGCGTACGCAGACCCAGCCCACCGACTCCAGCGGCGCTGCCCCACTCCCCGAGTCGGTCATTCGGCCTCGTCCTCCCCGCCCGCCGCGCCCTCCAGGCCTCCTTCGGTCTCCAGGTACAGCTCCCGCACCGCCGCCAGGACCTCGGGGTCCGGGTGCTCCCACAGGCCGCGGCTCTCCGCCTCCAGCAGCCGCTCGGCCATGCCGTGCAGCGCCCAGGGGTTGGCCTCTTGGAGGAAGGAGCGGTTCTCGGGGTCGAGGAGATAGCTCTGGGCCAGCTTGTCGTACATCCAGTCTGCTACCACGCCCGTGGTGGCGTCGTAGCCGAAGAGGTAGTCGACGGTCGCGGCGAGTTCGAAGGCGCCCTTGTAGCCGTGGCGGCGCATCGCCTCGATCCAGCGCGGGTTGACCACGCGCGCGCGGAAGACCCGGGAGGTCTCCTCGTGCAGGGTGCGGGTGCGGACCGTCTCGGGGCGGGTGGAGTCGCCGATGTACGCGGCCGGGGCGGTGCCCTTGAGGGCGCGCACGGTGGCGACCATGCCTCCGTGGTACTGGAAGTAGTCGTCCGAGTCGGCGATGTCGTGTTCGCGGGTGTCGGTGTTCTTGGCCGCGACCGCGATCCGGCGGTAGGCGCTCTCCATCTCCGCGCGGGCCGGCCGGCCTTCCAGGCCGCGGCCGTACGCGTAGCCGCCCCAGACCGTGTAGACCTCGGCCAGGTCGGCGTCGGTGCGCCAGTCGCGGCTGTCGATGAGCTGGAGCAGACCCGCGCCGTAGGTGCCGGGGCGGGAGCCGAAGATACGGGTGGTGGCGCGGCGTTCGTCGCCGTGCTCGGCGAGGTCGGCCTGGGCGTGGGCGCGGATGTAGTTGTCGCCCTCGGGCTCGTCGAGGGAGGCGGCGAGGCGTACGGCGTCGTCGAGCAGCGCCACGACATGCGGGAAAGCATCGCGGAAGAAGCCGCTGATGCGCAGGGTGACATCGACCCTGGGGCGACCCAACTGGTCGAAGGGGACGGGTTCCAGTCCCGTGACGCGCCGCGAGGCGTCGTCCCACACCGGGCGGACGCCGAGCAGTGCGAGCGCTTCGGCCACGTCGTCGCCCGAGGTGCGCATCGCGCTGGTGCCCCACAGCGACAGGCCGACGGAGCGCGGCCAGGCACCGTCGTTGTCGCGGCGGTAGCGCTCCAGCAGCGAGTCGGCGAGCGCCTGGCCGGTCTCCCAGGCCAGCCGGCTGGGCACGGCCTTGGGGTCGACGGAGTAGAAGTTACGGCCGGTCGGCAGGACGTTGACCAGGCCGCGCAGCGGTGAACCGGAGGGGCCCGCGGGCACGAAGCCGCCGCCCAGGGCGTGCACGGCGTGATCGATCTCGTCAGTGGTGGCGGCCAGCCGCGGCACGACCTCGCGGGCGGCGAAGTCGAGGATCGCGGTCACCGCGTCGTGCTGCTCCTCGGGCAGCCCCAGGCACGCCTTCTCGACGGCCTCCGGGGCCCAGTCGGCGCCCTCCATCGCCTGGACGAGGGCGCGGGCGCGGTCCTCCGCCTCGTCCGCGCCGGTGCGGGTGGCGGCCGACTCGTCGAGGCCGAGTGCCTCGCGCAGCCCGGGGAGCGCCGTGGTCCCGCCCCAGATCTGCCGGGCGCGCAGAATGGCCAGGACGAGGTTGACCCGCTCGGGGCCGGAGGGGGCGGTGCCGAGGACATGCAGGCCGTCACGGATCTGGGCGTCCTTGACCTCGCACAGCCAGCCGTCCACGTGCAGCAGGAAGTCGTCGAAGCCGTCGTCGTCCGGCCGGTCCTCCAGGCCGAGGTCGTGGTCGAGCCTGGCGGCCTGGATGAGGGTCCAGATCTGGGCGCGGATGGCGGGGAGTTTGGCCGGGTCCATCGCCGAGATGGCGGCGTACTCGTCCAGCAGCTGCTCCAGGCGCGCGATGTCGCCGTAGGAGTCGGCGCGGGCCATGGGCGGCACGAGGTGGTCGACGAGGGTGGCGTGGGCGCGGCGCTTGGCCTGTGTGCCCTCCCCCGGGTCGTTGACCAGGAACGGGTAGATCAGCGGCAGATCGCCCAGCGCGGCGTCGGGGCCACAGGCCGCGGACAGGCCCGCGTTCTTGCCGGGCAGCCACTCCAGATTGCCGTGCTTGCCCAGGTGCACCATGGCGTCGGCGCCGAAGCCGCCGTCGGCCTGGGGGGTCGCGATCCAGCGGTAGGCGGCCAGATAGTGATGGGAGGGCGGCAGATCGGGGTCGTGGTAGATGGCGATCGGGTTCTCGCCGAAGCCGCGCGGTGGCTGGATGACGACCAGCAGATTGCCCCGGCGCAGCGCGGCCAGCACGATCTCGCCCTCGGGGTCGCGGCTGGTGTCGACGAACATCTCGCCCGGCGGTGGCCCCCAGTGCCCCTCCACCGCCTCGCGCAGCTCCTGCGGCAGCCGGGCGTACCAGCGGCGGTAGTCGGCGGCGGGGATCCGGACCGGATTGCGGGCCAGCTGCTCCTCGGTGAGCCAGTCCTGGTCGTGGCCGCCCGCCTCGATGAGGGCCCGGATCAGCTCGTCACCGTCGCCGGAGGCGAGACCGGGCAACGCCTCGGGTCCCTCCACCGGGCCGAGGTCGAAGCCGTCCGCGCGCAGCCGGCGCAGCAGGGCGACGGCGCTGGCGGGCGTGTCCAGGCCGACGGCGTTGCCGATGCGGGAGTGCTTGGTGGGGTAGGCGGACAGCACGAGCGCGAGGCGCTTGTCGGCCGCCGGTATGTGGCGCAGCCGGGCGTGTCGTACGGCGATTCCCGCGACACGCGCGGCGCGCTCGGGGTCGGCGACATAGACGGGCAGGCCGTCCTCGTCGGTCTCCTTGAAGGAGAACGGCACCGTGATCAGCCGTCCGTCGAACTCCGGGACGGCGACCTGGGTCGCCGCGTCCAGAGGCGAAAGACCCTCGTCATTCGCCTCCCACGCGGCGCGCGGGCCGGTCAGGCACAGCGCCTGGAGCACCGGGACGTCCAGCCCGGCCAGCGCGCCCGCGTCCCACGCCTCGTCATCGCCGCCGGCCGATGCCTCGGCGGGCCGGGTACCGCCCGCGGCGAGCACGGTGGTCACCACCGCGTCAGCCTCGGCGAGGGCTTCCAGCAACTCGGGCTCGGGTGCGCGCAGCGAGGCGACGTACAGCGGCAGCGCGCGGCCCCCGGTGTCCTCGACGGCCTGGCACAGCGCCTCGACGAAGGCGGTGTTGCCGCTCATGTGGTGGGCGCGGTAGTAGAGCACGGCGATCCGCGGGCCGGTGACGTCCTCGCGCGCGGTGCGCTCCAGCGGGCCCCACGAGGGCGCGGGTGCGGGCGGCTCGAAGCCGTGGCCTGTCAGCAGGACGGTGTCGGACAGGAAGCGGGCCAGCTGGCCGAGGTTGCCGGGCCCGCCGTGCGCGAGATAGGCGTGGGCCTCGGCGGCGATCCCGACCGGGACCGTGGACGCCTCCATGAGCTGGGCGTCCGGGGCCTGTTCGCCGGTCAGGACCACGACCGGGCGGTCCCCGGCGAGCAGCGCGTCGAGCCCTTCCTGCCAGGCGCGCACCCCGCCGAGCAGCCGTACGACGACGAGTTCGACGCCGTCGAGGAGCGCGGGCAGCTCGTCCAGGGGGAGCCGGGCCGGGTTGGCGAGCCGATAGGGCACCGGAGTCTGTGCCGCGCGGGCACTGAGCAGGTCGGTGTCGGACGTCGACAGCAGCAGGATCATGCGACGGCAGGCCTTCCTCGGGGTCCGCGCCCCGGGCGGGTTGAAGACGGCGGGAGTTCCTGGCTCGCGCGGCCGTCGCAATACCGGCTGCCGCGCTCACAGTGGCGGGACCGCGCCGGATTTCCACCGGCTTCCTACCCTTTTTGCCGTCTTTTGTTGTGGCGGGCCGGGACCGACCCGCCGTGAGCATAGTAAAACCGTCCGGCAGTAGGGAACGCGGGGGAAGGAGGGGTACCTCCCAGGCCCGCAGGGCCTGCGGGGAGGGTCGAGGGCCGAGTCCGGGTGTGCCGCGTGAGGAGAGCGCGGCGGCTCCCCCAGCTACCGCTGGGAGGTACCCCCTGCGTGCGACGAGCGCGGTGCGGCTGGGGGCGCCTGCCAGCGGTAGCTGGGGGAGAGAGCCATCGGCACGCGACGCCGCGGGCCCTGCTGTTGGACGGTCCGAGCGCTTCTGACCTGCCGCGGGGCGGTGAGCCGAACGCAATCGTCGGTATGCTCGCCGCCATGCCCCTCCCCCCGACAACCGCCCCACCAGGGGACGAAACCCCCGCGCGCGGTCGCGACGACGCCTGCCCCGGCGCGCTGCGCCTGCACTCGGCGGACGACGGCGCACTGGCCCGGGTGCGGCTGCCCGCCGGGCTCCTGACGGTGCGTCAGGCGCTCGTGCTGGCGCTCGCGGCCGAGGAGTTGGGCGACGGCCGGCTGGATCTCACCTCCCGGGGCAATCTGCAGCTGCGCGGCCTCGACGCGGGGTGCGGAGCCGGACTCGCGGCCCGGCTGCGGACGGCAGGGCTGCTCCCGTCGGACCGCCACGACCGGGTGCGCAACATCGTGGCGTCCCCGCTGTCCGGGCTGGACGGGGCGGGGCACGCGGATGTCTCGGCGTGGGCGAGAGAGCTGGACGCCCTGCTGTGCGACAACGCGCCCGCGGGTTCCGGATTGGCCGAACTGGCGGGGCTGTCGGGCCGGTTCCTGTTCGCGCTCGACGACGGGCGCGGCGATGTGGCGGCGCTGGGCGCGGATGTGACATTGATCGCAGCGCCGGACGGCGAGGCGGTGCTGCGGCTCGGCTCCGCCGGGGGGCACGAACCGGCCCGTCCGGGCGCGCGATCGGACACGCGCCCGGAGCCCGCCGGGGCGTGCGTGGCGGACACCCGTGGCGCGGCGGGCGCACCTGCCCTGCCGGGGACGACTGGCACGGTGGGTGCGCCTGGCACGATGGGTGCGCCTGGTGCGGCGGGCGCACCCCGCACGGCAGGCACTCGCAGCGCCGCGGGCGCCCCTGGTGCGGCGGGGGCGCCTGACAGTGCGAGCCCCCAGGGCGCAGGGGGTGCTCCTGACGCCGCAAGCACCCCAGACACGCCAGGCACACCCGGCGTGGCGGGCACCCCTGGCCCGCCGAGCGCCCCCCGCACGGCGAGCGCGCCCCGCACGGCGGGCACTCGCGGCGCGGCGGGCGTCCCCGGCACGGCAGCCGTCCCGGCGCGCCGGGGCAGCCGGCCGGAGGGTGCCGACACTCCGGGCGCCGAGCTCCGGGTACGCGCCGCGGACGCGCCGCGCGCGGCGGCGCTGGCCGCGGTGGCGTTTCTCGACGCCGTGCGCGCGAGTGGCACACGCGCGTGGCGTGTGAGCGAGCTGCCGGCGCGACACGCCGTGACGGCCGACCAATTGGCCGGGCGACTCGCCGATGCAGGAATCCAGGCCATACCCCTCAGCCCTCACTCCCCAACCACCGCGCCGAGCACACCACTCGTCGGGCTCGTCGCCGGGCCGGACGGGCGGTGCGCGGTGTCGGTCGCCGTCCCGCTGGGGCGGCTCACCGCCGCGCGGTGGCGGCTGCTCGCCGAGCTCGCCGCCCGGAGCGGCTCGGGCGAGTTGCGTGTGACACCCTGGCGCGGCGTGGTGCTGCCCGGCTTCTCCCCGGGCGGTGCCGAGGCCGCGCTGCGGGAACTCGCCGACGCCGGGCTGGTGACCGCGCCGCGCTCCCCCTGGTTCGGGGTCGGCGCGTGCACGGGACGGCCCGGCTGCGCCAAGTCCCTGGCCGATGTGCGTGCCGAGGCGGCGCGCGCGGTGGCGGGCGAGGCGTCCGGCGACGGCCGACCGGGCCCGCCGCGAAGCCGACTGCCCGTGTATTTCTCCGGCTGCGAGCGGCGCTGCGGCCACCCCGGCGGGCCGGTCCGGTGGGTCGACGTGCTGGCGACGGGCGAGGGCTACCAGGTCGCCGTACGAGATGCCACAGGGTCCGCGCGGGGCGTGGACGTGACAGCAGAGCAAGTGGCCGGCGCCGTGGCGGCGGCCCGTGGAACGACATGATCGAGGGCACAGTGTTCGACTACGAGAAGGACGGCGCGGCCATATACCGCGCCTCCTTTGCCACCATCCGCGCCGAGGCCGATCTGCGGGGTCTGCCCGCCGACGTCAGCCAGGTCGCGGTACGGATGATCCACGCCTGCGGCATGGTCGACCTCGTCCAGGACCTCGCGTACTCCCCCCAGGTGGTCGCCCGCGCCCGCGCCGCCCTGCGCGCCGGCGCGCCCGTACTCTGCGACGCGCACATGGTGGCCAGCGGTGTGACCCGCAAGCGGCTGCCCGCGGACAACGACGTGGTGTGCACCCTGTCCGACCCCGCCGTACCCGAACTGGCCCGCCGGATGGGCACCACACGCAGCGCCGCCGCGCTGGAGCTGTGGCGGGACCGGCTGGAGGGCGCGGTGGTGGCCATCGGCAACGCGCCCACCGCGCTGTTCCGTCTGATGGAGATGGTCGAATCCGGCGCGCCACGCCCGGCGGCCGTCATCGGCGTACCGGTCGGCTTCATCGGCGCCGCCGAGTCCAAGGAGGCGCTGGCCGGGCATCCGGCCGCGCTCGACCACCTGGTGGTGCGCGGCCGGCGTGGCGGCAGCGCCATCGCCGCGGCCGCGGTCAACGCGATTGCGAGCGAGGAAGAGTGAGCGAGCAGCAGACGGGCCGGCTCTACGGCGTGGGTCTTGGCCCCGGCGACCCCTCGCTGATGACCGTACGCGCCGTGGAGGTCATCGCCGAGGCCGATGTCGTCGCGTACCACAGCGCCCGGCACGGCCGGAGCATCGCGCGCTCCATCGCCGAGCGTCATCTGCGGCCCGACCACATCGAGGAGCGACTGGTCTATCCGGTCACCACCGAGACCACCGACCACCCCGGCGGCTACCGCGGCGCGATGGAGGAGTTCTACGCGGACGCGGCGGCCCGGCTGGCCGCCCATCTGGACGCGGGGCGCACGGTCGCGGTGCTCGCCGAGGGCGATCCGCTCTTCTACGGCTCATACATGCATATGCACAAGCGCCTGGCCGACCGCTACCCCACCGAGGTCGTCCCGGGTGTCACCTCCGTGAGCGCGGCCGCCGCCAGGATCGGAGCGCCGCTGGTCGAGGGCGAGGAGGTGCTGACCGTCCTGCCCGGCACACTCCCGGAGGAGGAGCTGACGGCCCGCCTGGCCACGACCGACGCGGCCGCCGTGATGAAGCTCGGCCGCACCTTCCCGGCGGTGCGGCGGGCGCTGGAGCGCTCGGGTCGGCTGGCGGAGGCCCAGTACGTGGAGCGGGCCACGATGGGCGCGGAGCGCGTCGCGCCACTGGCCGAGGTGGACCCCGAGTCGGTGCCCTACTTCTCGGTGGCGGTGCTGCCGAGCCGGATCGACACGCAAACCCCGGCGCGCCGTGGCGAGGTCGTGGTGGTGGGCCTCGGCCCGGCGGGCCCGCTGTGGCTGACCCCCGAGGCGCGGGGCGAGTTGGCCGCCGCCGAGGATCTGGTCGGCTACACCACCTATCTGAACCGGGTGCCGAAGCGCCCGGGGCAGCGCCGGCACGCTTCGGACAACAAGGTGGAGGCCGAACGCGCCGAGTTCGCGCTCGACCTGGCCCGGCGCGGACGGCGGGTCGCCGTCGTCTCCTCGGGCGACCCGGGCGTCTTCGCCATGGCCACGGCCGTGCTGGAGGCGGCGGCCGAGGACCCGTACCGCGAGGTGCCGGTCCGGGTGGTGCCCGGCATGACGGCGGCCCACGCGGCCGCCGCCCGCGCGGGCGCCCCGCTCGGCCACGACTACGCAGTTGTCTCCCTGTCCGACCGGCTCAAGCCCTGGGAGGTCATCGCCGAACGCCTCCGCGCCGCGGCCGCGGCCGACCTGGTGCTCGCCCTGTACAACCCCGGCTCGCGCAGCCGCATCTGGCAGGTCGGCAAGGCACGTGAACTGCTGCTCGAACACCGCGCGCCCGACACGCCCGTCGTGCTCGGCCGGGACGTGGGCGGCCCCGAGGAGCGGATACGGATCGTCAGGCTGGCCGACCTCGACCCGGCCCAGGTCGATATGCGCACCATCCTGCTCGTCGGCTCGTCCCAAACCCGCACGGCCCGGCGCGGCGACGGCACCGAGATCGTCTGGACGCCACGCCGCTACCCGGAGCGCTGACCCACGGCGCGGACGGTCAGCAGGTGAGCAGGTCAGCCGAGGGTGGTGCCCAGCCAGGCCAGGGCGGCCGCCGGGTCGGGCACGACCGGCACGCCGTCCGGGGCCGCAGGGCGCCGGACGACGACGACCGGCAGCCCGGCCTCGCGCGCCGCGGTGAGCTTGGCGGCGGTGGCACCGGCGCCGCTGTCCTTGGTGACCACCACGTCGATGCGGTGGCGGCGCAGCAGTTCCGCCTCCCCCGCCACGCTGAACGGGCCGCGGTCCAGCAGCACTTCCATGTGCGGCGGAGCCGGTGGCTCAGGCGCGTCGACGGAGCGGACGAGGAACCACTGCTCGGTGAGTTGGGCGAAGGCGGCCAGGCCCATCCTCCCGGTGGTGAGGAAGATCCGCTGCCCCAGGGCGGGCAGCAGCCCGGCCGCCTCGTCCAGCGACCCTGCCCAGTGCCACCGGTCCCCCGGGCCGGGCACCCAGCCGGGGCGGCGCAGGGCGAGCAGGGGAACATGGGCCGTGGCGGCCGCGCGGGCCGCGTTGAAACTGATCGTGCCGGCGAAAGGATGGGTGGCGTCGATGAGCGCGTCCACCTGCTGCTCGCGCAGCCAGCGAGCCAGGCCCTCGGGGCCCCCGAACCCGCCGATCCGCACCTGCCCGGCCGGCAGCCGCGGCTCGGCGACACGCCCGGCCAGCGAGCTGGTGACGCGCAGCCCGGGGGCGTCGGCGACTTCAGCGGCCAGTCGGCGCGCCTCGGTGGTGCCGCCCAGGATGAGCACATGGCGGGGCCGGCGCGGCCGGGCTCCGGGGGCGGCCTCCGCCGGGTTCGGTGTCATCGGGTGCCTTCCGTGGTGCGCGGTGCCGGGCCGGTCCGCGGCCTGCCGGCCGCGCCCGGTCAACCCTGCCATGGCCGCGGCCGGCCGCGCGGCGCCGGGCCTCTCCTCGCTTCCATCGGTGTGCGGGTCGGCCGCCTGGGGAGATGCGCCCGCGGGCCATGGCCGGCGAGGAGTCGGCGCGGAAACGAGAGGCGGCGCTTCCCGTGGCTGAGCAGACATCGAAGCCCGGGACCGCTCCGGCCGGGGGCCGCAGTGCGCAGCTGGAGCGTTCGGGGTTGCGGCACGGCTGGACCACCGGGGCGTGTGCGACGGCGGCGACGACGGCCGCGTACACCGCGCTGCTCAGCGCGGAGTTTCCCGATCCGGTGACCATCGAACTGCCGAAGGGGCAGCGGCCCGCGTTCGCGCTCGCGGGCGAGGAGCTGACGGCGGACCGGGCGATGGCCGCGGTGGTGAAGGACGCGGGTGACGACCCGGATGTCACGCATGGCGCGGTGGTGCGGGCCACGGTGCGGCTGCTGCCGCCCGGGAGCGGTGTGGTCTTCCGGGCCGGGCCCGGCGTCGGCACGGTGACCCGTCCCGGACTGCCGCTCGCGGTCGGCGAGCCCGCCATCAACCCCGTCCCCCGGCAGATGATGCGCGATCACATCGCGTCGGTCGCGGCCCGTCTCGGTGGCACCGGGGACGCCGAGGTCGAGATCGCGGTGGACCACGGCGAGGAGATCGCCCGCAGCACCTGGAATCCGCGCCTGGGCATCCTCGGCGGGCTGTCGATCCTCGGGACGACGGGCATCGTGGTGCCGTACTCCTGCTCGGCGTGGATCGACAGCATCCGGCGCGGCGTGGATGTGGCGCGCGCGGCGGGGCGCCGGCATGTGGCGGGCTGTACGGGGGCGACCTCGGAGAAGGTCGCGGTGGCCGTGCACGGACTGCCGCAGGACGCGCTGCTGGACATGGGCGACTTCGCGGGGGCGGTGCTCAAGTATCTGCGTCGCCATCCGGTGGACCGGCTGACCGTCGCCGGAGGTTTCGCCAAGCTCTCCAAACTGGCCGCCGGACATCTGGACCTGCACTCCTCCCGCTCGCAGGTGGACAAGGGCTTCCTCGCGGAGCTGGCCCGCCGTGGCGGGGCGGACGAGGAGCTGGTGGCGGCGGTGGCGGCGGCCAACACGGGCCTGGAGACGGTGCAGCTGTGCGCGGCGCGCGGGGTGCCGCTCGGTGATCTGGTCGCGGTGGCGGCGCGGGAGACGGCGCTCGGGGTGCTGCGTGGGGCGCCGGTGGCCGTGGACGTCATCTGCATCGACCGCGCGGGCGCCATCGTGGGTCGCGCGGCGGCTCGGGGGCCAAGGGGCGCGGCGACCTGACGCTCCCCCGCCTCAAGACCGCTCGCGGCGCGCCGAGTACAGGTGGCTGTCGCGGAACTGTTCCGCGCCCAGCGTGCGGCCCACCATGATGACGGCGGTGCGCACCACCCCCGCCTCCTTCACCCGGTCCGCGATATCGCCGAGCGTGCCGCGCAGCACCAGCTCATCCGGGCGGCTCGCCCGGGCGACCACCGCCGCGGGGCAGTCGGCGCCGTAGTGCGGGAGGAGTTCGGCCACCACCCGGTCCACGTACCGGGCGGCCAGGTGCAGCACGATCAGTGCCCGGCTGCGGCCGAGGGTGGCGAGGTCCTCGCCGTCCGGCATCGGGGTGGCCTGTTGGGCGATGCGGGTGAGGACGACGGTCTGGCCGACGGTCGGCACGGTCAGTTCGCGCCCCAGCGCGGCCGCGGCGGCGGCGAACGCGGGGACGCCGGGGATCACCTCGTACGGCACGCCGTGCGCGTCCAGCCGCCGCATCTGCTCGGCGACGGCGCTGAACACCGACGGGTCGCCGGAGTGCAGCCGGGCCACGTCCTCACCCGCTCGGTGGGCCCCGACCAGCTCGTCGGTGATCTGGTCGAGGTTGAGCCGGGCGGTGTCGACCAGGCGGGCGTCCGGCGGGCATTCGGCGAGGAGTTCGCGCGGCACCAGGCTGCCCGCGTACAGGCACACCCGGCAGCGGGCCAGGGTGCGGGCGCCGCGCAGGGTGATCAGGTCGGCGGCGCCGGGGCCCGCGCCGATGAAGTACACGGTCATGGGGAGGTCTCTCCTTCGGGGGCTTCCACCGCGGGTTCGGCAGCGGGCTCGGCCGTCGCTTTGACCGCGGCCCACTGGGTGACCGGCATCGCCTGCCGCCATCCGGTGAAGCCGCCGACCGGGGCTGCGTGCGCAACCGCGATCCGGACCAGCTCCCCTCCGTACCGCCGGTACCAGTCGGCGAGCAGCGCCTCCGACTCCAGCGTCACGGTGTTCGCCACGAGCCGCCCGCCGACGGGCAGCGCCGCCCAGCAGGCCTCCAGCAGGCCGGGCGCGGTCAGGCCGCCGCCGATGAACACCGCGTCGGGGGTGGGCAGTCCGGTCAGCGCGTTCGGGGCGGCGCCGGTGACGACGCGCAGCCCGGGCACCCCGAGCGCGGCGGCGTTGCGGCCGATGCGCTCGGCCCGTACGGGGTCCCGCTCGACGGACACCGCGGCGCAACTCCGGTGCGTACGCATCCACTCCACGGCGATCGAACCCGAGCCGCCACCGACATCCCACAGCAGCTCTCCGGGGGCGGGGGCCAGCGCGGCGAGCGTGGCGGCGCGCACATGGCGCTTGGTCAGCTGGCCGTCGTGCTCGTACGCCTGGTCCGGCAGCCCGGGGACGGCGGACAGGCGCAGCGTGTCCGCGGCGGGGGCGCATTCGACGGCGATGACGTTGAGGGGGTCGCCAGAAGCGTGGGGCCAGTGGTCGGCGGTGCCTTCGAGGTGCCGCTCGCGCTCGCCGCCCAACTGCTCCAGGACCCGCATCCGGCTGGGGCCGAAGCCGCGGTCGCGCAGCAGTGCGGCGACCTCGGCGGGGGTGGCGGCGCCCGCGCTGAGGACGAGCAGCCGCCGCCGGGCGTGCAGGGAGCGGGACAGGGAGGCGATGGGCCGTCCGACGAGGCTGATCACCTCGGTCTCCTCCACCGGCCAGCCCAGCCGCGCGCAGGCGTGGGACACGGACGACGGATGGGGCAGTACCCGCAGCCGGTCGGCGCCCAACTCCTCGGCCAGGGTGCGGCCGATGCCGAAGAACATGGGGTCGCCACTGGCCAGCACGGACACCCGCCGCCCGGCGTACGCCGCGAACAGCCCCTGCACGGCGGGCCGCAGCGGCGACGGCCACGGCACACGTTCAGCGGTGCAGCCGGGGGGCAGCAGATTCAGCTGGCGCGGGCCGCCGATGACCACCTCGGCCGCCAGCAACGCCTCGCGCCCCCTCACCGCCAGCCCGTCCCAGCCGTCCGCGCCCAGCCCTACGACGGTGACCGGGGGGTGGGCGGGGTTCACGGCGTTACGGACCTTTCGGTGTGCGGGACGTGCGCGGGGCGACGCCCGGAACTCTACTGTGACCTGCGGCGGAACCCCGACCCGGGTCAGCGGCCGAGGGCCGGCCCGCGCAGTACGCAGTCGCCGCACAGGCCGCCGCCCGGCACCCGGTAGTAGAGGCAGCAGGTGCGGCGGCGGAAGGCGGGCGGAGGGGAGGTCAGGGTGCCGGCGTCGCGCAGCGGCGGGTGGGCCAGCTGGGCACGGGCCAGGTCGGTGGCCCGCTCCGCCGCCTCGGGGTGGCCGTGCGCCTGGCACCAGTCGTACAGGACGCGCAGCGAACCGACCAGCGCCGAGGCTGCGTTCCCCCACAGCAGCCGCCCCGAGACCCGGTAGGCCCGGGTGACGGCGGCGTGCAACGGCAGCAGATTGGTGTACCCCGCGTCACCCACCTGACCGGCGAGCCCTCCGGGTTCGCCCATGACCGACGGCACGCCGGGCCACCACAGGTCGTCGGGGGCGGCGCGCCCAGGGTGCCACCACAGCCGGTCGCAGCGGAGGCGCGACACCCTGCCGGTCAGGGCCGCCTGGCCGAGGGCGATCGACCACACCCGGGCGGCGAGCCCCTGGAAGACGAGCGATGCCGCGACCCTCGGCTCATCGGTGCGCAGGCTCGCGGCCACCGCCTCGACGCGGGCGCGCAGCAGCGGCGCGGCGGCGCCCTCGGGCGTCAGCCGGTACGCCTCACCGATCAGCGCGTAACCCTCATCTCGAGGATTGCCGGGGTCGGTGCGCAGGGCGAAGAACGGCCCCACCTCGACCGCCGACAGCGGCGGGTCACCCATCCGTGTCGGTCGGCGTCCCGAACGCCTCCAGCAGCTGGTCGGCGGCCAGCGTTGCCGTCAGCGTGCCGTCGCGCACCTGCTGTTCGAGTACGGGGCCGAGCCGCCGCACCCCGGGGTGTTCGCGCAGCCGGGTCAGCAGCTGGTCGCGGACCATGGACCAGGTCCAGTCGACCTGCTGGTCGCGCCGCTTGGTGTCCAGCGCGCCGGTGGCCTCCAGCACCCGGCGGTGCTGCTCCAGCCGCTCCCACACCACATCGAGGCCGGTGCCCTCGCGGGCGCTGCAGGTCAGCACCGGGGGGTTCCAGGGCGCGTCCGCGGGCTGCAGCAGCCGTAGCGCGCCCCTGAGTTCGCGGGCGGCGGCCTTGGCGTCGCGCTCATGGGGGCCGTCGGCCTTGTTGATCGCGACGATGTCCGCGAGCTCCAGCACACCCTTCTTGATGCCCTGGAGCTGGTCGCCGGTGCGGGCGAGGGAGAGCAGCAGAAACGAGTCGACCATGCCCGCCACGGCGGTCTCCGACTGGCCCACGCCCACCGTCTCGACCAGCAGCACGTCGTAGCCCGCCGCCTCCATGACCACCATGGACTCGCGGGTGGCGCGGGCCACCCCGCCCAGCGTGCCCGCGCTGGGCGAAGGGCGGACGAAGGCGGCCGGGTCGACCGCCAGCCGCTCCATCCTGGTCTTGTCGCCCAGGATGGAGCCGCCGGTGCGGCTGGAGGAAGGGTCGACGGCGAGCACCGCGACCTTGTGGCCGAGCCCGGTGAGCAGCGAGCCCAGGGCGTCGATGAAGGTGGACTTGCCCACGCCGGGCACGCCGCTGATGCCCACCCGGCGCGCCCCGCCCGCATGCGGCAGCAGTTCGATCAGCAGCCGCTGGGCGAGGTCACGGTGGTCGGGGCGGGTGGACTCGACGAGCGTGATCGCGCGGGCGATGTACGCACGGGATCCGTCGAGCACACCCTTGGCGTAGGTGTCGATGTCAATGGTCGGTTTCCTCTTCGCCGGCATGGGCCTACAGCTCGTGGCCGAGGTCCGCGGCCAGCGTCTGCACCAGCTCGTACGCGGCGTCGGGGATGACCGTGCCGGGCAGGAAGACGGCGGCGGCGCCCGCCTCGTGCAGGGTCTGCACGTCCTGCGGCGGGATGACCCCGCCCACCACGATGGTGATGTCCTCCCGCCCCGCCTCGGCCAGTTGCTCGCGCAGCGCGGGCACCAGCGTGAGGTGGCCGGCCGCGAGCGAGGAGACGCCGACGATGTGCACATCGGCCTCGACCGCCTGCCGCGCGACCTCCTCGGGCGTCTGGAAGAGCGGGCCGACATCCACGTCGAAGCCCAGGTCGGCGAAGGCGGTGGCGATCACCTTCTGGCCGCGGTCATGCCCGTCCTGGCCCATCTTGGCGACCAGGATGCGCGGGCGGCGGCCCTCCGCGCGCTCGAACTCCTCGACCACCGCGCGGGTGCGGTCCACGCCGGAGGACGGTCCGGCCTCGTCTCGATACACACCGGCGATCGTACGGATCTGGCCGGAGTGGCGCCCGTACACCTTCTCCAGCGCGTCGGAGATCTCGCCGACGGTGGCCTTGGCGCGGGCCGCGTTCACGGCGAGCGCGAGGAGGTTGCCCTCCAGGCCCGCGCCCGGGCCGGACTCGGCGGCCGCGGTGAGCGCGCGCAGCGCGTCCTGGCAGGCGGCCTCGTCGCGCTCGGCGCGCAGCCGGCGCAGCTTCTCGAACTGCTGGGCGCGGACCGCGGAGTTGTCGACCTTGAGGACGTCGATCTGCTCATCGCTGTCGACCCGGTACTTGTTGACGCCGATCACCGGCTGCCGCCCGGAGTCGATCCGCGCCTGGGTGCGGGCCGCGGCCTCCTCGACGCGCATCTTGGGGATGCCTGCGTCGATGGCCTTGGCCATGCCGCCCGCGGCCTCGACCTCCTGGATGTGCTGCCAGGCGCGCCGGGCCAGGTCGTGGGTCAGCCGCTCCACATACGCGCTGCCGCCCCACGGGTCGATCACCCGGCAGGTGCCGGACTCCTGCTGGAGCAGGATCTGGGTGTTGCGGGCGATACGCGCGGAGAAGTCGGTGGGCAGCGCCAGGGCCTCGTCGAGGGCGTTGGTGTGCAGCGACTGGGTGTGGCCCTGGGTGGCGGCCATGGCCTCCACACAGGTGCGGGCCACGTTGTTGAACACGTCCTGGGCGGTCAGCGACCAGCCGGAGGTCTGCGAATGGGTGCGCAGCGACAGCGACTTGGGGTTCTTGGGGTCGAACTGGCCGACGAGCTTGGCCCACAGCAGCCGGGCCGCCCGCAGCTTGGCGATCTCCATGAAGAAGTTCATGCCGATCGCCCAGAAGAACGAGAGCCGCGGCGCGAAGGCGTCCACGTCCATCCCGGCGTCGAGCCCCGCTCGCAGATACTCCACACCGTCGGCGAGGGTGTACGCCAGTTCCAGGTCGGCCGTGGCGCCCGCTTCCTGGATGTGGTATCCGGAGATGGAGATGGAGTTGTAGCGCGGCATCCGCTGCGAGGTGAAGGCGAAGATGTCGGAGATGATCCGCATCGACGGCTGCGGCGGATAGATATAGGTGTTGCGGACCATGAACTCCTTGAGGATGTCGTTCTGGATGGTCCCGGCCAGCTTGTCGGGCGCCACGCCCTGTTCCTCGGCGGCGACGATGTAGAGCGCGAGTACGGGCAGCACCGCGCCGTTCATCGTCATCGACACGCTCATCCGGTCCAGCGGGATGCCGTCGAAGAGCTGACGCATGTCGTAGATGGAGTCGATGGCCACACCCGCCATGCCGACGTCGCCGGTGACCCTGGGGTGGTCGCTGTCGTAGCCGCGGTGGGTGGGCAGGTCGAAGGCGACCGACAGGCCCTTCTGGCCCGCGGCGAGGTTGCGGCGGTAGAAGGCGTTGGACTCCTCGGCGGTGGAGAAGCCCGCGTACTGGCGGATGGTCCAGGGCTGGTTGACGTACATCGTCGGGTACGGGCCGCGCAGATACGGCGCGATGCCCGGGTAGGTGCCCAGGAAGTCGAGGCCGGCCAGGTCCTCGGCGCCGTACAGCGGTTTGACCCCGATGCCCTCGGGGGTGTCCCACACCAGGTCCTCGACACCCTTGCCGGTGGCGCTCTGCAGCGCCTCCGTCCACGCGGCGGCACCCGCCGCGCCGGACACCTCCTCCGGTGTCCCGAGGTCGACCGTGGAGAAGTCAGGAATCCCGCTCACGGTCACGCCACTCCCATCGTCTCGAGGGCCGAGGTCAGCACCTCGACCGCGTCACAGCCGGCGAAGACGAACGCGTCAACCCCGGCCCGCTGCAACTCCCCGCGCAGCTCCTGGCGCAGCTCACCGGGCCTGCCCGCCAGGTAGACGCGCAGCGCTCCGGCGGCCTTCAGCCGCTCCGCCACGGTCACCGCCTCCTGCTCGTACACCTTGTCGCT
Source organism: Streptomyces sp. NPDC020845 (assembly GCF_044334165.1). NCBI lineage: Bacteria > Bacillati > Actinomycetota > Actinomycetes > Kitasatosporales > Streptomycetaceae > Streptomyces > Streptomyces sp. NPDC020845. The sequence goes on along the minus strand of NZ_JBIRSJ010000001.1, from coordinate 868,729 downwards.
CGAACACAGACAGACCACGCGGGCGCCGCTGGCGGCGAACGCCTCGGCGGCCGACTCCGCGTCGACCGTGGCGGGTTCGTGCACCGCCTCGATGCCGCCCGCCTGGAAGAGGTTGGCGGCGAACGCGGTGCGCGCGGTGTGCGCGGCCGCGGGGCCGAGCGCGGCCAGGAACACCCGGGGCCGGGTCCCCTCCGCCGCCAGGTGTCTGTCGGAACGGGCGCGCAGCGCCTCGTACGCCTCGTCGCGGCGGACCCGCGGCAGACCGCCGCCAGGCGGTACGGGGGCCGGCTCGCGCTCCACCTGCTGCTCCGCGAGGTTCGGGAACTCGCTGACGCCGGTGATCGGCTCCTTGCGGCGGGCGAGGTCCTTGGCGCGGCGCTCCCAGGTGGCGGCCAGCCGCCGCTCCACAAGCCCGGAGGCGAGGGCCTGCGCCAGTCCTCCGGCGCGCTCGATCTCCTGGAAGAAGGCCCAGGCCGCCTTGGCCACGTCGTCGGTCAGGCTCTCGACGTACCAGGAGCCTCCGGCCGGGTCGATCACCCGCGCCAGCTGGGACTCCTCCAGCAGGATCGTGGAGGTGTTACGGGCGATCCGGCGGGCGAAGTCGTCGGGCAGGCCGATCGCGGAGTCGAAGGGCAGCACGGTGACGGCGTCGGCCCCGCCCACCCCGGCGGCCAGGGCCGCGACGGTGGTACGCAGCATGTTCACCCAGGGGTCGCGGCGGGTCATCATCACCGGGGAGGTCACCGCGTGCTGCCGCTGGGCCGCCGCCTCGGTGGGGGCACCGCACACCTGCGCCACACGCGCCCACAGGCGCCTGGCGGCGCGCAGCTTGGAAATGGTGAGGAACTGGTCGGCGGTGGCCGCGTAGCGGAACTCCAGCTGGCCGCAGGCCGCTTCGGCCGTCAGCGGCCCGGCGTCGGTCAGCGCGCGCAGATACTCCACGCCCGCGGCGAGCGAGCAGCCGAGCTCCTGCGCCGCGGATCCGCCGGCCTCGTGGTACGGCAGGGCGTCCACGGTGAAGGCCCGTACGCCCGGGTGGTCGCGGTCGCAGACCGCCGCGAGCTCGGTGGCGGCGGACAGGTGGGCCGCGAGGTCGGTGTGGTCACCGGTGCGGGCCGCCAGGCCCAGCGGGTCGGCGCCGAGGTTGCCGAGGGCCGCGCGCGTCGGCACCTGGCGGTCGGCGTACAGCCGCAGCAGCGCGCGGGCGGCGGCGTCGAAGTCGGCGCCCGCGTCCAGGACGACGGGGGCGAGGTCGAGATAGACCCCCTTGAGGGCTTCGGGCAGCGCCTCCACGGGCAGCCCGGCCGCGCCGACCGCCAGCCACACCGAGCCCGCCCCGTTCTCCAGGTCCGCGAGCACCGCGCGGTTGGTGTGTGCGGGATCGGAGTGGGCGTGGCGCTGGCGTACGTCCCAGCCGGACACCGTGGAGCCCTGCGCCCGGCCGCCGCGCACGAAGGGCGCGAACCCGGGATAGCCGGGGTCGGCGGGGGCGTCCTCCGCGGTGTAGAGGGGGTGGACGGAGATTCCGTCCTCGAGCGCGGTGGAGAGCGCCGCCGCGGCCTGTGCGCCGACAGCATCCACCGTGCCGGATTTGCGCAGCACCCCTTCGACAAGGTGGTGCCACTGGTCTCGGGTCGCCGCCGGGAAGTCGGCGGCGAGCGGCAGGTCGTCAGGCAGGACCGTCATGGGAGGAGGCTAGTGCGAGGACCTAAAGCGACAGCAGTGTCCCCCTCTGTGACCTTGCTCTCTAGCAGAATCTCCAACCCGTCCGGCCCTGTGACGGGGAGGACGATGGCCCGTCTGAACGACGAAGGCCCGCCCGGTGCGACGGGGGATGCACACCGGGCGGGCTCAGGACCTTTCTACCGCATCGAAGCGCAGTTATGCATCAAAAGCTTGTTCGCTTTCCCCCGCTACCACGCGACGGGAAGCGACATCAAGCCATGTGCGCGAATCGTCGGCCGCCGGCGCAACTCTGTGCGCGAAATGTCCAGATACAGCCCCGGAAGGCGGCTCAACAGGGCGGCCAGCGCCGTTTCGGCCTCCAGCCGGGCCAGCGGGGCACCAAGGCAATAGTGGATTCCATGGCCGAACGCAAGATGCCCCAATCGGCCAAAATCCGGATCAAGTCGGTCCGGTTCCTTGAAATGGCCGGGGTCGCGGTTGGCGGAGGCCAGGGAGAGCAGCACGGTCTCCCCCGCCGGGACCGTCACGCCGCCGATCTCCACGTCCTCGAGCGGAAAGCGGCGGATCGCCAGCGGCGCCGGGCCGTCGTGGCGCGCGAACTCCTCGACCGCCGCCGCGATACCGGCGGGCCGCTCGCGCAGCTCCCGCAGCAGCGCGGGGTGGTCGAGCAGAGAGAGCACCGCGTTGCCGATGAGGTGGGTCACGTTCTCGTACCCCGCCATCAGCAGCAGAAAGGCCAGCGAGGTCAGTTCGTCCTCGGTGAGCCGGTCGCCACCCTCACCGGCGCCACCCTCGCCGAAGCCACCCTCGCCGAAGCCGCCCTCGCCGAAGCCGCCCTCGCCGGCGCCGCCGCCCGCGTCGTCCCGTACCGCGATCAGGTCGGAGAGCAGATCGTCGCCGGGCTCCTCGCGCTTGCTCGCGATCAGACCGGTGTAGAAGCGCAGCATGTTGCCGACCGCCTCCTTCGCCAGATGCGGCCGCTCCGGGTCGGGGGCGATGAGCGCATCGCTCCAGGCGCGGAAGTCCCGGCGGTCGCGCTGGGGGACGCCGAGCAGATCGCAGATGACGGTGATGGGCAGCGGTCCGGCGTACGCGGCGATCAGATCGGCCCGGCCGGCCGGCTCGACGGCGTCGAGGAGTTCGTCCGCGGCGCGCCGGACCGGCTCCCGCATCCGCTCGACACGCCCGGGGGTGAAGGCCTTGGCCACGAGGCGACGCACCCGGGTGTGGTCCGGCGGGTCCATGTTGAGCAGATTGGCGTCCAGGGCGGGCGGCAGGGCGAATCCGCGGAAGTTGCCGGGCAGCGCGTTGCTCTTGTCCAGGGACAGCCGGGGGTCGGCGAGCGCCCGCCGCACATCGTCGTAGCGGGTCACCAGCCAGGCGGGCCGCCCGTCCGGACCCGGGATCCGGTGGACGGGGCCCGCCTCGCGCAACTCGGCGTACGCGGCGTGTGGATCCGCCAGCAGCGCACGGGTGTCGAACGGCTCTGGCGGGCCGGGAACAGCGGTGTTCGCGGTGTTCGCGGAGTTCTGCATGGCTCCCGACTCTAGGGCCTGGTCCGTGACGCCCCGGTCGGTCAGAGCCAGTCTCTCGACCGGTCTTCGAGCTCGGCCCGGGCAGGGTGACGCATGGTGGCCGAGAGGCGGCGCCGGGGCTGAATCTCCCCGGCGCCGCCCTGTGCCACGGGCGGCCCCGACCCCCGTCCAGGGCCACCTCGCTCTCGGTCCCCCTATCACTGCCGCTGGGCGGCGGTCCGTCCGCCCAGCTCCTCAAGCACCTCGTCGACGAGCGGCTGGTGATACACATCGGCGACGCGCGCCAAGTGCTCATGCTCCTGGCCCGGCCCGGCGCCCGTCTCGACCACCACGCTGTCAGCACCGGGCACCGGCAGGCGCCCGGCCGCTTGGTTCAGCAAACCGCGTCGGAGCGCCGCCGCTTCCATGAATGCAACAAGTTGCCAATCCCCGAGTCCGGCAGTACGCCCCTTGACACGGGCGATCTCCAGGGCCTCGGCCTCCACATGGCGCCGGACACCGCGCTGTACGTCCCGGATCTCCGCCATCTGACGGTTGGCCCGCCACTCCAGATCGGCGAACGGCCACCAGCCGGTCCAGCCGTGGCGCCCCATGGGCATGGCCACTTCGGGCGCCTGGGCGGTGACCTCGCGCCACAGCGGGTTCAGCCGGCGGAGCCTGCGCCAGGCGGAGACACGCGGCCCGAGCGCCGGGATGGCGAACCCGGCCAGAACCAGCAGCGCGGCGACCGAAGCGGTCAGCGGCGCCACTCCGTTGGACAGCCAGGGCAAGTCCCGGCCCGCCCAGGAGAAGAGAAAGCCGATCACCTTGCAGGCGCAGTACGCCAGGCCCAGCCAGCACCCGGCGGCCAGCACCCGCAGCCCCCGGGCGAGCCAGGAGCCGCGCAGGGTGGACGCGTAGCGCCGGCACAGCACCCCGAGCCCGGCCAGACCCGAACCGAAAATGGCCAGATACAGCACCAGGAAGGTGACAACTCCCGGCGCGTCCGCGTATGCGGTGCTGAAGTCGCGGGGGTGCTCGACGGCGTCGGGGCGGCCGACGGCGAAGCCGATGACGGCGACCGACCACGCCGCGCCGACGGCGGTCACCACCGTACGGGGCCGCACCGCCGACCCGGTCCAGCGCAGCATCAGCACCAGGGCGCCGGTGGCGAACACCACCACCGAGGAGTAGAGGAGGACCATGGCCAGATTGGCCACGCCCACCAGGCGGTCGAACCAGCGGTAGACACTCGGCGCGGACAGCAGGAACACATTCGCCACACCGGCCGTCATAACGCAGGTCAGGCCCAGGTCGGCGTTCTGCCGGTCGCGGAACCAGGCGCGCGCCTTGTACGCGACGATCGCCCACGCGGCGGCGCCGAAGCACAGGTAGACGACGTCAAACACGCGCGCCCCCGCCCTCGCCACCGGTCCCGCCCGTCCGTGCACCGCGAACATGCCGCAGCGCGGGCCCGAGCGCGGCGGCGAGCTCGGCCGCCCGCCCCTCGAGCGGCAGTCCGTCGTCGGGCGAGGCCGGCACCACGTGCTCCATGAGGAGGGTGCCCAGCACCTCGGTCTCGCGCTCGGTCAGGTCGTCGTAGCAGTGATGGCGCGCGAAGTCCGCGGTCATCCCCAACCGCCGCATGGCGGTGGTGACATCGACCGACGGCGCCCACATGCGCAGCGCGTCCTCGGTGACGGCGGGGTCCTGGTCGTGGCCGAGCAGGAGGTGCCCGACCTCGTGCAGCACGATATGGGTCTGGTGCCAGGGGGACGTCCGCAGTTCGTAGAAGATCCAGAATCCGTCGTCGGTGCTCGCCGTCATGCCGGAGACGACGCCGCCCAGGCTCATCGGCACCAGGTGGACGGGACGGCCCACACGGCCCGCCACGAGGTCGCACAGACCCGGCAGGTCGGTCGTAGCCGGCAGCCCGAGCTCCTTGATGAGCTGCTTGCACCGCCGCCGTATCCGCCCCACTCGCATGCCCGTACCGTCCTCGTCTCCGATCCGCCGCCAGGACTGGAACAGCCGATCCTGGTCACCGTCGGCCACTGGGCGCCCCGTCGTCGGGATCCCGTGGGCCGCCCGGACCGCCCGGACCGCCGGCGTCGGCCGGGTCGGGCGGGAGGTTCATCTGCTGTCGGAACTGGGAGATGATCGCGGCAAGGCTGTCCTGCACCTCCGGTGGCAGGCCCACCGAGCGCAGCGCGATACCGCGCACCCGCTTGTCGCGCATCGCGACGAGGAACCGCACCTCTTCCTCGACCCGCTCGGCCTGCGACGGGGACAGGTCCCCCAGCAGATAGCCGACGGGCACGGCGAAGAACTTTGCCAGAGCCCGCAGCACGTCCGGGCTCGGGTTGGTGCGCTTGCCGTTGCGCAGCATGGAGAGGTACTGCTCGGTCAGGCTGACCCCGCCGTACTCGTCGCCGCCGCTGATGGCCTCGGCCACATGGGCATTGGTGTAGGGCGCGCCCGGCGGGTGCATGGTGGCGAACAGGTAGTTGAGCCGCCGTGCCAGCGGGCTGCCGTCGGCCTCCGGCGACCCATGGGTCCCCACTGCCATCCGCACCCCCTCCTGCTGGTCACGGCGCATTCACTCACGGTTGGTTAAGGCGGACTCGGCCGCGCGATGCATCCTGCCATGGGCATCGGGCGGCGCACCAGCCCACCCCCGGCCGACCATGGCCGGGGCGGACTTAACCAGCAGTTGAGGAGCGCGAGCGCTGAGAGAGGGGCACAAAAGGGAAATATCCTTGTGCCGTCGCGCCGGGCGCGTGAGTTCAGGGGCGCTTGCCGCGTCAGTCCACGCTCTGGAGGATGTGCGGCTCGGCCAGGTCGTCCTCGTACCCGGCGAGCCGGATCGGGGCTGATCTCGCCCAGACTTCCAGGCTGCCCACCTCCGTCGGCTCCGCGAACGCGAACCGCTCGCGGTCCTTGGTCGGCGAATCGTCGCTCTGTGTCTTCTCGGGGGTCACCGCACACTCCCTAGTGTCGGCTGAACCGGATGTGTCGCCAGGTTAACGAGATCCAGAACGCCGTGCGCGTTGATTCCCAAGGAGTGGACACCCCGTCCCGGGACCGCGGGCCGGTGGCCGGCCGCCCGCGCCGCGACGCACCAGGCCACGAGGGGGTCGCGGGCGGGGGCCGCCGGACGGGTGACTCAGCTCGCGGAGCCCACGTCCTCGGCGAGCGCGTCCCGCTCCAGCCGCTCCACGCGGTTCTCGGCGGGGGTGTGCAGCGCCGCCTCGGCCGCCTGGGCCCGCTCGGCGTCCGCGAGCAGGGAGTGGCCGGTCGACAGGACGGCCAGACCGACCAGGACCGCGACCGCCCCGACGTAGAACGGCACATGCACGTCGTAGTGCTCGGCCAGCCGGCCGGCGGCGTACGGCGCCAGACCGCCGCCGATGAACCGGACGAAACCGTAGGCGGCGGAGGCCACCGAGCGCTCGACCGGGGCGACGGTCATGACGGCCTGGGTGGTGATGGTGTTGTTCACGCCGATGAAGGCGCCGGCCAGGATCACCGCGGCGATCAGCGTCGTCCGGGACGAGGTGAACAACCCGATCACCAGGATGTCCAGGGCGAACAGCGCCAGGTTCAGGTAGAGGGCGCGGGCTATGCCGAGGCGGGCCTGGAGCCGGGGCGCGACGAACACGGAGAAGATCGCGACCAGCACGCCCCAGCCGGTGAAGACATAGCCGAGCTCATGAGTGCCCAGCTCCATGGGGTACGGGGAGTAGCCGAGGACGGTGAAGAAGCCCCAGTTGTAGCAGAGCGCCATCAGGCCCATGGTGAGCAGCCCGCGGTGGCGGAGCGCCTTGAGCGGATCGAGGAGCGAGGCGCGGCGGGCCGGGGTCGGGGTCGGCTGGACCAGGACCAGGGTGGCGATCAGCGCGATCGCCATCAGCACGGAGACGCCGAAGAAGGGCCCGCGCCAGCTGATCCCGCCCAGCTCGCCACCCAGCAGCGGGCCGACGGCGATGCCGACGCCGAGCGCGGTCTCGTAGAGGATGATCGCTCCGGCGAACCCGCCGCTCGCCGAGCCGACGATCACGGCGAGCGAGGTGGCGATGAACAGGGCGTTACCCAGGCCCCAGCCCGCGCGGAAGCCGACGATGCCGCTGATGCTCCCGGACGCGCCCGCGAGTGCGCTGAACACCACGATGACCGCCAGGCCCGCCACCAGGGTCCGCTTGGCGCCGATGCGGCTGGAGACGAAGCCGGTGACCAGCATGGCGACGGCGGTGACCACCAGGTAGCTGGTGAACAGCAGCGACACCTGGCTGGGCGTGGCGTGCAGCTGGCTGGACAGGGCGGGCAGGATGGGGTCGACGAGCCCGATGCCCATGAAGGAGATCACGCAGGCGAAGGCCACGGCCCATACGGCCTTCGGCTGCCGGAACGGACTCGGGGCGCTGGGATGAGCGGACAAGGTGTACTCCCGGATAGGAATGCGTTCTGTGAATGCGCCCTCGGGGGATGCGGCCGGGGGCGGCGAAACGGGGTGACGGCGCGACACGCGCCGGGGACGACAGGAGGGGTGACGGACCGTCAGCTGGGGGGCGTCGCAGGGCGGCCGCCCGGGCCTGCCACGCTCGCCACGAGGCGCCGCAGCACGGGCGCGGCCGAGCCGACCGCGGCGGCCAGCGTCGCCTGATCCTCGGCCGGGAGCGCGGCCAGCAGGCCGGACAGGCGCGTGACACGGTCCCGGCGCCGCTCGGCGAGCAGCCGCCGCCCGGCGTTGGTGATGGACACGAGCACGGCCCGGCCGTCGTCCGGGTCGGCGCCCCGGACCATCAGCCCCTGCTTGGTCAGGCGCTGCACCAGCTGAGTCATGGCGGGCTGGCTCACTCCCTCGTCGGCGGCGAGGGCGGTGAGCCGGGTGGGGCCCTCGCGGGCCAGCCGGCCGAGGGCGGAGGCGGCGGTCATGCTGATGTCCCGCTTGCCCAGTTGGCGCACCGCGAGCACCGCCAGCTGTTCCAGGACGTCGGCGATCTCCTCGCGCCGCTCGCGGCCGACCGGAACCTCACCCGCTATAGCTGCATCACCCATGTATTCATTTGTATCACACACCTATATAAATGAACGAGCCCTCGTACGCCGCCCGGCCGGCACCCGGGGTTAAGGTCTGCTGCGCGCCGTACGCGCGCTGATCACAGCTGTGGGGGGATCGTGTCGATTTCGCGTACCGTCAAGCCCATCGCCTTGCCCCTGGCGGGGGTCTTGGTGTCCTGCGCCGTGGTGTTCCACTGGCTGGGCTGGTCCGCGCTGTCCAGCGAGTCGAACGGAGCGTGCGGGGGCCGGTACGACCCGTGCCCCGAAGGGCTCACGCCGGTGCTCATCCTCGCGTTCGTCTTCACCTTCGCCGGTGCCTTCGGGGTGATCACCGCCGTCGCGTTGAACAGCGGATCGCTGGCCACACCCTGGATGGTGTCGCTGGTCGTGGTGGGCCTGGCCGGCGGCGTATGGCCGGGCGTGCTCGGGTACGAATGGCTGCGCGGGCCGCACCTGGACGTGGCCTGGGAGGCGCCCCGGGACCGCCCCTCCTCCGTGCGGGCCGTCGGTGACTGGATGCCGGGGCCGTCCACCCTCATCAGGGCGCGCAACGACGGGCTGTTCGCCTACGACACCTCGGACGGCACCCGGCGGTGGACCGTCCCGGCGCCCGAGCGGAGATCGGTGTGCACGATGAGCCGTACCACGCCGTCCGCCATCGGTCTGGTGGGCCTCGGGCGGTACGAGAAGCCCTGCGACACCGTGATCGCCGTCGATCTGTCCTCCGGCCGCACGCTGTGGACGAAGAAGATCAGCGCCGATGACTCCGTCACCCGGGCCACCGAGGCCCGGCTGGTCGGCGCCGGTGACACCGCGGTGGCCCTGGAGCAGAAGGCGGTCGTCGGGCTCGGGCTGCGCGACGGGGCGGCCAGGTGGCGCAGCCCGCTGGACCGCAACTGCGAGGCCCTGGCCGTCGACGCGACGCCCGAGCGTGCCCTGGTCATGGAGCAGTGCACCAACACCGACGGGGCGAACCCCAAGATGCGGCTGTCCGCCCTCGACCCCCGGTCCGGCGCGTGGCAGTGGCACAGCACGCTGCCGACGGAGAGCAAGTGGAAGGCGCTGTTCATGCTCTCGGCCGACCCGATCGTCGTGTATGTGGACGAGGACGACGACCGCGGGACCGACGCGGTGATCAGCTTCGACGACAAGGGGCGGCGGCAGGCCGTGATCCCCCGGTCCGGGCCGGAGGACGACCTCAACTTCGAGGTCATGCCGTACGGCTACAGCCAGCCCTTCGACGCCCGGCCGGTCTTCCGGTCGGTGGTGACCAAAGGGCTGTTCATCACCGCTGTCGGCCCGACGGACAAGGACGCTCCCGAGGACGTCGCCGCGTACTCGCTGAAGGACGGCAGGCGCGTCTGGAAGACATCGCTCGGCGCGGCCGTCGCCGCCCTGACACAGGACCGCGCGGGAGACCTCGATCTCCTGGCCGGTGGCGGCGTATGGCGTCTCGACCCGGCCACCGGTGAGAAGCACGGCAGAACCCCGCTGCGCGGCGCGCCGGTCGGCGACGTCCTCGCCCTGCACCGGGTGAAGAGCGGCCGGTACGTGATCGTCAACTCGAACGGGGCGGAGGACGCGCCACCGGTGTTCGCGGTCAAGTAGCCGAGGACGCGACCGCCGCAGCCCTGCCGCGCCCTCAGCCCTCCCAGGGCCAGCGGGCGTTCCGGCCGGTCTCCAGGAGCGGGATCATGCGGAAGGCATGGTCCGTCAGGCCCCCGAACGCATGGCGGTTGCCACCGCCCGAGGGCATCGCCCCGGCCCGGTAGCCCGCCATGTTCCACATGTAGACCGGCACTTCGGCGGGCACCAGGTCGTCGATGTGCGTCTCGGGCATACCGCCCCACTGGCCGTGGCAGTTCGACGGCAGCCAGCCGGGGCGGGTCTGCTCATCGGTGACGATGACGATCCGGTCGTGACCGGCGTAGTGCTTCTTGACCGCGGAGGGGATGTCGGTGCCGTTGATCCGCCCGAACTCCTCCATGAGCCGCAGCGCGCTGCCGCCCTGGGACACCTTGAGCCGCCGGCTGCTCATGCCGAACTCGACCAGCGTCGGGGCCTCGGCCCGCACCGCGAGGCCCGCTCCGAACACCGCGGCCTGCTCGGCGAGCGGGATGTCCGAGGTGTTCGGGGTGGAGTATCCGTAGCCGGGGAACATCGACGGCGACCGGTCGATCAGGATCAGCGTCCGGCCGGGCAGCGACGGCACATTGGACAGCGAGGCGTTCAGCGCCTTCTCCAGGGCGTGGCCCCAGCGCAGCGACCGGGTGTGCTTGTACGCCGCCCAGAACCGGAACGGGAACATACGCGACCGCGCGACCTGCGCGGGGTCAGCGATACGCGCGGCCACCTGCTCGGCGACCTCGTCCGAGACACCGGCCTCGTCGAAGTTGCGCAGATTGCGCACCAGCGCCATCAGGCCCATGGCCGGGATGGCCGCTTCCCAGGCCGCCTTGTCCATCGGCCCCTGAAGCCAGCCGGCCAGCCGCTCCCAGGTGAACCCCGCGCCCGCGAGCCCGCCCGGGGCGTTGACCAGCGAGGGGTCGAGCACATATGCCCGGCGGTCCGGTACCGGAAGCGCGGAGAGCTCGGCCGCGGCCCGCAGCACGGTCAGGCTCCCGGGGATCTCCGTGTCGCGGCCGTGGCGCCGGTCGAGGGCGTGCTTGAACAGGTCGCCCTGCCACGGCTTGTCGTCCGCCGGACGGGCGTGCACGAGGCCCAGCACATCGCCGAACCGGAAACCCTTGGCGGCGGTGTCGTACTTGAGCAGCGACCGCTCGTCATAGAGGCGCCGTACCGCGTCGGCCACGCCGCGCTTGACGGGCTTGGGCAGCGCCCGGCCGTACCGGCCGGTCCAGTAGCCGAGCATCTCCCCCGGCTCGTCGGCGCGCCGCAGCACCGAGTCCACGACCTGCCGCGAGTGGCCGGGCGCCGCCGCGTCCAGGCGCGCCCTGACGTACTCGGCGGCGCCCACCAGGGACGCGGTACGCATATTGCCCCCGCGGCGCAGCCAGCCCAGCAGCCGGGCGGTCCACTCCGGGTCCTCGACGGCCAGCTTCCGCACCAGGTGGCGGTAGCGGTCGTCGCGGTCGTCGCCCTGCTCGTAGAAGGTGTCGGTACCGACCATGTTGGACACCGCGAGGAGGAACAGCTCGCTCTTGTCGTCGCGGAGGTATCCGGTCGCGCCCTCGTGGGTGGCCGCCCGCTCCCCGGTGGTGGTGATCGGTGAGACGGCCGCCCGGCGCGTGGCACGGGTGTTGAAGCGAGCCATGAGATTTCCCCCTCGTACTGGATGTCCTGGTGAAGTGGCCCCCGCCTGCGCACCTGGACGCGTTCACTGTAGCGACGACGGCCCTGGACACCGAACCGATTAACGGCCCGGGCCCCTCCCCCGTACGAGCCATCGCCACCTCCCGCCACCGGGGGAAAAGCATTTCGCTCCGCGCAGCGATGTGGGCCCGTACCGGCCAATGACACGTTGGTGCGCGGATCCGGTTCGGCTGTGAAGGAAAGGCGCGTATGTCGAAGACTCGTATGTCGAAGACGAAGAGGAACAGAGGGGTCGTGGCGTTTCTCGCCATCACCTGCGGCGGTACCTGGCTGTGGCTGTGCGTGGCCCACGGTGTCCTGGGCCTGTCGGCGCTGAACCCGCTGCTGCAGCTGCCGGGTTTCTGTATGCCGGGGATCGCGGCGATCGTCGTACGGCGGTGGGTCACCCGGGAGGGGTTCGCCGACGCGGGGCTTCGGCCGCGTCTGCGGGCCGCCTGGCCGTACTACCTCGCCGCCTGGCTCGGCCCGCTCGCCCTGGCCGCGGTGACCATGGCGCTCGCGGCCGCCCTGGGCGTATGGCACCCGGATCTGTCGCCGCTCGACGAGCTCGCACCGGGGGTGGCGAGGTGGCCGGCGCTGCTGGTCCTGATGCTCGTCGTGCCGCTGCTCACCCCGGTGTACTGGGGCGAGGAGTTCGGGTGGACCAGCTATCTCCGGCCGCGGCTGTTCGGTGGCCGCGTCCTGCCGTCCGTGGTGGCCACGAGCCTCATCTGGGCGGTGTGGCACTACCCGCTCGCCTTCATCGGCTATGCCGACTTCGAGAACGTGGCGCTCGGCCTGCTGGTCTGGACCGTGTCCTTGCTGTGCCAGGAAGTCGTCCTGGCGTGGCTGTATCTGCGCAGCGGCACCGTCTGGGTGGCGAGCCTGGCGCACGCCGGGAACAACATGGTGCTCTTCCTGCTCACCGGCCAGTTGCTGAGCGACGGGGCCGACGGCCTCGGTGCGATCGCGACCATGCTCCTCACCACGGTTCCGGTGGCCGCGCTGGCCGGGTGGCTCGCGTGGCTCTCCCGCCGCCGGGCAAGGGCGTTGAACGCACCGCCCGCGCGCCGCGTACTCCAGGGCGCGGGCGGGCCTGCCCGCCGCTAGGGCCTGTCGTCAAAGGGGCGCCCTGCTCCCGACGCCTGGCACGGCGCCTCGCTGCGTTGTCGCACCGCCCGAGTACGCCCAGTACGAGGACGATGCTCCGCCGCTGCGAGGCACCGCACCAGACGCCGCTCGCGGCCGGCCGCCCCCTTTGACGACAGACCCTAGGGCCAGAAAGGCTGCATCGAATGACCGCACATCGCACTGCCGCCGTGGCCGCCCTCCTCGGGGCGGCCCCGGTCCTGTTCATAACGCTGGCCGCCGGGCCCGCGCAGGCGCACGGCGCGCCGACGGCCCCGGTCAGCCGGACGGTGGCCTGCTCCCCCGAGGGCGGCGAGAACTCCCGGTCGGCCGCGTGCCGGGCGGCCGTCGCCGCCGGTGGGGTCCCGGACGAGTGGGACAATCTGCGGGTGGCCGGGGTGGCCGGCCAGGACCGGCAGAAGATTCCCGACGGGAAGCTGTGCAGCGGGGGGCTCGACGTATACAAGGGGCTCGATCTGGCCCGCGCCGACTGGCCCTCGACACGGCTGACCGCCGGTGCGGACCTCACCCTCACCTACCGTTCGACCATCCCGCACACCGGGACGTTCGAGCTGTATCTCACCAAGGAGGGCTACGATCCCACGCGGCCGCTGAAGTGGTCCGACCTGGACGCGAAGCCGTTCGCGACGGCCACCGACCCGGCCCTGGTCGACGACGCCTACCGCATCAAGGCCAAGCTGCCCACCGACCGGACGGGCCGTCAGCTCCTGTTCACCATCTGGCGGAACACCAGCACGCCCGACACCTACTACTCGTGCTCCGATGTGGTGTTCGGCGGAGCCGAGGACACGGCAGGCAAAAAGGCCCCGGCCGAGGGCGGCCAGACCGACACCACAGAACGCCCCGCCAAACCCACTGGCACCCCCACCAACACACCCACCGGCGAAAGCACCGCCGAAAACACCGGCACCGACACGGGTGAGGACACCGACCGCGCCGACGCCACCGAGAACACCCCGGTGACGCTGTACGCGGGCGGCGCGGCGGCGCTCGCCGTCGGTGCGGGCGTGGTGGTCACCCTGCGACGGCGGCGCCCCCGACGTCACCGGTGACGACGAGGTCGGCCCGGTACCTGGTGCCGGCCACCAGGTCGGCGTTGCGCTGGTCCGTGCCCAGGCTCCAGGCCACCGCCGCGGCGTGGTCCTTGCCGAACCGCTCGTGGCGGGCGACGAGCCGGCGCAGCCGTTCGGCCTCGTCCAGCTCGCAGTACCAGACCTCGTCGAGCTGCGGCCGTACCCGGGCCCAGTCCCCCTCGTCGTACAGCAGGTAGTTGCCCTCGGTGATGACCAGCCGGGCGGTGCGCGGTACGGGGATGCTGCCCGCGATCGGCTGCTCCAGCTCCCGTTCGAAGCCCGGCGCGTACACCACGTCGTCCTCGTCCTGGTGCAGCCGGCGCAGCAGCGCGGCGTAGCCCGCCGCGTCGAAGGTGTCCGGGGCGCCCTTGCGGTCGCGGCGGCCCAGGCGGTCGAGCTCGATATCGGCGAGGTGGAAGCCGTCCATCGGCACATGGGCGACCCGGTCGCCCACGCCCTCTCCCCCGTCCTCGGCCGGGCCGTCGCGCAGCGCGGTCAGCAGGTGTTCGGCGAGGGTGGACTTGCCGGCCCCGGGGCTTCCGGTGATCCCGAGAACGGCGCGCCGCCCGGGCCGCACCAGGGCGCGGGCGCGGGCCGCGAGATCCTCGATCGTCATCGGCGTCATCGACCGCGGCCGCTCACGGCGAGTTGGTTGGTGATGAAGGCGTGGGCGTGGCGGGCCAGGTCCTCGCCGTCGGACCACAGGTCGCGCCAGACGGCGAGGTCGTTGGACAGGCCCTGGGCGACCACGGCGGAGGAGAAGGACTCGAAGGTGATCGGGCCGCGGTAGCCGATATCGGCGAGCGCGTGGAAGAAGGCCGTGAAGTCCAGGTGTCCGGAGCCGAGGTAGCCGCGGTGGTTCTCGCCGATGTGGACATAGCCGAGCCGGTCGCCCACCTCGTGCACCGGCCGGATGAGATCGTCCTCTTCGATGTTCATATGGTAAGTGTCCAGGTGGATCAGGACGTTGTCCGCACCGATGTCATCGGCCAGCGCGAGGGCGTCGCGGGCGGTGTTGATGACGTTGGTCTCGTAGCGGTTGCAGATCTCCAGGCCCAGCGTCATGCCGAGGCCCGCCGCCTCCTGGGCGAGCCGCTTGAGCACGGTGACGGCGTTGCGCCGGCCGGCCGCGGTGAGGGGGCCCGCGTACTTGCCGAGAGCGCTGTAGAGCGCGCCGGTGAAGTGTGTTCCGCCCAGGCCGTGGGTGACGGCGAGGGAGCTGTGCAGCAGGCGCTCACCACGCTCGACCACGGCAAGGTCATCGCTGGAGACATCGGCGTCGAAGGCGAGGCCGCGGGAGCAGGCGACCCGCAGTCCGGCGTCCTCCAGCTGGCGGCGCGCCGCAGGGACATCCAGCGAGTCCGAGTCGTGCAGCGAGAGTTCGAGGAGGTCGAAGCCGGTGGCCTTGGTCTTGTCGATGGCGTACGTGAGCGATTCGGGCGAGGTGTCGCCCGCCCATACGAGGGCGTGCACGCCGATCGGGTTGGCCTGGGTCACGGTGGTCATGAGCGGTGTTCCTTTGGGTGGCTGGTCGATGAGTGGCTAGGCGGCCTGCGCGCCGGTGATGAGCGCGACGATCTCCTCGCCCGTGGTCTCCGCGGTCCGGCGGCCCGCGACGCAGCGGCCGGACCGCATCACCCAGACCTGGTCGCTGAGCCGCAAGACCTGCGCGAAGTTATGGCTGATGAGCAGCACCGCATGGCCGTCGTCGCGCAGCTTGAGGATGAGCTCTTCGACGCGCGCGGTCTCCTGGACGCCGAGGGCCGCTGTGGGCTCGTCCATGATGACCAGCTGCGAGCTGAACCCGGCCGCCCGGCAGATGGACACGGCCTGGCGCTGGCCGCCGGACAGCCGCCGCACCCGTGAGGTGACCGCCGGGACGTTGACGGCGAGGGTGGAGACCATCTCCTGGGCGCGGCTCTGCATGGCCTTGCGGTCGAGGAAGGACACCGGTCCGATGCGGCGGACGATCTCGCGGTTGAGGAAGAGGTTCTGCCAGACGGTGAGGTCTTCGACCAGCGCGAGGTTCTGGTGGACGGTCTCGATGCCGGCCTCGCGGGCGTCCTCCGGCGAGCCGAAGTCGACCTGCGCTCCGTCGAAGAGGATGCGGCCGCTGTCGGGACGGTGGATTCCGGACACGCACCGTACGAGGGTGGACTTGCCCGCGCCGTTGTCGCCGACCAGCGCGGTGATCTCACCGCGGCGCAGGCTGACGGACACGTCGACGAGGGCGCGTACGCTGCCGAAGGACAGCGAGACGTCCTCGCAGCGCAGCAGTTCGTCCGAGGCGGTGGCCGCGGTCTGGGGCGCGGACTTGACGGTCGTCATCGCTGAAACCTCATCAGGAAGGCCGCCAGCACCACGACGATGCCGACGGACAGCGGCTGGTAGAACTGGGAGACGCCGAGCAGGGTCAGTCCGTTGACCAGCGCGGTCAGCAGCAGTGCGCCGATGACCGGGCCGATGACGGTGGCCCGGCCGCCGAACAGGCTGACCCCGCCGAGGACCACGGCGGCGACCGAGTTCAGCAGGAAGGACGTGTTGGCGGCGGGTTCGGCGGCCCCGACCCGCGCGACCAGCAGGATGGAGGCGAGCCCGGCGAGGAGTCCGGCGACGGCGTACACCGCGATCTTGATGCGTGCGGTGCTGATGCCCATCGCGGTGGCCGATTCGGGCGATCCGCCGGTGGCCAGCAGATGGGTGCCGAACCGGGTGTGGAAGAGCACCACATGGGCCACAATGGCGACGGCCGCGGCGATGATGAACATCCAGCCCAGGATCCCGATGCCGTTGGTGGACAGCTTCAGCAGGGCCGGTTCGATGACGGTCACGGGCTTGCCGTTGGAGACGATGAGGGCGAGCCCCGAGGCCGCCGACAGCATGCCGAGCGTGACGATGAAGTCGGTGATCTTGCCGCGGGCCACCACGAAGCCGTTGAGCAGTCCGGCGAGGGTCGAGGCGGCCACGGCGACGGCACAGGAGGCCGCGAGCCCCCAGCCGGCCGAGTACGCCTGGCCGAAGCCGACCGCGCCCAGGGTCATGGTGGAGGCGATGGACAGATCGATGCCCGCGGTGGCGATGACGAAGGTCTGTCCGACCCCCAGAATGATCAGGATCGCGGCGGCCTCCAGCATGGACTGGATGTTGCCGGTGCTCAGAAAGGTCGGGTTGGCGGCCTGAAAGACCACCACGAGCACGATGAGCCCGACCAGGGCCGCCCAGTCGGCCCAGAAACCGATGTCACGCAGGCGCGTGGGCCAAGTGTCACGGTCGGGTGCCGCGAGCGTTGCGTTTGCCATGTGTGTCCTCCTGGCGATGGCGGGTGGCGTGGTACGCCACCCGCCCGCCGGATGCGTCGCTGTTGGGGACGGCCCTAGCGCAGGAGCTGCTTGAACGGGTCGTCGTAGGTGCCGAAGGGCTTGGGCGTGGCGGCCAGGGCCTTACCGGCGTTGTCCTTGGTCACGAGTTCCACCGGGGCCTTGACGTCGGCGGGCAGCTTCTTGCCCTTGGCGGCCGCCTGGCACGCCTCGACGCCCATCAGGCCGATGGCGTACGGGTACTGGGCCACGGTGGCGTCCAGGGTGCCGGACTCGACGGCCTTCAGCGCGTCCTTGACCCCGTCCACGCTGATGACCTTGACCTTGCCGGTCTTGCCCGCGTTGGCGATGGCGCGGGAGACGCCGAGGCCCATGTCGTCGTTGGCCACGAAGAAGCCGGACAGGTCCTTGTTGGCGCGCATCACATCAGTGGCCTTGGTGAGGGCTGTCTGCCGGTCCCAGTCGGCGGCCACCGTCTGGACCACCTCCAGCTTGCCGCTCACGCCCTTCTTGAACCCCTCGACGCGGGCCGCGCTGGTGACGTCACCGGCGATGCCGCCGATGACGGCGACCTTGCCGCCCTTGGGCAGCAGTTCCGCCATCCGCTTGCCGGCCATCTCGCCGGCCGCCACGTTGTCGGTGCCGATGTAGGTGGCCGGGGTGGCGCTCGCCGCCTTGGCCGCCTTGGCGTCGACGGGGTTGTCGATGTTGACGATGGTCTTCTTCTTCGCGGCGAGCTTGGCCAGCCCCTGGACCAGGTTGGAGCCGGAGATCGGGTTGACGATGAAGCAGCCGTAGTCCTGGCCGGCCAGCCCGTTCAACTTGTCGGCCTGGCCGGTGGTGTCGGTGATCGAGTTCGCGGCCTGCACGGTCGTCGACAGCTTCTCCGACTTGGCCTGTGTCTCGATGCCCTGGCGCATGCTCTGGAAGAACGGGTTGTCCAGCCCCTTGATCACGGCGGCGACCTTGGTGCTGCCCGACGCGCCCGTGTCGCCGGATCCACAGCCGCTCAGGACCAGGGCTCCGGCCACGACGGCGGCAGCGGTGGCGACAACGCTCCCTCTTCTCACGGTGGCTTTTCTCCGCATCAGGCGTCCCTTCCGATGGTGATGCGGCTGAAAGTAGCCCCCGTTTATGAGATCGAGCAACCCTTCTTTCAACTTTTTCCGTCACAAGATTGCCATCTTCCGTCCACTCACACCCATGGCTAGAGTGTGCGAGTGGACACCATCAACGCAGGCGCTCTCCGGACCGGGATCGCTCTCGGCGATGTTCTCGCCCTGTTCCGCGATGTCGACGAAGGCCTGACCAAGGCGGATGTGGTGCGTCTTACGGGGCTCTCACGGACCACCGTCAACCAGCGTCTCGACAGCCTCCTCGGCGCCCAACTCCTCGTCCCCGCACCGGAGGACGCGCGCACCCGCGGCCGCCCCGCGAGCCGATTCGTCGTCAACCGCCACCGCGGGGTGCTGCTGGTGGCCGACATCGGCGCGACCGGGCTGCGCACCGCCGTATGCGACCTGGGCGGGGAGGTACGGGCGGAGCGCGAGGCCCCCTCGGATGTGACCGCCGGGCCGTCGGCCGTGCTGGCCCTCGTCGACGAGCTGTTCGGCCGGCTGCTCAAGGAGACCCGGCACGAGGAGTCGGACGTCCTCGGCGTGGGCCTCGGGGTGCCCGGCCCGGTGGACTTCGGCACCGGGCGCGTGGTCAGCCCGCCGATCATGACCGGCTGGGACCGTTATGACATCCCCGGCTGGTTCGCCCCGCGCTACGACTGCCCGGTGCTGGTGGACAAGGACGTCAACGCCATGGCGTACGGCGAACACCGGCTGCGCTACCCCGACACCGCCCATCTGCTCATGGTCAAGATCGGCACCGGCGTGGGCACCGGCATCATCGCCGGCGGCCGGATCCACCGGGGGGCGGACGGCGCGGCCGGGGACGTGGGCCATATCCAGGTCACCGTCGAGGATGTCGCCGAGCCCCCGCTGTGCCGCTGCGGAAACACCGGCTGCGTGGAGGCCTACGCCGGCGGCTGGGCCCTGGTCCGGGACCTCAGGGAGGCCGGTTACGAGGTGACCACGGTCGACGACGCGGTACGGCTCATCCGCTCCGGCGACATCACCGCCGTACGGCTCGCGCGCCGCGCCGCCCGCATCCTGGGGGGCGCCATCGCCGACGCGGTCAATATGTTCAACCCCCGGGTCATCGCCATCGGCGGTCAACTCGCCCACACCGACGAGCAGTTGTTCGCCGGCATCCGGGAGGTCGTATACGGCCGCTCGCTGCCGCTGGCCACCCGCAACCTCCAGATCGTGCGCAGCGAACTGGATCCGCACGCCGGCATCCTCGGCCTGTCCCAGCTGCTGACCGACGGCATCTACGCACCGGAGCGGGTCAGACAACTCGTCGAGGGCACCGCCTCTTAGGATGCGGGCCATGGACATCGAGCTGGACCCGCCGCACGGCATCACGGGCTTTCCCCTCGGCATGCCCGCGGACGACCTCAAGGCCGCGGCAGCGGAGCTGGGCAGGATCAAGGTCCGCAACGACGGCTCCGCGGTGCGGTTCCGCTCGATGAAGGTGCTCGCGCTGCACCCGCAGTTCGAGATCGTCTTCCATCTCGAGGACGGCAAGACCCTCGGCGCCGCGGAGGTGTGGATCCCCCGCCCCGGCCCCGAGGACATCACCGTCCGCTTCCGCGGTATCGACGTCTTCCGCACCCCGGCCCGGGAGTTGCCGGGGCGGCTGGCGGCGATGGGCCTGACGGTCCTGGACGAGACCTTGTACGTGTATCTGCCCGGGCTCTCCCTCGGCTTCACCCGGGTGGCCGGTCATGAGGTCCCGCTGGACACCGATGGCGAACCGCTGTATTTCCAGGCGGTGTTGACCGGTCCGACCGGCTACTACGACTACAAACTGTCCGACGGCTGAGTGGGCGGTCCGCTGCTCTCGCGGACGACGAGTTCCGTGGCGACCTCGACCCGCGTGGTCTCGGGCTGTTCACCGGCGAGCAGTTGGAGGACCATCCGGGCGGCGAGCGCGGTCATATCGGCGAGCGGGGTGCGCACGGTCGTCAGCCGCGGGGTGACCCAGTCGGCGAAGGGCAGATCGTCGAAGCCGACCACGCTCAGGTCCTCGGGGATACGCAGACCGAGGGTGGCGGCCGCGCGGAAGGTGCCGAGGGCCTGGTGGTCGCTGCCCGCGAAGATGGCGGTGGGCCGCCGG
The DNA here is from genome assembly GCF_044334165.1 of Streptomyces sp. NPDC020845. Taxonomy (NCBI): domain Bacteria; kingdom Bacillati; phylum Actinomycetota; class Actinomycetes; order Kitasatosporales; family Streptomycetaceae; genus Streptomyces; species Streptomyces sp. NPDC020845. Next base: position 848,389 of record NZ_JBIRSJ010000001.1, on the reverse strand, counting down.
TCCAGCGCGAGCAGGTCCAGGGCGTGCCGGTGGGCGAGGTCATGCGTGAAGTCGCCGTACCGTACGAGCTCCGGGTCGAAGGGCAGCCCGGCCTCCTCCAGCGCCGAGCGGTAGCCGTCGGCGCGGGCGCGTGAGGTGAGGCGCCGTTGCGGGCCGCTGATGATGGCGATACGGCGGTGGCCGAGCTCGATCAGATGGCGGGTGGCGGCCAGCCCGCCGGGCCAGTTGGTGGCGCCCACCCACGGCACACCGGGCGCGGGCTCGTCGACCGGGGCGACCAGCGCGAAGGGGATGGAGAGCCGGCGCAGCTCCTCGTGTTGCGCAGTGGTCAACTCGGGTACGACCAGGATCGCGCCGAGGGTGGGCCGGGTGGCCAGGGAGTCCAGCCACTGGCGGGCCAGCCGGGTGCGGCCGTGGGTGGCCGAGACGACCAGGCTCATGCCGACGCCGTGCAGGACCTCCTCCGCGCCGCGGATCAGCTCGACCGCCCAGGGGCTGTCCAGTTCGTTGATGACGAAGTCGATCAGCCCGCCGCGCAGCACCGCCGAGGCCGCGGGGCGGTGCCGGGCGAGATAGCCGTACCGCTCCAGAAGCCGTTGGACCTTTGCTCTGGTCTTCGAGGAGACATCGGATCTGTTATGCAGCACCTTTGAGACGGTAGAGACCGAAACACCCGCCTCCTTCGCTATCTCGGCCAAAGTCGCCCCCGCCATTTCGTCCCCAGCCGTTGACCCCATCCGATGTTTCTCCTACCTTTCGGGACGATCTCGGTGTTGCGAAAACTATCGCAACATCAGCTCCCCGGCATTGAGGTGGTCTTCGATGAACCGATGGGGTCCCGGTGTTCTTATGCGCCCAGCGCTTTCCGCGCTTCGAACTCATGGCGGAGCCGAGAAGGGATGACCGACCGCGACGCGTTGCAGGGGTTCGCACGCCGTCTCACCGAGCCGCTGCTGCCGCACTTCAGCGAGGGCCGGGCCAGGCTCAGGCTCGGCGTCAACACCGCCATCCACGACGACACGGCCGCCGAACTGGAGTCCTTCGCCCGGCCCCTGTGGGGGCTCGCGCCGCTCGCCGTGGGCGGCGGGGCCTTCGAGCACTGGGGCCACTGGGTGCAGGGCCTGGCCACCGGCACGGACCCGAACCACCCCGAGTACTGGGGCGAACCCGGCCCCCACGACCAGCGGATCGTCGAGATGGCCGCGATCGGCTTCGCCCTGGCGCTCGCCCCCGACCGGCTGTGGGACCCGCTCAAGGGGCCCGAGCGGGACCGGGTCGCGCGCTGGCTGCGCTCCGCCCTCGACCGCCCCACCACCGAGAACAACTGGCTGTTCTTCCCCGTCCTGATCGGCCTCGGCCTCGACCGGGTCGGCGTGTCCTACGACCACGCCCCGATCCGGGCCAGGCTGGACCGGCTGGAGTCCTTCGCGCTCGGCGACGGCTGGTACGCGGACGGACCCACCGAGCGCCGTGACTACTACGTGCCGTGGGCGATGCACTTCTACGGGCTGCTGTACGCGGCGCTCGCCGGTGAGCGCGACCCCGAGCGCGCGGTGCGCTTCCGGATGCGCGCCTCACTGTTCGCGGGGGACTTCCAGCACTGGTTCGCGGACGACGGGGCCGCCGTCCCGTACGGCCGCAGCCTCACCTACCGCTTCGCGCAGGCCGCGTTCTGGGCCGCGCTGCCGTACGCCGGGGTCGAGGCGCTGCCGTGGGGCGTGGTCAAGGGGCATCTGCTGCGCCATCTGCGCTGGTGGCGGCGGCGCCCGGAGGCCGTGGGCGAGGGCCTGCTGTCCATCGGCTACGGCTATCCGCAGCCCGCGCTCGCCGAGCAGTACAACGCCCCCGGCTCCCCGTACTGGGCGATGAAGTCCTTACTGCCCCTCGCGCTCCCCGCGAACCATCCCTTCTGGACCGCGCCGGAGCTGCCCGCCCCGGCCCTCGCCCCCGTCAGCGCCCAGCCCCACGCGGGCGCGGTGCTGATGCGCGCGGACGGTGAGGTCACGCTGCTGGCCGGCCGGCAGCACCACGCGTGGGTGCGGCACGGAGCCGAAAAGTACGCCAAGTTCGCGTACTCGACCCGGTTCGGCTTCAGCCTGCCCTCGGGTCCGCTGGGCCTGGAGCAGGGGGCGTACGACTCGATGCTCGCCCTGAGCGACGACGGCAACCACTACCGCGTCCGCGAGGAGCCCGGCGCCACACAGATGGCCGGGGACACCATCCGCTGCACCTGGCACCCCTGGCCGGACGTCGAGATCACCACCTGGCTGACCGCCGCCCCGCCCTGGCATCTGCGCACCCATCGCATCCGCACCGGGCGCGCCCTGCACACCGCCGAGGGCGGCTTCGCGATCGACCGGGACCCGGGCCTTACCCGGCAGGCCTGCGCCGGGCGGGCCAGAGCCTGGGGGCCGGCCGGGCTGACCGGTCTGATCGACAGCGACGGGCAGCGCACCGGGCGGGTCGTCGACGCTCTGCCCGGCACCAATGTGCTCGCCCGGCGCACCGCCCTGCCCACGCTCATCGGACAACTGACGCCCGGTGAGCACTGGCTGCGGTGTGTCGTGCTCGGCACCGCCGCGGGACCGGAGGGCGAGGCCGCCTGGAGGCGCCCACCCGCACACCCCACCATGGGAGGCAGTACATGAGATCCGCGTTCAGGATCGTGTCCATGGTCGCCGCGGCAGCGGCGGCCCTGGCCACGACATCGTTCCCCGGGGCCGCGGCGGCCGACACCGCGGCCGGCGCGTCCCGGGGCCATACGTACCACGTCGCCACCTGGGGCGCCGACCGGGCGGACGGCAGCGCGGCGCACCCGCTGCGCACCATCGGCCGCTGCACCGAGCTGGTCCGGCCCGGGGACACCTGTCTGATCCACCGCGGCCGCTACCGCGAGCGCGTCGCCCCGCCCTCGGGCACCAAGGACGCGCCGATCACCATCGCCGCGTACGGGGACGGCACCGTCACCGTCGACGGCACCAGGACCGTGACGGGCTGGCGGGACGCGGGCGACGGGCTGGTCGCCACCGAGGTGGACCTGCCGCTCGACCCCAGCGAGAACGCCCTGTTCGTCGACGGCGAGCGGGCCATGGAGGGGCGCTGGCCCAACTCGGGGCCGGATCCGCTCAATCCGTCCTGGGCCGTGGCCGAGCGGACCTCCACCGATCAGCACATCGACGACCCCGACCTGCCGGCCGGCGACTTCACCGGCGCCACCGTCCATCTGTGGGCCGGGTCCAACCCCTGGAGCCAGCAGACCGGCACGGTGACCGCCACCGCCACCGGCGCGCTCGACTTCAAAGGCGGCAACTACCGCTGCACCCCGTTGTGCATGGGCAACCAGAACTACCGCAACTACTACCTGGTCGGCGCCAAGTCCACCCTCGACCAGCCGGGCGAGTGGTACTACGACAAGGACGCGAAGCGGCTGTACCTGGTCCCGCCCAAGGGCGGCCTCGCGGGCCACACCGTGACCGCGAAGTACGAGAGCTGGGGCGTGGACCTGGCCGGCAGCTCGTATGTCACCGTCCGGGGGCTCGATCTGTGGGGCACCTCGCTGCGCACCGGCGACACCAGCACGGGCGTGCTCGTCGAGGCATTGCGGGCGCGCTACATCTCCGAGTTCTCGACCCTGCCCATGCCGCGCGACGACGAGCTGGCCATCCCGCCCTTCGAGGGGCATATCGTCGCCGCCCGGGTGCTGGGCTCGGGGGTGCAGATCCGCGGCAGCGGGAACACCCTGCGCGACAGCGATATCGGGTACTCCGCGGGCACCGGCGTGCTGCTGCGCGGCAGCGGGAACACCGTGACCAACACCTACATCCACGACGTCGGCTGGATGGGCAGCTACACGCCCGGTATCGAGATCAACGGCAGTGGGCAGACCGTCACCCACAACACGATCCGGCGCACCGGCCGGGCGAGCATCGACACCGCCTGGCAGCTCAACGGGGTGCCCTTCCACGACAACCGCATCGCCTACAACGACCTGTCCGAGGCCATGCGCACCTCGCGTGACGGCAGCCCGTTCTATGTGTGCTGCAACCTGGACGCCAAGGGCACCAGCGTCGACCACAACACCGTCCACGACGCCGACGGCCAGGTCGGCTACTACATCGACAACTCCTCGAGCAACTTCCTGCTGCACCACAACGTGGCGTACAACACCGGCTCCCGCGGCACGTTCTTCAACGGCCACAGCAGCGTCAGCCTCGGCAACCGCGACCATCACTCCACCTACGGCCTCGGTGTCTCCACCGCCGTCCGGCTGAGCGGCGCGACCGACGCCTCGGGCACCTACGTCAGCAACGACGTGGCGCTCGCGCCGATGGACATCACCGGGCCGGGCGACCCGGCCCCGGTGGTGCGCAGCAACCTGCTGCCGCCCACCGACCCGGGCTACACCGACGCGCGCAACGGCGAGCTGTGGCCGCGCGAGGGCTCGCCCGTCATCGACGCCGGCGAGACCGTGGACGGCGTGACCACCAGTGTCCGGGGCGCGGGCCCCGACCAGGGGGCGTATGAGTACGGCGCGCCGATCTGGTCGTCCGGCTGCAATCTGCCGGGCTGCCAGTCGCGGGTCCGCAACGACGGCTGGAAGGCCACTGCCTCCGACGGCACCGACGCCTCGGCCGCCGTGGACGGCGTCCAGACCACCCAGTGGAAGGGGACGGCCGCACAGGCTGCGGGCCAGTCACTCACGCTCGACCTCGGCGCGGCCAAGACCTTCGACCGGCTGTCGATCGACGCCGGTATGGACGCCACCGGCCACCCGTACGGCTTCGCCGTGTCCGTCAGCGACGACGGCAGCCACTGGGGCGCCCCCGTCGCCCGGGTCGGCGGCCGCTCCTTCACCCAGGACGCGGTGTTCCCGCAGCAGACCGCGCGCTATCTGCGCGTCGAGCTGACGGCCCCCGGCGAGGTCCCCTGGGCGGTCAACGAGATCCGGCTCTACGCGGACGGCCCGGACGCCGCGGCCACCCTCCAGGCCGAACAGGCCACTTCCGTACGCGGAGCCGAGCGGGGCGACGCGGCCACCGGAGTGCTCGGCTCGGGCGACCGGATCGGCTTCCGCGGGGTGCGGTTCGGCGCGGGCGCGGACAAGCTGACCGTACGGCTGGCCTCCGCCGGCTGCGGCCGGGGCTGCTCGCTGCAACTGCGGCTCGACGCCCCGGACGGCCGGGTGGCCACCACGCTGCCGGTGCCGGACACCGGCTCCACCGACACCTGGCAGGAGCGGTCGGTGGCGCTCCCCCGCACCGTCACCGGCACGCATGATGTCTATCTCGTGGCCACCGGCGGCCCCCGGGTCGCCGCCCTCGACTGGCTGACGCTGCGCCGCTGATGTCCAGTTGGTGTCTGCTGGGGCGGGTCGGGTCAGGCCCGTCCCAGCAGCGCGTCCCGGTGCAGCGAGGCGAGCCTGAGCAGGGCGGCCCCGGCGGGCTGCATGGGTTCCACCGTCGTGAGCCGTTCGATGTGGTCGGCCCGGAAGGGCACGCCCATCGAGCGGCCGGTACCGTCCTCGACGCCGACGAGATGTCCTTCGTCGTTCGTCGCGGCCAGGTCCTGGAAGAGCCCGTCGAAGACCTCGGCGTCCAGGACGAGCACGGTGAGCATGTCGATGACGAACGTGAGCGGGTCCACGCCGAGCCCCAGCCAGTGGACACTCGCCGCGCCCGAGGCGCGGGCGTCGCCCAGGGCCCGGTTGAAGGGCCACGCGTCGTAGTCGATGGGCGCGGTGTCGCTGCCGTAGTCCTCGCTCGTGCCCAGCAGTTCCTCGCTGAGCTCCCGGACGATCGCGCGCCACAGACCGAAGTCGTTGGCCTCGTTCCAGGGGGCGTCGTGGGACGGCTGGAACATGCCGACCGGCGTCACCTGGTGGAGCCCGCCCGCGGTGGCGACCTTCGCCGGATCGCGCCAGTGGAGGATGAATTCGGCAGTGCTGTCCCCCGGGGCGGGGCCCGGGTCGTGGCGCAGGACGAGAGTGCTGATGCCCGCCATGACCGGGCGGGCGGTCAGATCGGTCGGGTCGCCGATGAGGGCGCGGAACGGCGTGCGGACCGGGTCCGGGGCCCGGCCGGTGCCCGCAGGGTTCGCCGCGGCGAATTCATGCGCCGCGGCCTCGCAGATGTCGATGACATCGAAGTAGTGGCCGCGGCCGAAGGTGAGCGTGACTGCGCCATCGCCCCTCACCTGGAGCAGCCGGTAACACGCGCGGTTTTCGAAGAGGCGGGGGCGCGCCAGCTCACCGACGGCCTCGGCGTACGAGGCGTACGGTGTGCCGTCGTCGCGCAGCGGCCGGATGGGGTCGAGCGCGGGGCTGTGCCCGTCCACCGGAGTGGCGGGGGTCTCGCCGGTCCACACCAGCCGCACCCGCTCCAGCGGTACGGGCCGGTCGGGGATCCACCCCGGCCGGGCGAGCAGAGGTGTGCCGGCCACCCGCCGGTGGGCGGGCAAGGCTTCGGCGGCGCGGGCGGTCAGCTCGGACCGGCGCCGGTTCAGATCCGCTCGTACGGAGCGCCACCGGTCACGGGTTCGGCCGGGCTGCACGCGCGGGGCGGATGCGGGGTGGTCATGGGTCACCTTCCCCTCTTTACCAGCACCTGGTGCGGTGTGTTCGCCAGTACCCGGTGTGGCGTGCCCGGCCGGCGGTTCCGCCACCGGCCGGGCACGGCCGTCACTGCCGGTACTCGACGGCGCCGGTGTCCGGGGCGCCCTGGTAGAGCCGCGTGCCGATGTAGTCACGGCCGCCGTTGTCCGGGGTGGCCGCGCCGCCGTCGATCAGCGGTGACCCCTTGGCCGGGGCGAAGCCCAGGGCCGTGCTGAGCTGCGGTCCGGTGGCGGCCGTGCCGTAAGGGCCCGAGACGGCCGGGTTGCGGAACAGCGGGTCGCCCGTGCGGGCGGCGGTGTCGGTCGCGGGGACGGGCAGCGTGGCGCCGCCGTAGAAGTTGCGGCCGTAGGTGATGGTCGGGCTGGTGGTCAGGGACGCGTCGGCGACCGACGAGTAGAAGGCATTGTCGTGAAGGTCGTACCGGGCGGCCAGGGAGGCCCCGTAGCCGTACACCACATAGCGGCTCGTGGCGTTGTACACGGTGTTGTTGTGGACCTCCGCGGTGGCCGCCTTGTCGGAGTGCAGATAGATGGGGTACCGGGAGTTTCCGCTGACGATGTTGTAGCGGACCACGACATCGCCGAACGCGAACTGGCAGAGCAGGAAGCCGTCTCCGTTGTCGTGCACGAAGTTGTACTGGATGACGACCCGTGTGGTGCCCTTGTCCGCGTCGATGCCGTTGGAGTCGGCGCCCCCGGCCTTCTGCTGCGTCCGGTACACCTCGTTGCGCTGGATCACCACATCGTCGGAGTAGTACGTCTCGATGCCCGAGGTCCCCGTCGCGTCGACCACGTTGTGATCGACCAGGGCGCCTCGCACATTGGTCAGATAAATCCCGTTGCAGCCGTAGGCCGTACCGGCCTGGGTGATGTAGTTGTCCCGGATGGTCACCTTGGTGTGCGGGGTGAAGGTGGTGTCGGTGGCCGAGGTGCGGGTGCCCCAGCCGGTCGGGGTGGCGATGGTGTTGCCGTTCGCGTCCTTCCCGTCACCCGTGTACTGCTTCACCACGATCCCGGCGAACGAGGTGTTGCGCACCGTGGAGTGCCGCACCTCGATGTCGTTGAGGACGGTCGGGGTGGCGGGCGGCGCGGTGATGTCGGGCACGGTGGTGTCGAAGATGATGCCGCCGGTCTTCTTCGAGCCGTCCCAGCCCGTCTTGAAGTGGATTCCCGGAGCGTTGTTCGAGACGCTGCCGCTGATCCAGTTCACCTCGCCCGTGACGTCGTGGACGTCGACCCGCTCGATGACGAAGTGGTCGAGCCGCCGCGCATCGTCCCCCGACACATGGATGCCGCGCAGATCGCGCAGGTTCTCGCCGGGTGTGCCGGTGGCGGGGACGGCGTTGCTGACGTCGAGGTCGCGGATCTCCCAGTACTCCTGGTCGAACAGACGGACCGCGTCATCGACCCGCCCAACCCCCTCGATTCTCGGCTTCGGCCCCTTGCCGTAGTCGCCGATCACGATCGGCCGGTGCTCCGCGCCCGACCCCTTGGGCCACAGCTGCCCCTGCCATGAGCCGCCGGCCTTGAGCAGGATGCGGTCGCCGGGCCGGAACGTCGTCCGGTTGACCTGATCGAGGCTCCGCCAGGGCGTGGCGGCGCTGGTGCCCGAAGCGCTGTCGTTCCCCGCGCGCGAGTCCACGTAGTACGTGATTCCGCCCGGCGGGTCGTCGGCCCGGGCGGTGGCGGGCGGCCCGAGCAGCGGGAGCGCGCCCAGGGCGACCGCGACGAGCGGGCCGAGCAGCCGGCCGCGTCCGGCGCGTCTGGCGCGTCTGGCTGAGTGCGTAGGTGTCATCGTCGACCCCTTCCTCGGGATGGTTGCCGCGCTGCGGCCGAGTCATAGAAAGCGCTCTCAGCCGCCCCTGTCAAGGCATCACGCATGCCTTCCGCCGAACACCGTTGGCTCACTGGCGCATTGTGCCCGTCGGTTGTCATTTCTTGGATCTCATCACTCAAGGAAGAGACAGCGCTTTCTTGAGCTAGCACATCCCCCAGATACCCCCGGGGGTAATTCTGCTAAGGTCGGCCACATACCCCCGGGGGTAAATGAGAGACGAAGGGAGCATGCTCGTGTTCTTCATCGACACCGTGGACGTGCCAGGGCTGGGAAACCGCGGCTATCTGGCCGGCGGCCGCGAAGCGGCCGTGGTGGTCGACCCGCCGCGTGACATCGACCGGATCATCGCCATGGCCGCTCGACGGGGAGTGCGCATCTCCCATGTGGTCGAGACGCATGTGCACAACGACTACGTGACCGGCGGCCTGGAGCTCGCCCGGCTCACCGGCGCCGCCTACCTGGTCCCCGCCGGGGCCCGGGTGGCCTATGAGCGGGTGCCGGTCGGCGACGGGGACACCGTGGACATCGGCGACGGGCTGGCGCTGCGCGCGCTGGCCACGCCCGGCCACACCCCGCACCACACCGCGTACGTGCTGGAGGAGGCCGGGCGGGCGATGGCCGTCTTCACCGGTGGGTCGCTGCTCATCGGTACGGTCGGGCGTCCGGATCTGGTCGAACCGCGGCTGACCGAACGGCTGGCCCGGGCCCAGCACGCGTCCGTCCACAGGCTCGCCGCCGAGCTGCCGGACGAGACCGCCGTACTGCCCACCCATGGCTTCGGAAGCTTCTGCTCCTCCGGGCCGGCCGCGGGCGACGCGACGACGATCGGCGAGCAGCGCGCCACCAACGAGGCGGTCACCGAGGACGCCGACACCTTTGTCGCCAGGCTGCTGTCCGGCCTCGACGACATACCCGCGTACTACGCGCACATGGGCCCGGCCAACGCCGCCGGACCGGCGCCCGTCGATCTGACCCCGCCCGCACGCGCGGACGCCGACGAGATAGCCGCGCGCCTGGCGGCCGGTGAATGGGTCGTCGACCTCCGCAACCGCGTCGCCTTCGCCGAGGGCCATGTCGGCGGCACCTTCAACTTCGCGGCCGACGGTCAACTCGCCACCTATCTGGCCTGGTTGCTCCCCTGGGGCAAGCCGGTCACCCTGCTCGCCGAGTCGCCCGAGCAACTGGCCGCCGCCCAGCGCGAACTCGTCCGCGTCGGCATCGACCGGCCCGCTGCCGCCGCCACCGGCCCACTCGCGGCATGGCTGCGGGACGGGGAGCGGCCACGCTCCTTCCCGCGCGCCACCTTCGCCGAGCTCGCCGCCCGGGCCGCGGACCGGGGGACGGTCGTCCTCGATGTCCGCCGGGAGTCCGAGCGCGGCCGGGAGCACATCGCGGGTTCGCTGCACATCCCCGTACACCAGCTGCGGGACCGGCTCGCGGAGATCCCGGCGGGCACCGTGTGGGTGCACTGCGCCGGGGGCATGCGGGCCGCCATCGCCGCCTCGCTGCTGGACGCCGCCGGCCGGTCCGTCGTCGCCGTGGAAGACGGGTTCGACGCCGCACGCGAGGCCGGTCTGCCGGTCGTCTCCGGAGTCTCGGACGTATCAGGCGTCCCTGGCGGTGCCCCTGCGCGGATCACCGCGGAGCAGGCCCGGACCCGCACCGGACTGGACGGCGACGCGGTGCTGCTGGATGTGCGCGAGCCGGAGGAGTGGGCCGCCGGACACGCGCCCGGCGCGGTGCACGCGCCACTGTCCGCGCTGACGGCCGGGGCGCCACTGCCCCAGGGCATCCAGGGCCGCCCGCTCGTGGTGATCTGCCGTACCGGCAACCGCTCCCGGCAGGCGGTCGAACTGCTCGTCGGGCGCCGCATCGACGCGGTGGACGTCACCGGCGGGATGGGGGCCTGGGCCGAGGCGGGCCTGCCGGTGGTGGCCGGCCCGGGCGACGGCAGCGCGGTGGCGGGCGGCGCGGGCGACAACAACAACGCGGTGGCGGGCGACGGCGGCCGGACAGCGTGAGTACCGCGCTCCTCGCCCTGGCCGCCGGGGCCGTCATCGGCCTCGCGCTGGGCGCCCTCGGAGGCGGCGGCAGCGTGCTGGCAGTCCCCGCTCTGATCTATCTGCTCGGCTTCACCCCCGCCGCGGCCACCACGGCGAGTCTGATCATTGTCACCGTCACCTCCGCCACCGCGCTGTACGCACACGCACGCGACGGCAACGTCCGCTGGCGTACGGGGGCGCTCTTCGCGGCCGCGGGCCTGCTGCCCGCGGCCCTGGGCGGACTGGCCGCCGGCCATCTGCCGCCCTCCCTGCTGACCGGGGCGTTCGCCCTCGTCGCGGCCGTCGCGGCGCTGCGCATGTTCCGGCACGCGCCCCAAGAGGAGGGCAGCCGACCGGTACGACCGGGCCGGGCCGCCGGGGCCGGGGCCGGGCTCGGCGCCGTGACGGGCGTCCTGGGCGTGGGCGGCGGCTTTCTCGCCGTACCGGCCCTGGTGGGCGCGCTCGGCCTGCGGATGCGGGCCGCAGTCGGCACCAGCCTGCTGGTCATCACCGCCAACTCGCTGGCCGCGCTGCTCGCCCGCGGCGGCAGCGCCCACGGCATCGACTGGGCGGTCCTCGCGCCCTTCGCCGGGACCGCGGTCCTCGGCGCCTGGGACGGGAAACGCCTCGCGGCCAAGGTCTCCGGTGATGTGCTCCGGCGGGTCTTCGCCTCGGTGCTGCTGGCCGTGGCGGCGCTCATGCTGATCGACGTGATCGTATGAGCGTCAGGCGAGGGAGAGAAACAGCTTCTCCAGCCTGGCGCGCATCTGATCCCGGTCCTCGTCCGCGTTTCCACGCGCCTCGACGTCGGTCAGACACTGCTGCAGACCGGTGGCGATGATGGCGAAGCCCGCCCGGTCCAAGGCGCGCGACGCGGCGGCGAGCTGAGTGACGACGTCCTCGCAGTCCCGCCCCTCCTCGATCATCCGGATCACACCGGAGATCTGCCCCTGAGCACGCCGCAGCCGGTTCAGTACGGCCTTCAGCTCCGCGCCGGCGAGATCCAGTTCCACGAAAACACCTCCACAATACCCCTAGGGGTAATTTACCCTCCGCATGGGGCACCGTCGACAACCCTCAGGATGTGCACCACCATGAACGCTCCCGACACCTGCACCGCCGACCAGGCCCGCGCCAGTCTGCACGACCTCACGGTCATCGATGTCCGCACACCGGGCGAGTACGCCACGGGACATCTGCCCGGCGCCCACAACATCCCCCTGGACCAACTCGGCCGCGCCCTGCCCGCGATCGAGGAGGCCGCCGGGAGGGGCGGCATACTCCTGGTCTGCGCGTCCGGCGCACGCTCCGCGAAGGCGTGCCGGACGCTCGCCGAGCACGGGGTGGCCGCCGTGACCCTGACCGGGGGGACCAGCGCCTGGGCGGACCGCGGCCATGAGCTGCACCGCCCCGAAACCGCCTCCCGCGCCACCTGGAGCATGGAGCGTCAGGTCCGCTTCACCGCCGGGGCCGTCGTACTGACCGGTCTGGGCCTCGGTCTGCTGCACCCGGCCTGGCAGCTGGTCTCGGCGGGGATCGCGGGAGGGCTGGTGTTCTCGGCGCTCACCAACACCTGCGGCATGGCCGCGCTCCTCGCCAGACTCCCCCACAACCGGCCCCGCCCCGCCGACCTCGACGCCACGCTGGCCGCCCTGCGGGGACGCTGAGCGCGGGAACACCCCCCGCGCCCGTCCGAGCGGCAGCGGGCCGCTCGGCGGGACGCGGGGGGTGCGGTGTTTCAGAGCCGGCCCACGACCTTGGCCGGGGTGACCCGCACGATGACCCGCTCACCGTCGTCCTTGGAGGACGGGTTGAAGGTGGCGTAGTCCTTGCCCGTGTACTTCAGCGACAGTTTGTTCAGCACTTCCTTGTCGCCGTCCGGGGCGAGGGTGGCGGTGCCGCGGATCTCGGCGTAGGTGTACGGGTTCTCCGGCGGGTTGACCATCAGGGTTATCCGCGGGTCACGGTGGAGGTTCTTGCCCTGCAGCCGGTCCACGGTCGTGGAGAACAACAGGTCGTCACCATCGCGGATGACCCAGACGACCGTCAGATGCGGGCGACCGTCCGGCGAGATGGTCGCCACGGTCACGAACGCACGCGATTCGTCGAGGTACTTCTTCAAGCCGTCCGAGAGGCTGGCCGCCACAGTCAGAGCCTTTCCGCAGGGGGCAGGGTCGTGACACCACAGGGGTGCCGGTCGGAACGTACCACCCCACCCGACCGCGCGGTTGCGCGAAGGCATCGGCCCTGGCGGCGAACCGGCCGCCGGTCACCAGCCCTTGGTCACCCGGTGCTCCCTCAGCGATCCGCAGTTGCTCCCGTACGTCCAGGTGGACTGGTTGTCGATACCGCCGGCCCAGTCCACGCACTTCCCGCGCGCATAGGTGTACACGGGCCCCGCGTAGGACCTGTACATACCGTTGTCCTCCTGCGGCTCGCCACCGTTCGCATAGAGGTAGGCGAACATCGAGACCGGGGCGCCCGTGGTGTTCCGCACGGTCACCACGCAGTTGGTGCCCTTCGCGGAGTTGTACGTCAGGTAGACGGTGCCCTTCTGGCCGATCGGCGCCGAATTCACCACCTTGTAGCCACTGCCGCAGACCCCGTTGTACGCGGCCCTGGTGGCGGCCGTGGCCTGCGGAGCCAGGGCCGCGGTGCCCGCGACGGCGGAGGCCAGCACCGCGGTGGCGGCCATATAGCGAGAAAGCTTCATGTATCCCCCTTATTACCCCTGGACGCTTTTTGCGTCATCTAGGTGACATGCGAGGGGGTTGAATGGTTGTAGGCGCCGACCGGGTCTTCGACCGGTTTGGCCATAGGTGCGGCCATGGCCGTGGGAGCGCTCCCGTGACACTATTCCCTCACACCCCACGGGAACCCCATCGGAAACGGAGGATCGGGCATGAGATCCCCATTATTGACATGGCCGCGACAATTGATCGCGGCGGCGGCGCTGCTGGCGCTCACCGTCGCCCTGGGCGTGACACCCGCGACCGCCCGCCCGCACGCACCGACGGCAGCCGCGGCCAAGACAGTGTACATCCCGCCGAGTTGGGCGGCGACCGGCGAGGTGCCATGGGCCCAGAACCGGACCAAGGAGTCGAACAATTTCATCCTGCTGTGGGGAGAGAAGTCGGGCACCGACCCCAAGAACGCCTCGGGACAGTACCGGTTCGACCCCGATGACATCCTCAGCCAGCTGGAGCGGCTGTACACCGTCTATGTCAACTCGCTGCAGTTCACGCCGGAGACCGGCCTGCTGTCCCAGTACAAGATCGATGTGATCGTCACCCAGACCTGGAACAACAGCAACCTCAACGCCTGGGCCTCGGGCGGCCAGGCCGACGGCAAGGTCGGCGTGATCAACATCGCCCCCGGCGCGGCCCAGCCCGGCTCCTGGGGACTGGCCCATGAGCTGGGCCATGTGTTCCAGAACTACACCTTCATGGGCAAGGGCGGCGGCGCCGGGCTGACCGACCCGTCGGCCGGGACGTTCTGGGAGACCGGCGCCGAGTACATGGCGATGCAGGTGTACCCGGACGGGGGCGCGGGCGATCTGACCCGGCTCCTGCGCACCGAGAACCTCGCCTACTCCTCCAGCCGCCACCACTACGGCAACTGGATGCTGGTGCAGTACCTGGTCGACCGCTACGGCGGGATGAAGACCTTCACCGACATCTGGAACCAGGCCAAGAACAACGAACACCCGCTGGAGGTCTACCGGCGGATCAACAACCTCAGCCAGGCCCAGCTGAACACGCGGATCGCGGAGTACGCGCAGCGCCAGGTCACCTACGACTACTCCAACCGGTCCCACATCATGCCGTTCATCAACAACGTCTACGGCGCGGGCTTCATCAACGCCTACAACGGTGTCCCGGTGAACGCCGTCACCCAGTCCGCCGGCCACTACGCCATCCCGGACCCGCTCGCTCCGTCCGACTACGGCTACAACAAGATCAAGCTGGTGCCCAGCAGCGACGGGGCGCTGATCAAGCTGCACCTCAAGGGCCATGCCAACACGGCCGCCGGGTCCGGCTGGTCATACGGCTTTGTCGCGGTGAAGAACGGCACCCCGCGCTACGGTCCCGTCTCCACCAGCGCCGACGGCCAGCTCAGCTTCCAGACCCAGCCCGGCGAGAAGGAGGTGTACCTGGTGGTCACCGGCGCCCCGAGCACCGTGCACCACTACGCCTACCTCGACGGCTACACCAAGAACTACCGCTATCCGTACGAGTTCCGGATCAGCGGCGCCATCCCGTCCGGCTTTGAGCCGGGCTACCAGAAGCCCGCCGCCACAGGTGGCGGACACTGGCACTCCAACGGTGGTGGCTGGGTCGACAACCGCGCCAACGTCGCCGCCAGCGTCTACGTCGGCCCGCGCGCCGCGGTGTACGGCAGCTCCACCGTCACCGGCAACGCCCGTATCGAGGGCCTGTCCTGGGTGAACTCGGGCGCCACCGTCGGCGGCAACGTCGTGGTCAAGGACAACGCCATCGTCCAGGGCGGGGCCAATCTGTCGGGGAGCGTGGTTTTGGGCGGCGACGCCGAGATGGCCATCAGCTGCTCCTCGGGCACCTATCTGCTGTTCAACCCGGACCGAAACTGCGACGGCCGCGGCGGGGAAACGGACATCAACCCCGCGCACGGCACCTTCACCGACGACGAACTGGCCATCACCATCTCCTGACGCCCCCGCTCATGCGTCGAGGGCGGCCGCGCACTGTGCGCGACCGCCCTCGACGGCGTGGTGTGGCCGACTGAGCCCTTACCGGCTCAGCCCTTACCGGCTCAGCCCTTACCGGCTCAGCCCTTACCGGCTCAGCCCTTGTAGGCCATGCCCTTGCCCAGATCGTCGGCATACGACGAGATCCAGGCCAGCGGGGCGTTCCAGTTGATGGTCACCTCGTTGGTGGAGAACGCCATGATGTCGTCGGTGTAGCACATCGCCGGGGCGCAGCCCTTGAGCTTCTTCTGGGCGACCGGGTCCTCAAGACCGGAGTTCGGGCCACCGGCCAGCGTGCCGGGCGACGGGCTCGGCAGCTTGGCGTCGAGCTGGTGCGCCCAGAAGCGGTGGTGCTGGCGGTGCGAGTCCCGTTCGCCGTAGCCCGTGACATAGGACTGGTTGAGCGGGTTCCCGCCCAGCAGATAGTCCATGCCGCGCAGCACCGCGTCACGGTAGCGGGTCTTACCGGTCAGATCGTGTGCCGTGGCGAGCACGACCATGTTGTTCAGCACCTGGCTGTTGGAACCCCACTCGTACTTGCCGCTCTTCGGCGCGTACGGCACGCCGTACGCCGACTTCGCGGAGAACGCGGCGTAGCGGTCGGCGGCCCGGATCACCGTCTTGCGCACCTCGGCGCGCTGCTTGGCGGTGAGCTTGTTGTCCACGGTGGCCAGGTCGAGCTGTCCGAGGCCCGCGGCCTGTGCCCAGGACAGGGCGCTGGTGCGCGGGAAGATCGCGTCGACGTCGCCGTACAGCGGAGAGTCGAGGACGGCCTTGCGGTAGGTGTTGTCACCGGTGGTGATGAACAGCTCGGACGCGGCCCAGTAGAACTCGTCGCTGACGTCGCTGTCGCCGTACGCGCCACCGCCCGTGGAGTCCTGGTCGCTGGCGAGCAAATTCGGATGTGCCTTGGCCGCGGCCCAGGCGGTCTTGGCCACGTGCAGGCTCCGGGCGGCGAACTGTGGGTCGTAGGGCTTGAAGAGGCGGGCGCTCTGAGCGGCGGTGGCCGCCAGGTTGAGCGTGGCGGCGGTGGACGGCGTGTGCAGCTCGCGCTGCTGCTTGTCCTGGTCCGGCCGCGTCGGGAAGCCGGTCCACTCCTTGTCGTGCACCTTATGGAAGGCCATACCGGCGAGCGGCTTGCCCTGAGGCACCTGCATACGCATCAGGAAGTCCATCTCCCAGCGGGCCTCGTCGAGGATGTCAGGGATGCCGTTGCCGTGCTCGGGCACCCGGAGCTTGCCGTCGCCCAGCGGCTTGGCGTCGGCGCCCTTGGTGGTCTTGGTGCGTTCGAACTCCGACATCAGCTGGGCCACGGAGATACCGCCGTTGACGACGTACTTGCCCTGGTCGCCGGCGTCGTACCAGCCACCGGAGACATTGCGGCGGTAGTCGCACACACCCTGCTGGCACGGGACGTCGGTGTCGCCCCGGTGCGGAGCGGCCTTGTCATGACCCGCGGGTCGGGCGTACTTGCCGCCGACGAGATCAGCGTCGATCTTGATGCCACTGCGGTTCTGGTAGAAGTACTCCAGCGAGTCGCGGCGCAGCGAACTGTAGAGGTCGTCGCTGATGGAGAACGGCTCGCTCTGCTTCCCGTCGACGTTGACGGTGTACCCCTTGCCCTGGTCCGTGACCTTGCTGAAGTCGAAGGTCTGGACGTTCTGCCCGGAGCTCGGGTCCACGCCCGCGGGCGTGGTGGTGCCGCTGGCCCGCTTGGTGCCGTCGGCGGCCCGCAGGGTCCACGTCAGGGGCTTGGTGGCGTCGGTGACGACGGTGCCCTTCTTGGGGCCGTGGGTCAGATAGCCGACCTGGTTCACTCGCACCGGGGAGCCGGTGTTGAGCTTGGGGCCGGGCTTCTCCGCACCGGCCGCCTCGGCGCCGCGCGGGGCGCCGCGGTCCGCGGCCATTGCCGCGGGTGCCGCCAGGGCACCCGCGGCAATGGCCGCGGCGACCGCCGCGCCCAGCATGCGCTGGCGGCGGCGGCCGGTCCGGTCGGTGGCGGGACGTACTCGGGGGGCAGCAGGCATCAAGGCTTCAGCTCTTCCGGAGGGGACAGGGGCAACACGGCGGCGCGATTTGGGGTCGCGGCCGCGAATTTCCATGCCTCAGAGCCTAGGAAGCCGCCCTGGCCTGCAGCTTCGTACGCTTAGCCGAAATCCGGGTACATCAGTCGGCCGAATTCCTCCTCATCCAATTGAGGTATTCCGGCCGGCTTGGACGGTAAAGGCCGCGGTGTGGACCTGGCCCTGGTGCTTGAAGTCCAGGAACAGGCGGTACGCGCCCGGGCTCGGTGCCGTCGCCATGAAGGAGATCTCAGGGCCGGGCTCCGTCCTGCCGTCTCCGGGCTCGCCACCGGGGTGGACGTGCAGATAGGCGAGGTCGCCGGAGCGCAGGGCGACCAGGTGGCCGTAGGCGCCGAGGTAGGGCTGGAGGTCCCGCACCGGCTTGCCGTCCTTGCTGACGGTCAGCGTCAGCTCGCTGCTCTTGCCCGGGGTCATGCCGCCGGCCAGCTTGACCTGGTACCCGTCGACGCGGGCCGTGGTGTCGCTCGCGGGCAGCTTCGCCGGCTCGTACGCTCCGGGCACGGCCAGGTCGGTGCCGAGCGTGAGCCCTTCCCCGCCCTTGGGCGTGAAGTCGGCGAAGACCCGGTACGGGCCGGCCTCTGGCAGAGCCACGGATGTGGACCAGGTGCCGTCGGCCGCCCGGGTCGGGTGCAGATGGCGGAATGTCGCCAGGGCGCGTGAGGCGACGATCAGGTGCAGTTCCTTGTCGTTCTCGCGGTCGTAGGCGGTGAGCGGGCGTCCGGTCGCCTCCCGCACGATGGTGAAGCGCAGATCGACGCGCTTGCCCGGCTGGAGCCGCGGGGTCTTCAGATCGAGGGTGTAGCCCCCTTCGGATATCTGCAGGCCCCCGGGCGGGGAGAGCTTCTGGCCTCCGGCCTCATCTTCTCCGCCGTGCTCATCTCCTCCGCCGTGCTCGCTCCCCGCACCCCGCGCGCTGTCCGTATGCCCCTGGTGAGCCGCGCTCGCCGGCTCGGGCGAGATCTCGCCGACTCCGCTGCCCACGCCGTACGCGGTGCCGAAGGTGGCGGCGAGCGCGGCGGCGAATGCGGCGATCCGCAGTCCGGTCTTCATGACACATCCCTTGTCTCCTGGCCGCCGGTCCTGCGGCCTTCACGTCACGCGGCGGAGCCGCATATCGACCACGCGGCGGAGCCGCATATCGACACTTCAAGTTACCCCCTGGGGGTATCAAGTCAACCCCGGGTCGCCCTTGTGGTCAATACCGGTGGGGGGTATACATAAAGGCGTCACCGATACCCTGATGGGGTATCCACCGATCGATGACGGAGGACCACCCATGTCGGACTGCTGCACCCCCGGCGGAAGCTGCCACACCACATCCACGACCAGCTACCGGGTCGAGGGCGTCGGCAGCGCCCACTGCCAGGGCGTCGTCGCCAAGGCCGTCGGTGCCCTGGAGGACGTCAAGGACGTCGAGGTCGAGATCGGCACCGGACTGGTGACCGTGACGACCGCCACCAAGCCCGATGCGGCGTTCGACCAGCTGCTCGCCAAGACCGTCGACGAGGCGGGCTACGGCTTCGCCGGCCGCGTGGCCGCCGCGAACGCCTGATCTGTCCCACCCCGGGCGGGGCCGCCCCAGCCGCGGCCCCGCCCCCGTCCCCTGCTGCCAGGAGCAGACATGACCACCACCACGTCCGGTGCCGCCGAGGTCGAACTCGCCATCGGCGGCATGACCTGCGCCTCGTGCGCCGCCCGGATCGAGAAGAAGCTCAACCGCATGGACGGGGTCGAGGCCACCGTCAACTACGCCACCGAGAAGGCGAAGGTCTCCTTCCGGGACGACATCGCTGTCGAGGATCTGATCGCCACCGTCGAGGCCACCGGCTACACCGCGCGGGAACCCGAGCGCGACCCCGTGCGCACCGGTTCGGCGCCCGGCGAGGACACGGATGAGGCTTCGCTCGACGAACTGCGGCCGCTGCGCGAGCGGTTGACCACCGCGGTCGTGCTCGCCGTCCCCGTGATCGCGATGGCGATGGTCCCGGCCCTCCAGTTCGACTACTGGCAGTGGCTGTCCCTGACGCTGGCGGCCCCCGTGGTGACCTACGCCGCCTGGCCCTTCCACAAGGCGGCCTGGACCAACGCCCGGCACGGCGCCGCCACCATGGACACCCTGATCTCCGTCGGCACGGCCGCGGCGTTCCTGTGGTCGGTGTGGGCCCTGTTCTTCGGCACGGCCGGTACGCCCGGTATGACCCACCCCTTCGAGCTCACCATCGCCCGCTCCGACGGGGCCGGGAACATCTACCTGGAGGCCGCGGCCGGGGTCACCGCCTTCATCCTGGCCGGACGCTACTTCGAGGCGCGGTCGAAGCGTAAGGCGGGCGCGGCGCTCAAGGCGCTCATGGAGCTCGGGGCCAAGGAGGTCACCGTTCTGCGCGGCGGCCGCGAGGAGCTGATCCCGGTCGGCGAGCTCAGGACCGGCGACCGGTTCCTGGTCCGTCCCGGGGAGAAGATCGCCACCGACGGCACGGTCGTCGAGGGCTCGTCCGCGGTCGACGCCTCCATGCTCACCGGGGAGTCGGTCCCCGTCGAGGTCGGCGAGGGCGACAGCGTCACCGGCGCCACGCTCAACGCCGGAGGCCGCCTGGTCGTCGAGGCCACCCGGGTCGGCGCCGACACCCAGCTCGCCCGTATGGCCAAGCTGGTGGAGGACGCGCAGAACGGCAAGGCCGCCGCCCAGCGGCTCGCCGACAAGATCTCCGCGGTCTTCGTGCCGGTCGTCATCGCGCTCGCGCTCGGCACTCTGGGCTTCTGGCTCGGCAACGGCGCGGGCCTGACCGCCGCCTTCACCGCTGCCGTCGCCGTCCTCATCATCGCCTGCCCCTGCGCCCTGGGCCTGGCCACCCCGACCGCGCTCATGGTCGGCACCGGCCGCGGCGCCCAGCTGGGCATCCTGATCAAGGGTCCCGAGGTCCTGGAGACCACGCGCAAGGTCGACACCATCGTCCTGGACAAGACCGGCACCGTCACCACCGGCCGGATGACCCTGCTCGCCGTGCACACCGCGACGGGCACGAGCGACACCGACGCCCTGCGGCTCGCGGGCGCCCTGGAACATTCCTCGGAGCACCCCATCGCCCAGGCCGTCGCCGCCGGCGCCAGCGCCCGGGTGGGCGCCCTGCCCTCCCCCGAGGACTTCGCCAATGTCCCCGGCCTCGGCGTCCAGGGCATCGTCGAGGGGCACGCGGTCCTGGTCGGCCGCGAGAAGCTGCTGGCCGAATGGGCCATCTCCCTGCCCGCCGAGCTGGAGCGCGCCAAGGCCGCGGCCGAGGCGACCGGGCGTACGGCCATCGCGGTCGCCTGGGACGGCGAGGCCCGCGCGGTCCTGGAGGTGGCGGACGCCGTCAAGGACACCAGCCCGGAAGCGATCAGGCGGCTGCGCGCCCTCGGCCTCACCCCCTTCCTGCTGACCGGCGACAACGCGACCGTCGCCGAGGCGGTCGCCGCGGAGGTGGGTATCGCGCCCGAGCAGGTGATCGCCGAGGTCATGCCGCAGGACAAGGTGGACGTGGTGAAGCGTTTGCAGGGCGAGGGCCGTTCGGTCGCCATGGTCGGCGACGGCGTCAACGACGCCGCCGCGCTCGCCCAGGCCGACCTCGGGCTGGCGATGGGCACCGGCACCGACGCCGCCATCGAGGCGGGCGATCTGACGCTGGTACGCGGCGACCTCAGGGCCGCGGCGGACGCGATACGCCTCTCCCGCAAGACCCTGGGCACCATCAGGTCCAACCTCTTCTGGGCCTTCGCCTACAACGTCGCCGCTCTCCCACTCGCGGCCTCCGGACTCCTCAACCCGATGATCGCCGGAGCCGCCATGGCCTTCTCCTCCGTCTTCGTGGTCGGCAACAGCCTCCGGCTGCGCGGCTTCCGACCGACGGACGCATGAGCCGACGAACACATGGGCCGGCGACGATGCGCCCGGCCCGAGCACCGGCCTTCGGGCCCGGGCGGATCATCCGCCCGGGCCCGAAGGCCGTTTCCCGCGGTGTTCGTCAGCCGCCCACGGGGGTGAGCCAGTCGGCCGCCGCAGGATGGCGACCGGCGGCCGCTTGCCGGTAGGCGTCGCGCAGGACGGTGGTGACCGGGCCGGCACCCCGCGCGGTGGTGGGACGGTCGTCCAGCGACTCGACCGGGACGACGCCCGTGGCGGTGCCGGTCACGAACAGTTCGTCCGCGGTGTACAGCTCGGCATGGGCCACCGGCCGCTCCGCCACCGTGATCCCCGCGCCGCGCGCCAGGTCGAGGACGGTCGCACGAGTGATCCCCGGCAGGATGCCCTGCTCGACCGAGGGCGTGTGGAGCACACCGGACTTCACGAGGAAGATATTGGCCGCGGAGCATTCGGAGACATGGCCGGAGGCGGTCAGCAGCACCGCGTCGTCGTACCCCCCGCGGATCGCGGCGAGCTTGGCGAGGCAGGAGTTGAGATAGGCGCCCGTGGTTTTGGCCACCGGCGGAATCGCGTCCTGGTGGTTACGCCGCCAGCCGCTCGTGACCAGGCGCCAGACGCGCTCGGGCGGTTCCTCCCAGCTCCAGGCGGCGATGGCCACCCGGACCTCGGACAGGTCCAGGGCGACGCCCATGCTGCCGTACCCGAGATAGACCAGCGGCCGCACATAGCGTGGGCCCGCGCCGCCGGCCCTGACCAGCTCGACCGTGGCGGCCGCCAGCTCCTCCTCGGCATAGGGGATGTCCATCAGACAGACCCGGGCCGAGCAGGTCAGCCGGGCCAGATGGTCGCGGAGCCGGAAGACCGCCGGGCCGTCCGCGGTCTCGTGGACCCGGATCCCCTCGTAGACGGCCCAGCCGTAGTGCAGGGACTGGGTGAGGACATGGACCTGGGCCGCATCCCAGGGGACGAGGCGGCCGTCCATCCAGATGGAGCCGCCCGCGGTCAGGGCCGTCACGGAACCCTCCTGTGGTCGGCGGCGGACACGGGCGCGTCGACGCCGTGCTGCAGGGCGAGCGCGCGCAGGGCCCGCGCCGTGTCGGGGTCCAGCGGAATGCCGTACCGGGCGGCCTCGCCGGCCCGCAGCCGCTCCGGGTCCCCGGGGCTGAGGACCGGATCCGCGCCCGCGGCGGGCGCCCGGCGGGTGGTGGCGACCAGGTCGGCCAGGCGCCGCCGGAACGGGTCGGGCCCCGCGAAGGCGGCGGGATCCAGGCACAGCAGGAAGTGGGCGACCCGGCGCCCCCGGCCATCGGGGGACTGCCCGATGTGGTCGAGCTCCCAGTCCAGGGGGGCATCGGCCAGCACCGCCGTCATCAGGGTCACGGCCATGGCCAGACCCTGCCCTTTGTGCCCCTGGCCCTTGTGGCTCTGGCCCTTGTGGCCCTGTCCCTCGTGGCCCTGTCCCTCGTGGCCCTGTCCCTTGTGGCCCACGCCGGACGCGCCGAGCGGGGAGAGTGCCACCGCGGCGGACGCGTCGTGGGTGCCGTGCCCGCGGGCGTCGGTGGCCCAGCCCGGCTCCAGGGGAAGGCCCAGCCGCCCGCGCTCCTGGATCTCCCCCTGGCACACCTGGCTGGTCGCGATGTCGAGCGCGAACTCCTCGCCGTCGGTGCCCGCGGCGACGCTGATCGGATTGGTCCCGAACAGCGGTGTCCGCCCGTGGCACGGGGCGACCCTGGATGCCGCCGAGGTCATCGCCCAGCCGACCATCCCGGCCGCGGCCATGGCGCGGCTGTAGACCGAGGCGGCCCCGAAGTGGTTGGAGTTGCGCACGACCACGGTGGCCACGCCGTGTTCGGCCGCCCGCCGCACCGCCTCCCGGACACCCGCGATCCCGGCGACGACGCCGAGGGCGGCGTCCGCGTCGACCAGTGCCGTGGCTCCGGTCTGCCGTACCACGCGGATGCGCGGGGCGGCGTTGGCGATTCCCCGGGCGAGATCGTCGAGGTAGCGCGGCAGCAGCCGCAGCCCATGGGTGGCGACGCCGCGCATCGAGGTCTCCACCAGGGCATCGGCGACCACCGTCGCGGAGTCGTCGTCGACGCCGTGCGCGGTGAGCGCGCGCACCGCGACGGTCCGCGCCGCCTCCGGGGCGATGCCCGCCCACTCGCCGCGGTCGGCCTGCTCGCCTCCGTTCTCAGAGGACATAGGGCAGCTCACCGCTCATCTTGAGACCGGACCAGTCGAAGTCCATCTCGTCCAGCACATCGAGGTCGCTCAGCACCTGGTGCAGACCGCTGTAGTCGCGCAGCAGGGCCGTACGGCCGGCGGCCTGGCAGTCCCGCAGCATCTCCGCACCGCCCCGCACCCCGGCCAGCCGCATGATGGCCTCCCAGGCCCGGTAGTCGTTGGCGGAGTACGCCCTGAGGGCGACGCCCAACGACTCCAGCAGGAAGCGCTGTTGCTCCCCGGTCAGTTGGGGATACAGCGTCTTGAGCAATTCGCCGCTGATGGAGCCGTGGCAGACCTCGTCGTGCCGGTGCAGCCGCGCGAGCGCCATGTTCATCGGCTGGATCTCCGACGCCGTGGCGACGAGTTCGAGGTACGCGCCGATGGACAGCTCCGTCGTGATGGCGAACGCCAGCGTCAGCAGGGAGCGCTGCCAGCGCTCCTCGGCGCCCTCGGTCAGCTCGCGATGCGCCTCGGAGACGTACGGCAGCGGCAGCTCCTTCTCGCGGTAGTGCGCCCCGCGCCTGGCTCGGGTGACATCGCTGGCCATGCGGTGCATCAGGATGTGGTACCGCTCGTCGACCAGGGCCTGCATCAGGGAGACCTCCAGCGCCTCACCCCACAGTCCGGGGAACTCACCGCGCAGGATGAGGTCGAACGCCGGGTTCACCACATGGGTCT
The DNA here is from genome assembly GCF_044334165.1 of Streptomyces sp. NPDC020845. Taxonomy (NCBI): domain Bacteria; kingdom Bacillati; phylum Actinomycetota; class Actinomycetes; order Kitasatosporales; family Streptomycetaceae; genus Streptomyces; species Streptomyces sp. NPDC020845. The sequence goes on along the minus strand of NZ_JBIRSJ010000001.1, from coordinate 824,289 downwards.
CGGAGTACTCGGTGTTCCGGTTGAGGGCGATCATGGCCCAGGTCAGCACCGCCTGCCGCCGCTCCGGCGCAAGCTCGCGATAGGTCGGGTGGTCGGCGAACGGGACGATGCTCTCGGGGTAGTCGGGCGCGGCTGGGTCGAACATGTCGATCAGACCGGGGTCGTCGCGTTTGACCGTGGCCCGGCGCGCCCAGTTGACCGCCAGCCGCTGGATCACGGGACTGTCCACGGCGCTGAACAGCTCACTGCCCAGCGCGTCTTCCTCGGCGTTGCTGGTGAACCGCTCGTCCATCGTTCAGTTTCCTCCCGGATTCTGGGGGACCGGCTCTCCCCGCACAGGTGTCGCACCGTCGCGCCCCGCGAGGGTGCGGGCCGGGGCCGTCTGCATACGCATGGCGCGGCGGGCGATCAGGACTCCCGCCAGCACGGTGACCACGCCCGTGCACTGCACCGCGGTCAGCCGCTCGCCGAGGAACACGAAGGCGACACCCGCCCCGGTCACCACCTCCAGCGTGGCGAGGAGGCTGGCCGTGGACGGGGCGAGCAGTCGCTGGGCGGCGATTCCGCTGAGGTAGGCGAGAAGGGTGGCCACGATGCCCGCCCACAGGACCACCGCCCACACCGGCGCGCTCACCTGCCCGTAGTGCACCGAGCGGGCGAGCGCCGCGTACGGGAAGCCGGTGGGCGGAGCCAGGACGTCGAGCGCGAGGGCGCCCAGGGCGATGCCCAGCGCGGTCACCGCGACCGGATCACGGTGTTCCAGGGCGCGGCCCGCCAGCAGGAACCGGACGGACAACGCGGCCGCCGTGCCCAGTCCCGCCAGTACGCCGACGGCGTCGAGCCGCAGCCGTGACCACACCTCGCCGACCAGCAGCAGACCGGCCACCACCACGGCGACGGCGGCCCACGCCAGCCGCTGCTGCTGGACCCGCCGGACCCAGCGCAGCCACACCAGCACCACCACGGGCGACAGAAACTGCAGCACCACGAACACCCCGACCGGGATCCGTGCCACCGCCACTCCGCACAGCGTCTGCAGCGCCGCGAAGGAGAACAGCCCCAGCGCGGCGATCACCGACCACTGGCGTCGCGTGGCCCGCAGCTGGCTGGGCCGGGTGACGGCCGTGTACCCGAGCAGCAGCAGCGCCGCGATGGTCAGCCGGGCCTGGGCGATCTCCATCGCCGACAGCCCAGCCGCGGACAGGACCTTGGTGGCCGTGCCCACGGTGCCGAAGGCACAGGCGGACAGCACGGCCAGGGCGGTGCCCGCGGCCGGTCCGGCCGTCGGCCGGAGCGCGGTCACCGCGGGCCCGCCTGGGCCGCGGGGCGCGCGCCCGCGTCCCCCGCCTCGTCCCGGACCGGGAAGAAGGCCCGGTCGTACGGGCTGAACGGCACCAGGTCCGACCACCACTGTGCGGTCGGGTCGAAACGGGCGTGGAAGGGCCTGCCCACCAGGTCCGGGACGCGGGCCTGGAGGAAGCGCAGTACGAAGGCCGGCCCACCGGGCAGCTCGGCCACCCCGTCCACGACCACCTTGCCCTCGGCCGTGGACATCACCGGTCCCCGGGCGGTGCGCCCGAGCCCGGACACGGTGGCCACGGCATCGCGGTAGATCTCATGGACACGGCGCAGCGGCAGTCCGAAATAGCGCCTGGCGCCGGTGTCCCGCTCGACGAAGACGTAGTACGGGTGGATGCCGAGCGCGAGCTGGGCCCGCCACGCGTCCGCCCACACCTGCGGATCGTCGTTGATATGCCGGACCACCGGGGCCTGCGACCACAGCTGGGCGCCGATGCCGTGCAGCGCGGCCACGGCGCGCCGGGTGACGTCCGGCCGCAGTTCCCTCGGGTGTGAGACATGGACCATCACGGCCAGGGAGCGCCCGGCCCGTACGACGCCCTCCAGCAGCCGCAGCATCCCCGCCGCGTCCGGGTCCGCGACCAGGCGGGCCGGGTGGAAGGAGAGCGCCTTGGTCCCGATGCGCACGGTGGTGACATGCTCCAGGCCGGGCTCGAGCAGTGCGTCCAGGTACGGCTTGAGCCGCGCCGAGTGCATGACCAGCGGATCGCCCCCGGTGAACAGCACATCCGTCACCTCGGGGTGGGCGCGCAGATACCGGATGACATGCTGTGGCCCGTCGTCGGCCATGCGCAGCTGGGGGTCGCCGACGAACTGGGCCCAGCGGAAGCAGTAGGAACAGTAGGCGTGGCAGGTCTGGCCGTGCCGTGGGAAGACCAGCGCGGTCTGCGTGTACTTGTGCTGGACGCCCGACAGCTCGGCGCCCTCGTGGTGCGGGATGTTCCGGGTGAGCTGATCCCCCGGGTGCGGATTGAGCTCCCCGCGGATCCCGGCCACGACCGCGCGCAGCGCGGGCGGATCGCCCAGCGCCCGCTCGACCGCGCCGAAGTGTCCGGGGTCGAGCATGTCGCGGTGCGGGAAGACCAGCCGGTACAGCGGATCGTCGGGCGCGCTCTGCCAGTCGACGAGATGATCGATGACGTGGTGGCTCACCTTGAACGGCAGTACCCGGCTGACCACTTCCACCTCGTGCGCCAGATTCGCGTCTTGGCATCGTTCGCGGACGAGGGCGGCCAGGCGGCGGCCCGAGACCGTACGCGTCGCGGAGCCGAGCTCTTCGACCGTGGTCATCAAAAGTGCCCTTCTGGTGGCTTGCGGTCAGACGGCCACCCAGTACCGGGTCAGGTGGCGGCCGGTGTCTTCGTACTGTGAACGGGCGTGCATCATCCGCTGGTTGTCCCACACCAGCAGCGCGTCGTCGGGGATGAGCACCTGCGTCCGGTAGTGGTCGAACAACTCGGCCACCCGGAGGGCCAGTTCGGCCCCGGCCCGTCCCAGGGGAAGTTCCTCCGCCGGAGTGGCCGCGTCCAGGGCCGGGTCGTAGTCGGCCGCCGTCAGCAGATTGTGGCTGAAGCGCAGCACGGCACGGTCGCCGTCCTCCTCGACCATGGTCGCCACGACGCCCTCGCCACCGTCCGGACCGGGGAACCTGACCCGGGGCCCGGTCACCAGAGCGAGATCGTCCGGGCCGAGCAGCTTCTCCAGCAGCTTCCAGTCCAGCAGATCGGTATGGCCGCCACCGCAGCGGGCCTGCCGGTGGCAGTAGAGGGCGAGATGGCGTGGACTGGGGTGCCAGCCGGGTGCCTCGGTATGCGGCCGGATGGCGTTGCGGCTCTGCGAGTAGGCCCGGCCGTCGTTGCCTGGCCGGTAGACGACCTCGTGCTCGACGGTGCCCCCGTACTGGGGCACGAACCGGCCGAGGTCCTGGAGCAGTTCGACGGCCTGCCGCTGGCCTCCCACGTGCTCGACCAGCGCGTATCCCTGATCGCTGAGCGAGTCCCGTAATCCTTCGACGCTCGATCGTGACATGTCTGCACTCCCTCTTCCGACGTGGTGCCGACCGATCCCGATGCGTTGGCCATGCTGGCACCGGCCCCGCCGGAGGTCTTGAAGAAATCCGACCGCCGGCGGGCCGGGAACCGGAGGAGGAGCGCCAGGCGTCTCCCCCGTGATCAAGCGTGAGGAGTGCGAACGTGCGGATCTACTTCAGCGTGGACATGGAGGGTGTCACGGGGCTCGTCGACGCTGACGATGTCCAGCCCGGCGGACGGGACTACGAGCGTGGACGGCTGATGATGGCGGAGGACGTCAACGCGGCCATCCGGGGCGCCATCGCCGCCGGCGCCACCGACCTCACCGTCAATGACGCCCACGGCCGCATGCGCAATCTGCTGCCCGAATCCGTGCACCCGGCGGCCCGGCTCATCCGGGGCAGGACCAAACAGATGGGCATGCTCGAAGGCCTCACCCCCGAGCACGACGCCGTCGTCTGCGTCGGCTACCACTCGCGGGCCGGCGCACCCGGTGTGCTGAGCCACAGCTTTATGGGCCACGAGATCGAAGACATATGGCTGGACGGCCGGCCCGTGGGCGAGATCGGCCTGGCCCATGCCACCGCGGCGGCCATCGGCGTCCCGGTGGCGGTGCTCACCGGGGACGACAGCGCGTGCGCGGAGATGGCGGAGTGGGACGGATCCGTCGCCACCGTTGCCGTGAAGTACGCGCGCGGCCGCTTCGCGGCGGATCTGCGTCCGGCCGGGGAAGCGCGTACGGCGATCGAGGAAGCGGTCGCCGCCGCCCTCGCCGCGCCGCGGACGGTTCGGTCGGTGGCAACGGAGTCGGCCGAACCGGCGGAGCCGTCCGCGCTTGCCGTCCGGTGGCAGTCGGCCTCGGTGGCCGCCACCCTGCTGGGCATTCCCGGGGTCACCTCGACGGACACGCGCACCGTCCAGGCGCAGGGCGCGCTGCCCGGCCTGTACCGGCTCTTCGGCATCTGGATGCGGGTGGCGGCTTCGCTGACCGATCAGCCTCCGTACTGCTGACCGGGCCCCGAAAGTGAGGTCGTGGGGGCGGATCTCCTGGTGCTACGCGGCTCCCCTGATGAGATCCGCCGCCTTCTCCGCCGCCATGATGACGGGCGCGTTGGTGTTCCCCCTCGGCACCGTCGGGAACACCGACGCGTCGACGACCCGCAGACCCGCCACGTCCAGTACGCGCAGCTCGGGGTCGACCACCGCGCCGATGGCGCAGGTCGACGTCGGATGGTAGAGCGTCTGCCCGACCCGCTGGGCGAAGGTGAGGAGTTCCGCGTCGGAGTGTCTGTCCGGTACGTCGAAGGGGGCGGTGATCACCTCGGTCAGGGCGTCCTGGGCCGCGATGCGCAGGGCGATGCGCATGCCGCCCACGATGCAGTCGCGGTCCTCGGCCGTGGTCAGGTAGTTGTGCACGATCCGGGGTGCGGCGTCCGGGCGCGGGGAGCGCAGCGTGACCTGGCCGCGGCTGGTCGGGGCGAGGACACACGGGCCGAACGCGAAGCCGTGTTCGGTGACGGGGCCGAGCCCTTCCTCGTGGAACAGCACCGGAGCCATGTGGAACTGAACATCCGGCGCGTCCAGTCCGTCGCGGCTGCCGAAGAAGCCGCCGGCCTCTCCTATGTTGCAGGTCAGCGGGCCACGCCCGTCGCTCTCGAGTAGCTGGGCGTTCTCCGGGCTCGCCGCGCTCATCAGGGATTCGACGCCGGTGCGGAAGTTCAGCAGCGCCATGTAGTGGTCCTGTAGTCCGTGGCCCACCGGGAGGTCGCGCACCACATCGATACCGAAGGCCGACAGCGTGGCGGCGGGCCCGACCCCGGAGAGCATCAGCAGCTTCGGGGACTCGTAGGTGCCCGCGGACAGGATGACCTCACGGTTGGCGCGGACCACCTCGACCGTGCCGCCCCGGTTCACCTCCACCCCCGTCGCCCGGCCGTCCTCGATCACCACGCGGTGGGCGCGGGCCGCGCTGAGCACGGTGAGGTTCGGCCGCTCCAGGACCGGGCGCAGATAGGCGACGGCCGTGCTGCAGCGCATACCGCGGCGCTGGGTCAGCTGAAACCGCCCGACGCCGAACTGCGACTCGCCGTTGAAGTCCTCGTTGCGCTTGTATCCCGCTTGCTCGGCTGCCTGGACGAACGCCGTGGCGAGCGGATGCTGGGACCTGCTGTCGCTGACCGTCAGCGGACCTCCCACCGAGTGGAACGCGTCCTCGCCGCGCTGGTTGTCCTCCGAGCGCCGGAAGTACGGCAGCACCTCGTCGTACGACCATCCGGTGGCACCGGCGGCGGCCCAGCCGTCGTAGTCGGCGCGGTTGCCGCGCATATAGATCATCGCGTTGATCGAGCTGGAGCCCCCGAGCACCTTGCCCCGGGGCAGATAGGTCCGCCGGTCCCCGATCCCCGGCTCCGGGCCGGAGTCGAGATCCCAGTCGAACTCGGTCTTGAAGAGCTGAGGGAAGGCGGCCGGGATATGGATCTCCTGCGCGGTGTCGGGGCCGCCGGCCTCGATCACCACCACCCGGACATCGGGGTCTTCCGTCAGCCGCGCCGCCAGCACACAGCCCGCGGATCCGGCGCCGACGACGACGTAGTCGTAACTGTTCATCCATTCTCCCTGCCTGGCGAGTGCGCTGACCTGGGGGATCGCCCCATAACGCTATATGGGCCGCCGGGGACGCCGACCCAGCCCTCGAAAGCGGCGCGCAGCGCCTGGGTGAAATCGGCCGGATGTGTCAGAAAACCCACGCCGCTTACCTCGTAGTAGAGCTCGGCACCGGGCACGGTCAACGCCTCTGTCTTCATAGGACTTTCAGGGTGCACCGGCGACGGGGCACCCGGCAATGACGCCCGGCGGTGTCCGGCCGAATGTCGCGGGTCGGCCCTCCGCCGCCCGGATCAGCCGATTCGCGCGCGAAGTTGTTCGCAGGCCCGGTTGAGGTGGACGGCGAGAGCCTGGTCCGCACGCTCGGCGTCGCCGTCGGCGATGGCGTCCAGGATGTCCTGGTGCTCATCGGCGATCTCGGCGATGCGCAGCAGCTTGTACGTCTGGACCTGGGCCATACACAGGCGCATCTCGGCCATGACGGAGGCGTGGAGACGGCTGAGGCGCGGGCTGCCGAGCTCATCGACGAGCGAGCGGTGGAAGCGTACGTCGGGCTCGACCGCGGCGATCGTGGAGTCGTCCGCCTCCGCCAGTTTACGGATCTCCACCTGGGCGGAGGTGGCGGCGGAGGGCACCGAACGCCGCCGCGCCAGCTCGCGCATGACCTGGCGTTCCACACAGGCGCGGGTGAAGTACAGGTCGGCGATGTCGTCGGCGTCGAAGACCGGCACCCGGGCGCTCTTATGGGCGTCTCGACGCAGCAGGCCCTCGGCGGTCAGCCGCTCGATGGCCGCTTTGGCGGTGGGGCGTGCCACCTCGTACTGCTTGGCGACCTCGGTCTCGGTGAGCGCCGTGCCGCCGGCGATCCGCCCGTCGAGGATCTGCTCGCGCAACTCGACGACGAGCGCGTCGATCAGGGATGTCGCCTTCAGGCGACTCGCCATCACGCCTCCTGTGGGATGAGTGGCCCCAGCCGGACCACCTTCAAATTACCACACGCGAATTCTTGACTGTTTGGAGTACTTGTCTTACAAGTTAGGGGCTCGCCATGGCCTTGATGCTCCAGGCGGCGCCGCTCGCCGCACCGGGAGGTTCGATGTACCGACAAGTCCTTGACCCGCTGGCCGGCTCTTTGTCCTGGTCCGCGCTCTGTGCGGCGGTGCCCCTGCTCGCCCTGTTCGTACTGCTCGGCGTCTTCCAGGTCAGAGCCCAGATAGCGGCGCTGACCTCGCTGGTCCTCTCGCTCGCCCTCGCCGTGGCGGTGTGGGACATGCCGTTACCCCAGGCCTTGTCCGGGGCCGTCGAAGGCGGCTTCTACGGTCTCTTTCCCATCATGTGGATCCTGGTGAACGCGCTGTGGATCTATCGCATGACCGAGGTCACCGGATGGTTCGCCGTGCTGCGGCGGTCCTTCCGCACCATCTCCTCCGATCAGCGCATCCAGGGCATCCTGATCGCCTTCTGCTTCGGAGCGCTGATCGAGGCCCTGGCCGGCTTCGGCACCCCCGTGGCGATCACCGCGGTCATGCTGATCGCCGTCGGCATCGCCCCCATCAAGGCGGCGACCGTGGCGCTGGTGGCCAATACGGCACCGGTCGCGTTCGGCAGCATGGCGGTGCCGCTGACCACGCTCGCCGGGGTGACCGGGCTGCCGCTCGACGACCTCGGCGCGATGGCGGGACGGCAGACCCCGCTGATCGCCGCGTTCATCCCGCTGCTGCTGGTGTTTCTGCTCGACGGCCGACGCGGCGTACGGGAGACCTGGCCGGTGGCGGTGGTCGCGGGCCTGGCCTTCGGCTGCGCCCAGTTCGTCGCCGCCAACTACATCAGCGTCGAGACCACCGACATCATCGCGGGCGTGGTCACCCTGGCGACGGTGCTCGGGTTCATGCGGGTCTGGCAGCCACGTACGGTGCAGCGGGACTCACAGGCGCCCGCCGAGGACGATTCGGAGGACCGCGAAGGCAGTGGCAGTGCCGTGATGTCTTTCGCCCCGTACCTCATCATCTGTGCGCTCTTCGCGCTCACCCAGGTCGGGCCCGTCAAGGAGTGGCTGGCCGAGCACGGCGTCGCCCAGTTCACCTGGCCCGGTCTGGATGTCGAGTCCCCCGGTGGCGAACCCGCCGCGGCCATGACCTTCAAACTGGAACACCTCAAGGCGGCGGGCACCATCCTGCTGGCCGCCGGTCTGCTCACCATGGCCCTCTACCGGGTCGGGCCCGGCCGTGCGGTACGGGCGTACGGAGCCACACTGCGCCAACTCCGCTGGACCGTCGTCACGGTGACATCGGTGCTCGCGCTGGCCTGGGTCATGAACCTCTCCGGCCAGACCGCGACCCTGGGCACCGCGCTGGCCCAGACCGGCGCCGCCTTCGCCCTGTTCTCCCCCATCGTGGGGTGGCTGGGCGTCGCGGTGACCGGGTCCGACACCTCGGCCAACTCGCTGTTCGGAGTGCTCCAGGTGACCGCGGCGCAGAAGACCGGTCTTGACCCCGTGCTCCTCGCGGCCGCCAACTCCACCGGCGGGGTGCTCGGAAAGATGCTGTCGCCGCAGAACCTGGCCGTCGCCGCCGCGGCGATCGGCATCACCGGCAGTGAGGGCACGATCTTCCGCAAGGTGATCGGCTGGAGCCTCGGGCTCCTCGCCGGGTTCGCGCTCCTCATCTATCTGCAGTCGACTCCGGTCCTGGGCTGGATGACCGTCTGACCGCGAAACCACAACGAGAACACCGCAACAAGAACATCGCGACGAAGGGAACCACCATGCGCGTTGTCTGCGCCCCGGACAAGCTGCGCGGCTCACTGGACGCCGCGCAAGCGGCCGCCGCCCTCGCCGCCGGCGTACGAGCGGCCGGCGGTACCCCCGTCGAGCACCCGCTCGCCGACGGCGGCGAGGGCTCACGGCACACCGTGCAGACCGCGTGCGGCGGCGCGGTCGTCGACGTCGACTCCGTCGACGCGCTCGGCCGCCCCGCGACGACGCGCTTCGGCCGCCTGGACGACGGAACCGCTGTCGTCGAGGCGGCCGAGGCGATCGGGTGGGATGCGCCGGACGCCGCGGAGCACGATGTGATGCACGCCTCCAGCGCCGGCCTGGCCGCCCCGATCCTCTCGGCGGTACGGCAGGGAGCGCGGCGCATCGTCGTCTTCCTGGGCGGAACCGTCACCATGGACGGCGGCACGGGAATGCTCGCCTCCCTGGGAGCCCGGATCCTCGACGCCGACGGGAAACCGCTTGCGGGCAGCGGTGCCGACCTGGGCCGTATCCACTCGGTGGACCTCGCCCCGGCGCGCCGGGCACTCGCCGGTGTCGAACTGGTCGCCGCGGCCGATGTCCTCAGCCCTCTCTTCGGGCCCGATGGCGCCGCCCATGTCTTCGGCCCCCAGAAGGGTGCCACCCCGGCCGCGGTCGAACTCCTCGACGACGGACTACGCCGGCTGGCCCCTCTGCTCGGAGCCGGGTCGGCCATGGGCGGTGGCGCCGCCGGCGGCCTCGGGGCCGCGCTGCTCGCGCTGGGGGCCGAACTGGAGCCGGGCGCGGAGCTGGTCAGACGGCTGACCCGCTTCGACGAGCGGCTGGCCACGGCGGACCTCTGCCTCACGGCGGAGGGGAAGGTGGACGCCGGGACGGACGCGGGCAAGACCGTCGCAGCGGTGGTGAGCGCCTGCACGGACGCCGCCGTTCCGTGTGTCGTACTCGGCGGGACGATCACCCCGGAGGCCGACCGCCTCTATGGGCGTGGCGCCACCGCGGTGCTGCCCATCGGCGCCGGTCCCCGCGATCTCGACACCGCTCTGCGCCACGCCGCCGACGATCTCACCAGGACCGCCTACGCGGTGTGCCGCCTGGCCACGGCCCAACTGCGCAGACAGGACGCCCCGGTGTGAGGGAGGCTTCCGCGCCCGGCCCGGAGCGGGGCCGGGCGCGGTCGCCCGGCTCATGAGCCCGGGCCGACCCGGAACCAGTCGAATTCCGCCGCTTCCGTCGGGCCGCCCGTGGCGGAGGTCTCCGGCCGTGTGGCGAAGAGCCCCACCGTCGCCCCGATCCATTTGCCCGCCGTCGCCTGGAACGGCGCGCCGAGCGGAGTGAACCCGTGACCGTCCACGTCGGCCGCGAACTGGCACACCGCCCCGGGGCTCACGCTCACCCGGAGCCGCACCGCGGCGCGCCCTCTGCCCAGCGGCACCGGCCTGGCGGCGTCCACCTCGGCGGCGTCCTTGGCCGCGGTGCGATACGCCAGCACGATCCGGTCGCCGTCGTGGCGCAGCCCCGCCCAGGCGTAGCTCTCGCCCAGCATGACAAGTCCGGCCCGGGCCTCGGCGTGCCTGGCGGACAGCGTCACCGAGGTCGTCGCGACGAAAGACTCGGCGGGCAACCGCTGGCCCAACACATTGGGCAGCAGCCGCAGATCATGGGTGACCGGACTCGGCCGGCAGACCAGGGCGAGCCGGCTGGGGAACCGGCGCAGCGACCACCAGGCCGGATCGGCGTTGGCCTGCCAGCTCCACTGTTTCCCCAGCTCCGCCGAGGTGAACTCGTCGCCGGTGGCCGGTGCGGTGACCCTGGCCCGGGCACAGGCCCGCGGCTTGGTGTGCACGGCCACCGGGGTGCCCCGGCCGCTGCCGTCGTCGGCGCCCATCACCGGCCATCCGTCAGCGCGCCACCGCATCGGCTGCAGATGCACCACCCGGCCGTAGGGCCCACGGTCCTGGAAGTGCAGAAACCAGTCCTCGCCGCCCGCGGTGCTCACCCAGGCCCCCTGGTGCGGCCCGTTGACGGGGGTGTCGCCCTGGGCCAGCACGATGCGGTCCTCGTAGGGGCCGTCAATGGTGCGGGAGCGGAACGCCGACTGCCAGCCGTTGGTGACCCCGCCGGCCGGGGCGAAGATCCAGTACCAGCCGTCCCGCTTGTGGAGCTTCGGCCCCTCCAGCGTGGTGTAGCCGGGCAGATCGTCGCCGTTGATGACGATCCGGCCCTCGTCGAGCAGGTCCCTCCCGTCCGGGCTCATACGGTGCAGCGTCAGCCGGTTGTTGATGCCGCTGCGGCTCTTCGCCCACGCGTGGATGAGATAGGCCTGCCCGTCGTCGTCCCAGAGCGGACATGGATCGATGAACCCTTTGCCCGGCTTGACCGGATGCGGTTTGCTCCACGGCCCCCGCGGATCGGTGGCGGTCACCATGAAGATCCCGAAGTCCGGGTCCGGATAGAAGATCCAGAACTTGCCGTCGTGGTGCCGCAGAGCCGGGGCCCACACCCCTTCGCCGTGCCTCGGCCGACTGAAGTGGTCCTTGGGCTCCAGTTCGGTCAGGGCGTGTCCGATGATGCTCCAGTTGACCAGGTCGGCCGAGCGCAGGATCGGCAGCCCGGGGGCGCGGTTGAAGGTGGAGGCGACCAGATAGAAGTACGCGCCCACGCGGATCGCGTCGGGATCGGACCAGTCGGCGTTGAGCACCGGGTTCTGATAGCGCCCGTCCCCCAGGTCCGCCACCCACGGCAACCGCCCCCGCGCTGCCTCACTGCCGGTGGCTTCCGCGCCCGCCCCGACCGGCCCGCCGCCCCGTGCCGCCGCCGTGGCCTGGGCAGCACCGCCGATCCCGCCGAGCACCGTAGATCCGGCCGCCGCGCCAAGGCCGGCCCGCAACACTTGCCTGCGGCTGTGTTCGCTCACCGTTTCTCCGCACCTCGAACTCGCCGTTGTCTGTGTCGTCCACTGGAGTAAGCGCTTGCTGCGAAGAGTGTGTCAGCGAGGCAGGCCACCGACAAGAACGCGACCCCAGCCGTGAGGAGTTCAGGCGGGCCGTACCAACCCCACGTCGTACGCGAAGGTCGGCGACCAGGGACTCGATCTCGGTCTTGTGCGCGCCGGAGGTCATCTTCCGCCCGTCGGGCGCCTCGAAGACGACCCGGGCCGCGGCGCCGTCGGCGGAGCCTTTCGGAAACTCCTTCTCCAGCAGGTCGATCGCCTTCTGGGACTGGGTGCCGGGCAGCGTGAAGTCGTCCGTCGTGGTGCCGGACACCGAGGCGGCGCCGATGCCGACGGTGGCCAGAACGGCGATCCACAGCATCAGGAAGAGCCGCCGTCGCCTGAAGGCGAGCCGGCCCAGCCGGTAGAGGAAGGTGGCCACGGATTACTCCCACCAGGAGAAGAGGCAGTACGAGAGCGAAGGCCTGATCGACCCCGGCCTCAACCTAGGAGCGGTTTTCCGCTCACCCCCGGCACCGCGGGACCCAATCCGGCCCGCGACCGGTACCGCGGTACCGGTGGCTCTCATCCTCCTGGCTCTCGTCCTCGTGACCCTCGTCCTCGAAACGCGGTGGGCCGGGCCGGTCGGGCGTCCCCGGGGGCGTGGGGGGCCGTATCACACCCCCGAACGGCGCGGCCTGCCACTCGGCGCCTCCGGCCCGCAGGCTGGAGGTGACAGCGGCGAGCAAGGAGACAGCGAAATGCAGTACACCCGCCTGGGAACATCGGGCCTGAAGGTCAGCCGCATCGCACTGGGCTGTATGAGCTTCGGCACGCCCTCCGAGCAGCAGCGGGCGTGGACACTCGACGACGAGGGAGCCGAGCCGGTCTTCCGGCAGGCGCTCGACCTCGGCATCACCTTCTGGGACACGGCCAACATCTACGGGATGGGCAGTTCGGAGGACATCGTCGGGCGCGCCCTGAAGAAGTACACGCGCCGCGACGACATCGTCCTGGCCACCAAGGTGTTCTTCCCGCTGCACCAGGGCCCCGGCGGTTCGGGGCTCTCCCGCAAGGCGATCATGGAGCAGGTCGACGCCTCCCTGAGCCGTCTGGGCACCGACTACATCGACCTCTACCAGATCCACCGCTTCGACCCCGAGACGCCGGTGGCGGAGACGATGGAGGCGCTGCACGACGTGGTGAAGGCGGGCAAGGTCCGCTATATCGGCGCCTCATCGATGTGGGCGTGGCAGTTCGCCACGATGCAGCACGTGGCGGAGACCAACGGGTGGACCCGGTTCGTGTCCATGCAGGACCAGTACAACCTGGTGCAGCGCGAGGAGGAGCGCGAGATGTTCGGCCTGCTCGCCGACCAGGGCGTCGGCAGCCTGCCGTGGAGCCCGCTGGCCGCGGGGCTGGTGGCCCGCCCGTGGGGAGAGAAGAGCACGAGCCGCGCCCACAGCAACCCGACCACCGACCAGCAGGGGCGGCCGCTCTTCCTCGACAGCGACAAGGCGATCGTGGACGAGGTCCAGCGGATCGCCGAGGAGCGCGGCGTGTCGATGGCCACGGTGGCCATGGCCTGGGTGCTGAACAACCCCGTCGTCAGCGCCCCGATCGTCGGCGCCACGAAACCGCACCACCTGGCCGACGCCGTGGCGGCACTCGACGTCCAGCTCACTGACGACGAGGTCACGGCGCTCGAAAAGCACTACACCCCTCGTCAGCCCACCTACTTCTGACGGTGGGCCCAGCCGCCATCGCCAAACGGGTGCCGCGCCGTGCGGGCGCGGCACCCGTATGTCCGTGCAGGTGTCAGTCCTTGTCGCGCCGCTGTGGCGGTCTCCAGCGAACCAGCGATACATCGGGTGTATAAGCCCAGAACTCTCCTGCTGCCCCCGGATATTCTGCCGGTCGCCTTGACGCATCCGATGTTTCGGTGATGATTGCCTACGTCGTGTTCCGCATGTGACCTCATCCGGCTGGCTCTCGCCTGGAAGGGCAGCACCATATGGTCTCGATCCGGCACGTTCTCTCGACTCTCGCCGTCGCACTGACCCTCGCCTTGGTGCCGCTGACCGCGGTGACGCCCGCGTGGGCGGACGCCGGACCGGACGCCGGACCGGCCTCCGGACACTCCGACCGAGGCTGGGTCGGCACCTGGGAGGCCGCCGCGTCGGGCACCGTGCCCGGTCTGCCCGGCAACTCGATCCGCAATGTGGTGCACACCAGCGTCGGGGGCCACGCGGCCCGGATCCGGGTGTCCAACCGGCTCGGCACGGCCCCGCTCGAACTCGGCGCGGCCACCGTGGCGCTCCAGGAGGCCGGGGCGCCGAAGAGCCCGAACGCCATCGCCGGGACAGCCCGCCCGGCCACCTTCCACGGCCGGACCTCGGTCACCGTGCCCGTCGGCGAGGACGTGGTCAGCGACCCGGTGCCGCTGCGCGTCCCCGCGGACACCAACCTGCTGATCACCCTGTTCACCCCGAACGACTCCGGGCCCGCGACGTATCACCGCTCCGCCCTGCAGACCTCGTTCCTCGCCCCCGACGGCGACCACACTGCCGACGAGGACGGCGCCGCGTTCACCGCCACCACGAGCTCCTGGTACTACGTGACCGGTGTGGACGTGTTCAGCCCGCGCACCCCTGGCAGCGTGGTCACGCTCGGCGACTCCATCACCGACGGGTCGGGGTCGACGGCGAGCGCCAATCGCCGCTGGCCCAACAGGCTGGCCGCGCGGCTGCGCGAACTGCCCCCGGGCCGGCAGCTGGGCGTGCTCAACGCCGGCATCTCGGGCAACCGCGTGCTACTGGACGGCACCGGGCCCAGCGCCCTGTCCCGACTCGCCGCGGACGTGTTCTCCCGCGGCAACGTGCGCGCCCTGATCGCGATGGAGGGCATCAACGACATCAAGGGCAACCCCAACCAGACCGACCCCGCGGCCTTCGCGGACGCCTACCGCCGCATCGCCGAGCAGGCCCACGCGCGCGGCATCCGCGTCATCGGCGGCACGATCACCCCGTACGGCGGCAACGGCGGCTACACCGAGGCCCGCGAGAGCGTACGGCAGGCCGTGAACGACTTCATCAGGAACAGCGGCACCTTCGACGCGGTGGTGGACTTCGACGCCGCGGTCCGCGACCCCGCGGACCCGCACCGCATCCTCCCCGCCTATGACACGGGCGACCATCTGCACTTCAACGACGCGGGGCTCCAGGCGATGGCCGACGCCGTCGACCTGGCCGAACTGCGGGCCGGCGGGCCCAGACCCGCACCGGTGGCGGCGAGGGGCTGAGCCCGCCGGGCGACACCCCCTGGGTCGGCGGTCCGGCGGGCGGCGTAGTGTTCCGAACCATGCTGCGAGGAGTCTCCGTCGAGCGAAAGTACCCCGTCCCACTGACAATGCATCAGCTGTGGATGGTGTCGCTGTGCGCACCCGTGAGCCGGGAGGCCAGGGCCTCCCGGCTCACGCTCTACCCGTACAAGCGCGTCAACGACGGGCGCGCCCGTAAGTGGCTGACCGAGGAGTGGGAAATCTCCACGCGGCCCGCGCTGCTCGACCGGCTCGACGACCTTGCCCGGGTCGGCTACCGGGCCCAGGCCGAGCAGCGCTTCGACGTCTCCCCGCTGGCATGGGACATCGCGCTGTACGTGGACGTGGTCCGCAACGGCTTCGCGGCCGGCCATCTGGAGGAGGCGGACGCCTGGCGGCTGCTGCACCAGATCGTTCCGCAGGCCAGGGGGGCGTACGGCTCCTGGGCGCAGTACGCCCAGGGCTATCTGACGGGCCGTCTGGTCTGGATGGACATGCTGCGCGGCACCGAGAGCGAGAGCTTCCCGGCGCCGCAAAGCGTCTCCGACGAACACCTCCGGCGGCTGCTGGACCCCGCGAACACCGAGAGCCCGTGGCACCTGGCCCCCTGGGAGGCGATCAGCCACCCGGACCGAACACGGTGAGCTGACCGCCCGGCCACCCGACCGCCCGGCCGTCCCGATCCGGCCCGCGTCAGCCCGTGTCGGCCCGCGTGGCCGACACGTGGTCCAGGTCTTCGGCCGCCTTGGCGAGCAGGTCCAGCATGGCCAGTTCGGCGCGCGGGGCGTCCTGGTCCCGTATCGCGTCCAGCACCGCGCGATGGCTGGGCACGGGGTCGTCGGCGCCGCCGCGCGCGTGCACCAGCCGGTCCCGCTCGCGCAGCCCGGGCTCAAGCAACAGGTCGAGGCGGGCGAGGAGTTCATTGCCGGTGGCGGCAAGCAGCGCGCGGTGGAACGAGGCGTCGGCCTCCGCCTCGGCCGCGGTGTCCCCACGGGCGTCCGCCATGGCGGCGAGCGCGGCGCCCAGCGCGACGAGGTCGGCCTCGGTGCGGCGCTGCGCCGCGCGGTGGGCGGCGGCGGGCTCCACGAGGGAGCGGACGTCGGCGAGGTCGCGCATCAGCCGCTCACCGTCCCCCGTCTCCACGCGCCAGCGGATGACATCGGAGTCCAGGAGGTTCCAGGCGGCGCGGGGGCGCACAAAGGTGCCGCGCTTCTGGCGGGCGTCGATCAGCCCCTTGCCGGCGAGGACCTTCAGGGATTCGCGCATCACGGTGAGGCTGACGTCGAGTTCGGCGCCGAGGGCCCGTACGTCCAGGATCTCGCCCTCGGCGAAGTCGCCGCCGACGATACGGGCACCCAGCTGCCGCACCACCTGACCGTGCACGCCTCGGCCGGCATAGGACGACATGGGTTTCCTCCTTGTGATTCCAGGACGGTGATTCCAGGACGGTGATTCCAGGACGGTCGGGGCGACGGCGGACGAAGCCCTCACCGTACCGTGAGCATTAATTATGAATACATCTTGACACCCCTCCGGTGCCCGCCGACGATGGGCCAGACTCCTACCGAAAGGCCGGTTCCCCGTGCCCGTCGCGCCGCCCGACCACCTGCCGGAGAAACTGACCATCTCCCTGTGGGACTTCAGCTGGTACACCCGGACCGGCCCCGGGGAGCCCTTCGCCGACCTCGACCGGGCCTTCGCGGAGGCCGTGGCGCGCGGATACAACACCGTGCGCATCTGTGCCATGCCCTATCTGCTCTTCGGCTCCGGACTCGACACCGGCAAACTCCGGCTGGGGCCCCTGGGCGGTGGATACGGGCAGCGCACCCGCTGGTACGACGTGGGCGGCAGCACCGAGATCGACGGCCGCGCCCACTTGCGCGCACTGTTCGAGGCGGCCCGCCGGCACGACTGCTTCATCATCCTCTCCAGTTGGGAGTACCAGCAGAGCCCGTCGTTCGGCGGCGACCGCTCCTGGTACGACGCCCTGATGGCCGTCGATCCCGAGCGGCGCGCCGAAGCCCTCGCCGACGCGCTGGCCGACCTGATCGACTTTCTCGCCGCGGACGGCCTTGACGACCGGATCGCCTTCACCGAACTGCACAACGAGGTCCAGGGTGGACGGCTCACCCAGGGGCTGACCGGCCCGGACACCGTGGTCGCCCTGCGGCCGCGCCTGGAGCGCGGCCTCGCCCGGTTCCGCGAGCGCCACCCCGGCCGGCCGGTCACCGTCAACTACGCCAAGGTCCCGGTCGGTTCGCTGCGCGGCGTCCCGCGCGACATCGACGTGGCCGTCTTCCATCCGTATGTGTACGGCGTGCTCGACGACCTCATCGACGCATTCGCCCTGCGCGACCGCTCCCGCCCCTTCCCGCAGGACTTCGCCCGGCAGCACCTGCTCCGCCCCGACGCCCCGGACTTCGCCGACTGGGCGCCGCCGGCCGACGAGCGGTGGCGTCTCGAGGCCACCCTCGTCGGCCGCGAGATCTACGCGCACGACTGGTGCGATCCTGCCAAGTGGGACGCCTGGCTGTACGAGCGCTACGCGATGCACCGGCTCGCGATGGAGCAGCGGCTGGTCACCTGGATCGAGGCCGCCGCCGACTGGGCGGCCGGGGCAGGGGTCCCCCTGGTCTTCGGCGAGGGCTGGATCGGCTACACCCCGCTGCACGGCACCTTCGAGGAGGGCCCGGTCGGGGCCGCGTTCTGCCGCCGCGCGGTGGCCGAGTCCGCGCGGGTCGGCGCCTGGGGCACGGTCGTATGCTCCAACGCCGCGCCGCACCACCCGATGTGGCAGGACGTCACCCTGCAGCGGGAGTGCAACGCCCTGCTCCTCGGCTGAACCGCGCCGCGACCGGCCCGGTCCGCCACAGGCTCACCACTCGGCGAACGAGCCGTCCTGGTGCCTCCAGATCGGGCCGCGCCAGTCGGGGGCGCGTCCGTCGGCGGCGCGTACGGCCCGTTCGTCGACCTCGATACCGAGGCCCGGGGCGGTGGGGCGGGCCAGGTGTCCGTCGTGGAAGCGGAACACCTCGCGATCGACGACGTAGTCCAGCAGTTCCGCGCCGTCGTTGTAGTGAATGCCGATGCTCTGCTCCTGGATCAGGAAGTTCGGCGTGGCGAAGGCGATCTGGAGGCCGGCCGCGAGCGAGACCGGGCCGAGCGGGCAGTGTGGCGCGATCGGGATGTCGAAGGTCTCGGCGAGCGAGGCGATGCGCCGGACCTCGGAGATCCCTCCGGCGTGGGACAGATCGGGCTGAATGACGGCGACACCGGCCCGGAGCGCGGGCAGCACATCGGTGCGCGAGTACAGCCGCTCGCCGGTGGCGATGGGCACGGGCGAGCACGCGACCAGGTCGCCGAGCAGATGCGTGTACTCGGGGAGGACGGGTTCCTCGGCGAACAGCGGGTTGAAAGGCGCCAGATGAGGCAGCACCTTGCGGGCGTTGGCGGCGGTGAAGCGGCCGTGGAAGTCGACGGCGAAGTCGCGGTCGGGGCCCAGCGCCTCCCGCGCGGCGGCGGCCCGGCCCACGACGGCGTCGATGTCACGGACGGTGGCCAGCCGGCTCATCCGCCCCGAGGCGTTCATCTTCACCGCCGTGAAGCCCGCCTCGACCTGGGCGGCCACCGCCTCCCCGAGCCGGTCGGGCTCATCGCCGCCGACCCAGCTGTAGGCGCGGACCCGATCCCGTACGGGGCCGCCGAGCAGGACGTGCACGGGTACGCCCAGGGCCTTGCCGGCGATGTCCCACAGGGCCTGGTCGAGCCCGGCCACCGCGCTGGAGAGCACCGGACCGCCCCGGTAGAACGACCCCTTGGTCATGATCTGCCAGTGGTCCTCGATGCGCAGGGCTTCCTTGCCGATGAGGAGTTCGGACAGCTCATGGACCGCGGTGCGCACCGTGGCGGCGCGCCCCTCGACGACCGGCTCGCCCCAGCCGACGATCCCTTCGTCCGTCTCCAC
Source organism: Streptomyces sp. NPDC020845 (assembly GCF_044334165.1). Taxonomy (NCBI): domain Bacteria; kingdom Bacillati; phylum Actinomycetota; class Actinomycetes; order Kitasatosporales; family Streptomycetaceae; genus Streptomyces; species Streptomyces sp. NPDC020845. Next base: position 805,329 of record NZ_JBIRSJ010000001.1, on the reverse strand, counting down.
GCGGCACAGCAGCCAGCGCGGGGGGATGGCGAAGGTCTCCACACGGGTGATGATCAAGGAAGCGCTCCCGGTTCGAGGAGAGTCCAGAGGCAGATATTAAATATTAGTTAATGTGCTCTGCCAAGGAGTGGCATTCGAATGCATGTTTACCGGTGACCGAGCGCTCACGGCGCTAATCTACGTACGCTGTCGTGCACACAACGGGGGTGTCATGAGCGACAACGATCTGCCGGAGCCCAAGGACGACCAACTCCCGCTGCCGCCGGGCTCGGAGGGCGGGCTCATCGCCCCGCCGCCTCTGTCGGCCCAGCCGGGGAAGCCCAACATCTACGACCCCAACGCGCCCGCGCCCAGGCGACCCCTCGCCCCCGGCGTCCAGGGCCCGGTGCCGCAGAACCTCGCCATCGCCCCCGGTGTGCTGCGCGGAGCGGCGGGCAAGGCGGACGAGGTGTACGACACCCTCCACAAGCAGGCGGCGTCGCTGGAGGAGCCGACCTCCACGGCGGTCAAGGGTGTGCACGGCCTCCAGGTCGAGAGCGCGCTGAGACGGTCGCACAAACACTGGGAGGAGCAGGCGGGCACGGTCACCGCCTGGCTCGCCCATATCTCCGAGAGCCTGCGGGCGGCGGCCGCTATCCATGTGAAGCAGGACCTGGACACGGGGTACTCGTTCGGCCAGAAGAACCAACCCCCGCTGTACGACGGCAGTCGACCAGGTCTCTCGTATCCGGCCGGCGACCCGTCGTTCTCGTCGATCTCGAGGTACTGATGGCCACCTTCTACCAGGAGTTCCGGTCGGCCGACTTCGGTGGTCTCGACACGCTGGCCACGAAGTGGAAGGGCGTCCACGACAAGATCAAGGACCTGGACGACAAGATCCGTGACGAGGTGCTGAGGCCCCTCAAGGACAAGGGGTACTGGGAGGGCATGGCCGCCCCGTACGCCTGGACACAGATCGACGACATCCAGCGCCAGGTGACCGCCGCGGCCAAGGTGGCCGACGGGGTGCGCAGGGCCGTCGAGGACGGGGCCGGGGAGCTGAGGGCCGCCCAGAAGCGGCTGAACGAGGCGGTGCGGGAGTTCGGCGAGCAGGGGATGTACATCAACCCCGAGAAGGCCCAGGTGGTCCTGACCGCGGACTGCACCCCGGAGAACTACGACGCGGACGACGTGAAGAAGGTGAACGCCGCCCAGACCAGGCTCAACGAGATCCTGCGGGTGGCGTTCGAGGCCGACCAGAACCTGTCGATCACGCTGATGGAGAACGTCGGCCTGGAGCTGTGGTTCAACACCGGGCAGGTCCGCACGGACGTCAACCACACCAGCGGCATCAGTACGGACCGCTACGACGCGCTCGGCCGGGACATGGGCGGCCTCGATCCCTTCCCGTCGACCAACCATCTGACGCCGCGCACTCTGCTGACCAACTGGGCGGCCGGGACGGGCGACGACCACTACTCGTTCTCCCAGCACGACCCGTTCGTCGAACAGCTCCGCAAGAGCGAGAGCATGGACGGGATCCGCAAGCAGACCCTGGACGGGTGGAAGGCCGGCCAAGGGGAGGGCACGGCCAGGTACCAGATCTCGGGCATGTCGCTCCCCGAGCAGGTGGGCACGTACGCGAAGGACATGGCCGGCCTGTCCGGTCTCGACAATCTGTGGGGCGGCGACACCAACGAGGCTCAGTCCCTGCTGGGTTCCTACGCCGTCAACTACGTCGTCAAGGGCACCGATCCCGACGGCAAACTCATCGTGCAGTACACGCTGAACAACGACACCGACATGGAGTCGGCCCTGCCCGGCTACCAGAGCTGGCAGGACAAGGCCAACCATGGCACCGGGCCCGGTGCGGGGATCGGGGAAACCATGGTCTGGACCGAGCGCATCGACCCGGACGACCACTGACAGACGAGGAGCGTCACACCGCGTCGAGCTCGCCGAGCAGGGCGAAGGTCAGGGCGTCGACCGGCCGGGGGTCGGTCGCGGTCTGCTCGCTGTAGGTGTTCACCATCATCACGGCCGCGCAGGCGCTCTCCCGGCTGAACGCCGCACAGGTGCTGAATCCGCCGGTGCCGCCGTTGTGCCAGGTCAGGGTCCGGCCGCTGGACAGCCGGCTGAGGTGCCAGCCGAGGCCCAGCCGCAGATTGTCATCGGCCGTGAAGTGAGGCCGCTGGGTCAGCTCGATGGCGGCTCGCAGCGGGGAGCGCTCCGGGCGCAGTTGGGCGCCGAGGAAGCGCACCATGTCGTCGGCGGTGCTGTACATCGAGGTGCCGGCCGCGCTGAGGACATGGTCGTGCCAGTCGGGGACGGGCTGTCCGGCCATATGTCCGACGACCTTGCGGGATGCCATGTCCGGCCGCAGCGTCGTGGTGGTGTCCGTCAGCCGCAGCGGGTCGGTCACCCGGCGTCGCAGCATCGAATCCACGGCGTCGAAGGCCAGCGCCTGGCCGAGGAGGCCGAATCCGAGGTTCGAGTACGCGTAGGTGCTCCCCGGCTCGGTGGCGAGCGTGGTCTCGCCGAGGCCGCTCGCCAGGTCGTCCAGCGTGTAGTGGGCGTACGGGTCGTCAGGATCGGCGCCGGCGAGCAGATTCGGTGGCAGCGAGGGCAGGCCGGAGCTGTGGGTGGCCAGATCGGCCAGGGTGATCCGCCGCGGCCCCCGGTGCGGTACGGGGAACCCGGCGGGCAGGGCCAGCGGCGCGTCCAGGCGGGTGGTGCCCGCGCATACGGCGCGGGCCAGGGCCGTGGCGGTGAGCGTCTTGGTGATCGAGCCGAGTTGGAAGACGGTCCTGCCGTCCGGCGCCGAGGCGCCGGGGCCCTCTCCCCCGCCCGCGACATGGGTGCGGGTGCCGTGGATGACCCCGCAGACCACGCTCGGGCTGCCGGCGTCCAGCGCACGGCTCACATACCGGCGCACCAGGGCGGGCAGGTCGTCGGCCGCCGCGGCGTTGCCGGGCAGTAATGACGCCCCCGCCGCCGTCGTCGCCACGGTGAGGAACTTCCTCCGCTGCACGGGTTACTCCCCTGTCGTTCGGTTGCTTGTCGGTACCACCGCGGACAGCACGACGAGCAGCGGCACCACCTTGCCCGCTGGGACCTGGTAGTGGCCGCGCCCCTCGGCCTGAAGCCAGCCGGTGGCGGTGAGTTGTTTGAGGTGGTGGTACAGCTGGCCGGTGGTGTGCAGGCCCGCGGCCTCCTGGAGCTCCGCCGCGGACCGGGTGCCGCACAGCACGGCGCGCAGCAGGGTCAGCCGGACGGGGTGGCCCAGCGCGGCCAGCGGCGCGGCCCCCTCCGGCCAGTCCGCCTCCAACAGCCGGTCCGTCTCCGCGCCTTGCTGCCATTCGTATCGCTCGCCCGTCGGCAGGTTCAGCGCGCCGGTGAACAGCACCTGGCCGGGCCCGGTGAGGCGGCGGCGCAGCCCTTCGAGAGCCCAGAACATTTCGTCCCGCTGCGTCTGCGGCTCGGCCTCCAGCCGCGACACCCGCTCTTCGAGCGCGGCGAGCCGCCGCTCCAGAGACCCATCAGCCATAGGACAGAGATTACGGTATTCCGTAATAACAGAGCAAGTTGAGGACCGGACCCCAGCTCAGAGCTTTTACTCGACCAAAGAGCACAAGCGGTCCTCAATAAAGGTCGGATGAAAGAGCGTTCGGAGCCTTGACGGGCCTATTGGTCCAGTCCATGGTGGGAGGCGTTCCGGCGTGCCCCGGGGGCGGGAGCGAGCCGCACCCCGCCGCATGCCACGCACCTTCACGTAGGACCGCCCTGGCCCCTTCATCGCGGTCCGTCCGCACCGCGTGTGTCATCGGTTGACATCCTCAGAAGGAAACCAACGAACATGACCGAACACGCTCCACGCCATTTCAGCCGTCGGGCGGTACTCGGCTCCATGACCGCGGCCGCCGTCGGCTCTTCGCTCGCCATCGGCCAGACGGCCTCGGCGGCGTCCAGAGCGCTGGCGACGCCCCGCGCGCCGCAGTTGCTCTGGCACCCGGACCCGGCCGGCGATGGACTCAAGGCATTCGAAGGCATCGAGGCCGACCGCGGGAACGCCCACCCCGACCGGGACTATGTCGTCGTCGAGGGCGGTGACCACTACCGCTTCAACATCTGGAAGGACGACCGGGACACCACCGGCGACGGGGACCGTCAGCGCACCGAGTCCAAGGGCATGGTGCAGGGCGGCACCAAGCTGAAGATGCGTGACGGCGAGACCTGGAGCATCAGCTACGAGATGTTCATGCCGACCTCGCTGCACGGCACCAGCAAGTTCACGCATATCTTCCAGACCAAGACGCCGGTGGACAACGGGGGCCCGTACGTCGTCCTGGATCTGGGCCGCAGCGGCAGCACGGAAACCCTGCGGGCCCGTGCCTACGCCAACTCCGGGTCGCCGGATATCGCCTCGACCAATCTGTCGCCGCTGCGCAACAAGTGGATCACCATCGAATGGACCTTCACCATCGGATCGAGTGGCAAGGCGGGATTCGTGGCCCGCAATGGCACCGGCTCCAGCGCTCCGGTGGCGGTACAGGGCAGTATGTCCAATGTGAAGATCCCGGATCAGGACGACTATGTCCGACCCAAGTGGGGCATCTATCGGTCGGTCGAAAGCGCGTCGTCGGACATCCTCGACACCTACTTGCTCTTCCGTAACTTCAAGGCGTCGAAGGGTGCCTGAGTCTCCGGCAGCAGTGTGAAACCAGTGAATGTGGGGTCGGTGGCAGCCGGCCCCACATTCTCATGTTCACGACAGTCGGTCAACGACGAGTCAAGCGTGAAGGTCCGGATGCCCCCTTGTGATCCTGCGTGCGCTCAGGAATGCTCGTCAGGGTGTTAAGCAGGAAAGCGGAGTAGAGGGTTTTTCTGCTCCCTGTTCACTTGGGCGAGGTGAAGGGTTCATCATGCTCACCATCACCAAAGAGTTTCGCTTCTCTGCGAGCCATCAGCTGGATCATTTACGGTCCGGCCATCCATGTGGCCGACTGCACGGCCATAACTATGTGGTCGTCCTGGAACTGTCCGCGGCACCGGAGGATCTGACACTTCCGGGTTTCGTACGGGACTACGGCGACCTCTCCGCCTTCGGGAAGTGGGTGGACGAGACACTGGACCACCGGCATCTCAACGATGTGCTGGACGGGGTGAATCCCTCGGCCGAGAACATCGCCATGTGGCTCCACGAGAGGTGGGTCAAGGAGTTCCCCGAACTCACCGCCGTACGCGTGTCGGAGACCCCCAAGACCTGGGCGACATACCGCCCTTCCCCGGGCGGAGAGAACACGCCCGGGTGACCGCGGACCGGGGTCCGGTCCTTGATGGAGGACACGAGAGGGGGTGGTGAACATGACGGCACCGAAGCTCGTGGTCAACGAGATCTTCGGGCCCACCTAGGGCCGTACAGGGAGAAGGACCCTCAACGGGCACGTCCTGCGCCTTTCTGCGGCTGGGCGGCTGCAATCTGGACTGCCGCTGGTGCGACACTCCGTACACCTGGGACTGGAAGGGCGTCTCGGACACCGGGATCGCCTACCGTCCGGCCGAGGAACTGCACGCGATGGACCCGGCCGATGTGGCCCGGCGACTGCTGGCCTTCGGCGTCGGGCTGATCGTCATATCCGGCGGGGAACCGCTCAACCAGCAGTCCAGGCTGGAACCCGTGATCCGCGCGCTGCGCGAGGCGGAGATCGCGGTGGAGATCGAGACCAATGGGACGGTGGCCCCGCAGGCCGCGCTGGCCGCGGCGGGAATCCGGTTCAATGTGTCGCCGAAGCTCGCTCACTCGGGGATCGCCGAGAAGCGCCGAATCGTCCCGGCGGTGCTCGGCGAGTTCACCCGGCTTCCCGGCACGGCCTTCAAGTTCGTCTGTGCGACCGCGTCCGACCTGGAAGAGGTGGACGCGCTGGTGGCGCGACACTCGCTGAAGAACATTTGGATCATGCCGCGCGGACAGTCCCCCGAGGAGATCGACGAGGGCATCCGCACACTCGCGGACGAGGTCGTCGGCCGGAGGTGGAATCTGTCCGGGCGACTGCACGTGACCATATGGGGCAGCAAACGAGGTGTTTGATGAGCAGTGGAATTGACGAATTGCCGGGGGACGAGCAGATCGCACCGGGCGTGGCGCCACAGGATCCCCTGGAAATACTCGCCCGGCAGCTCCTTGTGGAGATCGGTGAGGATCCCGAACGGGAAGGGCTGCGCGACACTCCGGCACGCTACGCGCGTTGGTGGCGCGAGTTCACCCAGTACGCTCCCGGATCGACCGACACCGTCTTCGAGTCCAGCTGCAGCGGTGATCTGGTGGCCGTCTCGGGCATCCATGTGTGGTCGCTGTGCGAACACCACCTCTTACCGTTCTCATGCCGGGTGACCATCGGCTACCTCCCGCGCGGGCAGGTGCTCGGCCTCAGCAAGTTCGCCCGGATCGCCCATCAGCACGCCCATCGGCTCCAGTCGCAGGAGCAGTTCTCGCAGGACGTCGCGGACGACATCGAGAAGCTCACCGGATCGCCTGACGTCGCCGTGATCGGCAAGGGCGAGCATCTGTGCATGGCCATGCGCGGCATCCGCACCCCCGCCACCATGACCACGGCGGTGTGGCGCGGCGCGCTCCAGGACAGCGCCCTGCGCACCGAGTTGCTCACCCTCACCAGCGAATCGTTCCGCGGCGCCGGCTTCTGAGCCTCGCCACCCTTTGAGAGGAGCAGATATCTCGATGCGTGTAAGTGAACCTCCGCGGACCGGGCTGAGCTTCGACGATGTGCTGCTGGTGCCCCAGCGCACCCCGCTGACCAGCCGTCGCCAGGCCGACACCACCTCGGAGCTGCTGCCGGGCGTCGTCCTGCGCACGCCCGTCATCTCGGCGAACACCCAGTGGTGCACGGGCGACCGGATGGCCGTGGCCATGGCGTTGAACGGTGGCCTGGGCGTGCTCCACCGCATGCAGACGGTGGAGCAGCAGCTGGAGCACCTGAACACGGTCAAGGCCCACCGGCCGGAGGAGGGTTCGGCTGACCGGGCGACCCTCGCCGCCGACGGCCGACTGCTGGTCGGCGCCGCGGTGGGCGTCTCGGGCGACTGGCGGGAACGCGCCGAGCGCCTGGTCGAACACGCGGTGGACATCCTCTTCGTGGACGTCGCCCACGGCCACAGCGACCAGGTGATCGACGCGGTGGCAAAGCTGCGGGCCGCCTACCCACGGCTGCCGCTGGCCGCGGGAAACGTGGCGACGGCCGCGGGGGTCACAGACCTCGCGGAGGCCGGCGCCGATGTGGTGAAGGTGGGCATCGGCCCCGGCGGGGTGTGTACGACGCGGCTGGTGGCCGGGACCGGGGTCCCCCAGTTCACCGCGGTCATGGACTGCGCCGCCGCGGCGGCCGAGCGCGGGGTGCGGGTGATCGCGGACGGCGGCATCCGGCAGTCGGGCGATATCGCCAAGTCGCTGGCGGCCGGGGCACACGCGGTCATGCTGGGCTCCGCGCTGGCGGGGGCCGATGAGAGCGCGGCCAGCCCGGTGACCCGGGACGGACGCTCGTACAAGGTCAGCAACGGGTTCGTCTCCCTGGGCATGAAGCTGACGCTGCGCCACGCGGCCGGCGAGAAGATCACCCGGGAGGAGGTCGACGACTATGTGCCCGAGGGCACCGAGGCGACCTTCCCGGCCACCGGCCCGCTGGCCAGAACGCTGCGCCAGCTCATGGGCGGGGTGCAGTCGGCGATGAGCTATTCGGGGGCGCGGGACGTCACCGGTTTCCGGGAGCGCGCCGAGTTCATCCGGGTCACCTCCGCGGGCCGGGCGGAGAACCGTCCGCACGCACGCGAGCGCTCGGAACAGATCGACATCGACCATGTCACCCGGGCGGTGGGCAATGACTGACTCCGGCGCCACGGCGCGCCCCACGGTGGCCGGTGAGCAGCCCGGTATGTGGTCCCGCCAGGGGCCCTACCTCCTGGACTGGGCCTCCTTCGGGGAGCTGGTCGGTGACATCGCCGCGCAGCTCCGGGACGAGGACTTCCGGCCGGACGCGGTGCTGGCGGTGGCCCGTGGCGGGCTCACCCCGGCCGGCTTTCTCACCTGCGCCCTCGATGTGCCCGTCCAGCACACCATCCGCGTGCGCAGGACCGCGGACGACACCCGTTACGCCGCGAAACAGACGCCGGTCATCGACATGGGCACACCGCCCACGCTGGGCCCGGGAGACCGGGTGCTGGTGGTGGACGACATCGTCGGCACCGGCTCCACGGCCGAAGTGGTGCTGGCCTATCTGGCGGACGCCGGGGTGGCCCGGACCAATGTGCGCTTCGTCTCGGTGGTCCGCAACCACCAGTCGGGCTATGTGCCCGACTACTGTCCCGCGGTGATCGACGACTGGATCGTCTTCCCGTGGGAGACCGACCGGGAGTCCACCGCGGACTGCCGGCCGTTCCCCGCCACCGCACGGGAGGCGCGCCTATGACGGCCGGCGGGCCGCGGGGACTGCCCGGCCGCGGTCTCGTCCCGGTGGACAGCGCGGCCGAGCTGTCCCTCCCCGCCTGTTACGACGCGGTGGACCTGTACACCTGTGACGCCCCGCTCAGCAGCCGGGTGGAGGTGGCGCGCACCCTCGCCGAGTTCGAGCAGGCGCTGGGGACACGTCCGACGACGGTGTTCACAGGCGTCGTGGAGCGCCCGGGCGGCCGGGTGCTCGGCCACCCGTATCCGCGGGCGGTGCTGCTCGCCGCGCTCAACACCACCGAGGAGAAGCGCCTGGCGGAGATGTCCGACCGGCTGGCGGGCCCCGCACACCCCCTGCGTGAGGCCCAAGGAGGCGTTCTGCGCGAGGAGTTGGGCGATCTGCTGTACGCCCTGCCGATCCTCCAGCACCGCCCCGGCGACGCCGGCCCGTACATCACCGCGGGCGTGGGGGTGACCACCCGGCCCGACGGCAGCGGCGTCAACCTCGGCTTCTACCGCATCCAGGTGGTGGCGCCCGACGAGGTCCGGATCTTCCTGGACCCGCGCACCGACGGCCACCGCAATCTGCTGGCCTGGCTGGAGACCGGGCAGCCGATGCCCATCTCCGTGTTCCTGGGTGCGGATCCGGCCATCTGTGTGGTGGCGGCCTCACGGCTGCCCGCCGAGGGCGACGACTACGAGATCGCCTCCCGTCTGCTGGGGCGCCCGCTCGGGCTCGGCGGCAGCCCTCCGGTGCCGGACGACGCCACCCACGTCATCGAGGGACACGTCCTGGCCAGGGACGAAGTCGAGGGGCCGTTCGGCGAGTTCAAGGGCTATTACGCGGAGGCCCGGCGCAGCAATGTGATGACCGTCAGCAAGGTCACCGCCATGCCCGGGGCGCCGTTTCCCACCATCGTGGCGGGGGCCACCTCGGGTCTGACCCTGATGAGCTTCCAGAACGAGTATCTGATGTACGCGCACCTGCGTGGTCAAGGTCACCATGTGCGGTCGGTACGCTACTCGCTCAAGGCCAGGGGGGAGTTCGTGGCGTACATCGAGTCCGACGAGCCCAGCCAGGAGCTCGTCACGGAGGCGATGGCGTTCGATGTGCGCTCAAAGGTGATCATCTGTGGCCCGGACCTGTCGAACCCCGGGCAGGCGCTGGCCACCTACGGATTCACCACGCGGACGGAGCCGTACCGCCGCAAGGGGAAGGTGGAGGGGGAGCGGGTGGGCCTGGCCTTGGTCATTCCGCCCGAAGGGCGGCCCACCGAGTACTGAATGAGGACATGAGCATGAGCCGTTTCGACCGTGTGCTGCCCGCCGCCCTGTTGGTGGTGCCGGGGCCCGGCCGTACCGTGACCTTCGTCCACCAGCTCAAGGGGCCGTACGCCGGGAGCTGGCTGCTGCCGGGCGGGGGCATCGAGCCGGGTGAGGCGGCGGAGGAAGCGGCGCGGCGGGAGGCCCACGAGGAGACCGGCATCCTCGTGGACTCCTGCTCGCTCTTCGCCGTCTATGAGTTCACCGGCAAGTGGGATCAGGGCAACTACCACTTGCTGATGTTCGCCTGCCTCGCCGACCGCGCGTACGAGCTGCCCGAGGGCTTCTCTGGGCACAACGTGGGCGAGGTCCGGCAGGGCAGCGTCGACGACTTCCCGATGCACTCCACGGATCTGAAGATCCTCACCGACGCCGGGCTCGCGTCGTACGACCACGAGGTCATCGCGCGCGCCCTCGCCGAGGACGGCATCACCATGCGTGCGCACCGGGTGGATTCCACCGTCAGGTGCGGGTGACGCTGCGACACCGGTTCGCCTCCGGGGCGCCTCAGCCCCTGTCGACGGTCGACCACGCGGCGGTAGCCGCATATCGATCGCAGCCTCAGCCCCTCGTACCTCGGGGCCTCCGCGCGCTCTCCCTTTCGACAGGGTCGCGCCCCTTTGGCGCCGCGCGGACGAGAGCCGACGACAGGGCGTGACAGGTGCTCTGCGGGCATGCGATGGTCACCCGGGCCGCGCGCAGCCCATGGGCCAGGGCATCCCGCGGCGTCCGGCCGGCCACCAGGGCGGCGACGAAGGCCGAGGCCAGCGCGTCGCCTGCGCCCGTGTCATCGGTGCATACGCCCGGCTCGGCCGGGAGGTGTACCGGCCCGGGGGCGGTCGCGGCCGCCAGGGCCGCCCCGCGGGCGGCGTCGGTGACCACGACCGCCCCGGGGCCCCGGCGCATCAGCAGCTCGGCCTGCCCGGCGGGCCCGGTCGGCGCGCCGGGGTCCTGTCCCAGCAGCGCGCCCGCCTCCCCGGTGTTGAGGACCAGTACGTCGTAACGGGGCAGCAGATGGGCGCGCGGCCCGAAGTCGGCCTGCCGGGTGGGCAGGCAGCACACTGGGACCGCGTGCCGCCTGGCCTGCTGCGACACCCACACCAGCAGCTCCTCGTCGAGCCCGCCCTCCATCACCACCGCCCCCGCCGTGGCGATGCGCGCGGCCAGCTCCGGACCGCACAGCGCCTTTCCCAGGGCCGGGTCGGGGAGGGCGATACGCGAGGAGATCTGCGATCCGTGGGCGTCCAGCGTGACGTCGAACCGTCCGACGCCGTCGGCGACGCGCCGTACGTGGAGGGCGACGCCCAGCCGGGTCAGGGCGCCCTCCAGCTCGGCCGCGTCCGCGCCGAAACCGGACAGGCCGGTGAAGGTGACCGGGTGGCCGAGCCGGGCCGCGTTCGTGGCGACATTGCGGCCGACGCCGCCGTGGTGCCGCTCCATGGACCACACCGTTTCGCCGCGGCCCGCTCCGCGTTCGAGCAGCCCCGCGGCGAAAAACTTACGGTCCATCACCAGGGAACCGAGCACAAGAATGCCGGAGCACGGCACGGACCCGTCTTCTGCTGCCACCATGTCGAGCGATACCCCCCTGAGTTTCCGCACGATGTACGTCGTTGGTCACCCGTTGACCGGTTGACCCGTAAGGAAAGGTTTTTGACCCATGGGCAGGAAGAGCGACACCACTGATACCGCAGAAGCAGGGATTCCGGAATCCGATGAGCAAATGAGCCACGCATATTGGTGGCATTTCGCTTTAATTTACCTGTCGGGCGTCATGGCTGCCACCAGCATCGGCAGAATCACGCCCGTATCCATTGACCTCGAGAACGACTTGGGGCTCTCTCTGGGACAAGTCGGCCTGGTCGCCTCCTCGGTCACCGCGGTGGCCGCCGTGCTGGGGCTGGCGGTGAGTGTCGCGCTGCGCCCCCTGGACCCGAGACGGACGCTGATCGGCGGCCTGGTGGTGATGGGACTCGCGGGGCTGCTGGTCTCCCGGGCCGATGGGTTTCCGCTGCTGCTCGGCGGACGGCTGGTGGAGAGCATGGGCTATGTGGTCGTCGTGATCGCGGCCCCGGTGCTGATCCTGGGGCTCGGCGACGACGAGCGCCGCACGGTGGCGCTGGCGGTCTGGGGCACCTTCATGCCGGTGGGGCTCGCGCTGGGCGCGTTCGGCGGCGGGCTGCTGTCCGCGGGGTTCGGCTGGCGGACCTCGCTGGTGGTCGCCGCGGCGGCCACCCTCGCGGTGGCCGGTGCGGCGCTGTACCTCCCCGGGACCGGCGCCGGGCAGGCAGGACCGGAGCCGGAAGGGCCGGCCGACGGGGCGGTGGCAACGGAATCCCGTGTTGGGGATGGGGACGGCTCCGGTGATCGCTGGGCGCGCGCCCGCAGGCTGGCCCGCCCGGTCGCGCTCGGCGCCGGCTTCGCCACCATCAGCGCCACGATCGTCACCTTCGTCGCGCTGTACCCCACGTATCTGCACGACGAGTTCGACGTGCCCACCGCGGCGGCCGGAACGCTCACCGGAAGCGTGTCCTTCGCCGGGGTGGCGGGGGGCTTCGCGGCGAGTGTGCTGCTGCGCCGCGGGGCGCGCATGAAGTACCTTTTCACGGCTGCCCTGTTGATGCCGGTCGGCGCCTTCGCGGCGTTCGGTTCGACGGGCGGGCTGGGCATCTCGATGACCAGCGCGGTGCTGATCGCGGTCACCAACGAGTTGGTCGTCGCCACCGTCTTCGCGGCCCTCCCCCTCGTGGTGAGGACCAGCGCCGACGTCGGCATGGCCAACGGCCTGGTGGCCCAGCTCGGCAGCGTCGGATCGCTCGCGGGACCACCACTGGTGGGTCTGGTCGTCACGGCGGCGGACGGATGGTGGGCGGTGGGCCCGACGCTGCTGGTGGGGTGCGCGGTCGGCGTCGTGCTGCTGCGCGCCGCAGTGGGCAGGGGACAGCAGGCGTGACCGGTTCGGGCGGGAAGGGCGAGGAGCAGCATGACCATCAAGTACGTCGTCTTCGACTGGGCGGGGACACTCACTCCCTGGCATACGGTGGACGTGGCGGGCATCTGGCTGGAGACCGCGCGCGAGATCGACCCGGACGGCGCGCCGGACCTCGCCGAGCGGCTGTTCCAGGCCGAGCGGGAGCTGATGGCCCGCTGCCGGGACACGCAGGGCTCGGCCACCCTCGACGAGGTGTTCCGCGCGGTGGACGTAGTCCCGGACGGCAAGGCGATCGCGACCTACCGACGGGCCTGGGAGGAGCACACCTACCTCGACTCGGAGGGCGCGGAGCTGCTGCGCACCCTGCGCGAGCGGGATCTGGGGGTCGGGGTGCTCTCCAACACGCTGTGGTCGGCCGACTGGCACCATGAGATCTTCGAGCGGGACGGCGTCCACGACCTGATCGACGCCGCGGTCTACTCCAGCGAAGTGCCCTGGACGAAGCCCAATCCACTCATCTTCGAGCTGATCGCCGAGCGGCTGGGCGCCGAGGACCCCGGCGCGTGCGCGTTCGTCGGCGACCGGCTCTTCGAGGACATCTACGGTGCGCGGCAGGCCCGTATGCGCACCATCTGGGTGCCCCACAGCACAATCCCCGAGGAAGAGCGCGGATCGGACTCGGCGGAGCCGGATGCCACCGCGCACACCCTCAAGGACGTGTTGACGGTGCTCGACTCCTGGGCGGCGCAGCGGCCCATCAGCTGACCGCCACCGTCCGGGGCAGGTCGCGGTCGGTGCGCATGGGGCCCAGCATGAGGAGCAGCCAGCTGGGCGCGAACAGGGCCGTCATGATCCACATGGCGGGGCGGAGCCCGACGACATCGCCGAGGAGTCCGCCGAGCAGGGAGCCGAGCGGAATGGTGCAGTGGTTGAGGACCATGGCCGTCGCGACGACCCGCCCCAGCAGATGGGGCGGGCAGTAGCTCTGCCGGAAGCTGCCCACCACCACGTTGCACGCGACGATTCCCAGCCCCACCATGAACGCACCGATCGCGAAGAACGGCAGACCGGCCCCCGGTGCGGTCAGTGGCAGGAGCAGTACGAAAGGGCTGGTGAGCGCCAGCAGGAGCAGCGTCCCTCGGGCCGTCCCGAAGCGTCGGCCGATGGGGCCGGCCAGCGCGGCGCCCAGGATCCCGCCGAGGCTGCCGACCATGATCAGGACACCGACGGTGGCGGGGGTCGCGTGGACCGTGCGCACCAGGAACGCGACCTGGACCGCCTGATATCCCATCAGCGCCAGGTTGGCCACGGCCCCGAACGTCACCATCGGCCGCAGATAGCGGTCGCGGGCGACGAAGCCGAAACCCTCGCGTATCTGCCGACGCAGCGTGACTTCGGGGGCGGGGGCCTCCGGGTCCGGTTCACGGACCCGCAGCAGGGCCAGGCACACGCTGGAGACGACGAAGGTCATCGCGTCGATCAGCAGCCCGAGGACGGCACCGAATGCCTGCGCGACCAGGCCGGCGGCTCCGCGGCCGACCACCTGGGTGCCGGACTCGCTGCCCTGGAGTTTCGCGTTTCCCTCGAGCAGGTCGCGGCCGTGGAGCACGACGGGTATGTACGCGTGGTACGCGGTGCTGAAGAACACCGAAGCCACTCCGCACATCAAGGCCACCACCAGCAGATGGGGATAGGTGAGCGCGTCCAGCCAGGCGGCGAGGGGGACGCTCGCGTACATGACGGCCGAGACGAGATTGCAGGCGATCATGACGGGCCGCTTGCGGAGCCGGTCCACCCACGCGCCGGCCGGTAGCCCGATCACCAGCCACGGCAGCCAGACGGCCGCGGTGAGCAGGCCGATGGCGAAGGTGTCGGCCCGTAGCACCACCACCGCTATCAGGGGCAGTGCCACCATGGTGATGCTGTTGCCGAGGCCACTGGCGGTCTCGCCCGTCCACAGCAGCCGGAAGTCCCGTTGCCTGAGCACCCCGAAGCGGCGGCGCTCGACGACCTCGGCCTGGCTCGTCGTGTCCATGCTCGCGAATCATGCCACGCGGGGCCGTGGTCGAGGCTCGCCCTTTTCGCCGCCGCGGGGCGGCTGAGCAGGTGTCAGAGGTTCCACTCGCGGTCGGTGGCCCATTTCTCGAGGGTGCGCCAGCCGACCTCGGGGTAGTCCCGGCGCAGTCCGTCGATGTCCACGTCCAGCCCGGTCTCCTGGAAGTAGCGGAACATGGCGGCCAGGTCGCCGGAGTAGCTCTCGGCGACCGTCAGCGGCACCTCTCGGTGGCGGATCTCGCGACCGCTCGCGGCGCCGATCGCGGCGGCGATCTGCTCGGGTGTCCGCCACTGCGCGGCGATGTCGATCCGGCGCCCGCCGAACTCCGCGGGGCGGTTCAGCGCCAGGGCCGCGAAGGCGCCGATGTCCCTCGCGGCGATCAGCGGCAGCGGGCGCCCGGGTGGCATGGGCAGCGCGAAGACACCCTCGCGGAGCGATTCCATGGTCCAGCCGTTCGCATAGTTCTCCATGAAGACACCGGGGCCGATCACGGTCCATGTCACATCGAGGGTGGCCAGGTGTCGCTCGATCCGCCACTTGCTCTCGAAGTGCGGGATGCCCGTGGAACGGTCGGCGTTGGCGGCGGAGGTGAACACGATGTGCCGCACCCCGACGGCGACCGCCGCGTCCAGCAGGGCGGTCCCCTGGCGAACCTCGGCGGAGAGGTCGCTGCCGAACGGTGTGGACATCGCGAAGAGCGCTCCGGTGTCGGCGAGCGCGGTGGCCAGGGATGCCTCGTCGTCGAAGTCGGCCCGGACCACCTCCGCACCGAGAGCGCGCAGTTCGGCGGCGGCGGGTGTGGCGGGGTCGCGGGTGAGCGCGCGGACCGGACGGCCGAGCTGGAGCAGTGCGCGGGCCGCGGCGCCGCCTTGGGCACCGGTGGCGCCGGACACGGCCACCGGGAGAGAGGTATTCATCTGCGTCATGCAGAGAACGTACGACACAATGACTGCGTGACGCAAATATTTACCCGGCGAACCGTCGAGTGAGGGGCGGCGACTAGGATGTCTGCGTGACGCAGCGGACACGGGGCACTTCGGCCGCGCCCCGCACGGAGACGCGCCGCACGGAGACGCGGCACAACGACACAGAGGCGCGGGAGGCCCTGCCGATGGCACGCGAAGACCTGATGACAGAGCTGGGGTCGGCGTCCCGGCGCTATATGGCCTCGTACATCCTGTTCAACCAGGCGGTGGCGGACCACCTGGGGATGCACCCCACCGATCTGCAGTGTCTCAACCTCCTCACGCTCGAGGACCGTCCCGTCACCACCGGGCGGATCGCCGAACTGACCGGGCTGACCAGCGGTTCGGCCACCCGGCTGGTCGACCGGCTGGAGAAGGCGGGCCAGGTCACCCGCCGCCGGGACGAGCAGGACCGGCGGCGGGTCCTGGTGGAGGTGGTGCCCGGAGCGATGGAACGGTTCGGCGCCGTGTGGCGGGAGCTGGGCGCGGGCTGGGAGGAACTGTTCCACGAGGACAGCGAGGCCGATCTCGCCGTGCTGCTGCGCCATATGCGCAGAACCACCGAACTGGCGCGCCACCAGATGGCCCGGCTCGCCGAGCGGTCCGCCGCACACTGACCCGGCCGGGCCGCGAACCCTGGGCGCTTCCTCTGTCTGACGGTTGCCGCGAACCGGGGGCGATGGCCCGGCATCAACTGCGTAAGATCGTCAACGAATTTGGCGGTCTGACCCGTCCGGCCCGGCGTCGGGCGCGGGAAGCCGTCCCACGGCGTCCCGCACCCGACGCGCCGCCCGCTCGCCCGGTGGGCCCGCACCGGGCAGCACACACGCCGGGCGAGCGGCCCGTGGCCGAGACGAGGAGGAACGCGCGTGAGCCGACAGCCGCAGGACGACCAGGTCGCGGCGGCCGCCGCGGCGCTCAAGGCCGCGGGCATCGCCGACACCGACGCCGCGCGCCACACGCCCCTGTCCGGCGGCACCTACAACACCGTGGTACGCGTCGACCTCGACAACCACCGGCAGTGGGTGGTGAAGGTCCCTCCGCCCCCGGAGACCCCCCGACTCGGCTACGAGCACGAACTCCTGCGGGGCGAAGTGCTCTTCTACACTTCGGCGGCCACGGCGGTGGACATCCCGGTCCCCGAGGTCGTACACAGCGAACTCGATCCGCACGCGGCCGGCGGGCCCTATCTGATCAGCACCCTGCGCCCCGGCACACCATGGCATGAGATCTCCGGGACGATCCCGGACGGCGAGCGCCGTCGGCTCAGGGAAGAGCTCGGGCGGCTGGTGGCCCGCCTCCACACCGTGGCCGGAACCGGCTTCGGCTACCCCGCCGAGCCCTTCGGCCCGCCGGCGGCGAGCTGGCGGCAGGCCTTCACGGGGATGACGGACGCGATACTCGACGACGCCGAGCGCTACCGTGCCGCGCTGCCCGTGCCAGTGGCCCGCGTCAGGAGGCTGTTCGCCGCGGTGGCGGGCGTACTCGACGACGTGGTCACGCCCGCCCTGGTGCATTTCGACCTATGGGAGGGAAACCTGCTGCTCGACGGCGAGGCGGGGGCCCGAACGCTCAGCGGCGTCATCGACGGCGAGCGGATGTTCTGGGGCGATCCGGTGGCCGATTTCGTCTCGCTGGCGCTGCTGGGAAACGTGGAGGACGACGCGGACTTCCTGTCCGGGTACGCCGCGGTCGCCGGTCCGCCGCGCTTCGACGACTCCGTACGGCTGCGCCTGGCGCTCTACCGCGCCTATCTCTATCTGATCATGCTGGTCGAGGCGGTGCCCCGCGGCTATTCACCCGAGGAGTCGGCCCGTACCCAGCAGCGTGTGACACCGCATCTCCTGGCGGCCCTGCGGGACATGGAGGCGGCCGGCGGGTGATCTCGGCGTGGTTCGACTACGCCACGGAGTGGGGTCCGATCGCTTCGCGATCGTGAGACGGCGGAGCGGGTCCGGCCCGGCATACCGCGGCGCCGCCCCAGGTGCGACGCTGAGAGGAGACGCCACTCCTTGGCGACCACGCACCCGGGAGGAGGGCCCCGAGATGACGAACCACACCCCCGAGCAGGGCGCCGGAACCCGCCCGAGCACCCTGGACACGCAGAGCGAGGAGGAGCGGCTGCGGCTGCTGGAGACGCATGTGCAGACCCTGGCGGACGCGGTCCGGGCGCTCGCGCAGGGCCTGGAGAACATTCCGACGCAGGACGACGCCCTGGCGGCGGAGGCGGCGGCGCGCGGCGCCCGGCTGGCCCATGAGCTGCTGCTCTCGCAGGGCCTGTAAGCACCGGGCGGCGCCGGCGCGCCCGTCGTTCCGGAAGGCGGCAACCTATCGGGCCGGGGCGGCGACGTAGAGCCGGAGGCCAGGACGGACCGGTGAAGGGATGGGCCCAGTGAAGGTCAACAAAGCCGTGACGGTGCTGCTCGGCGCGGTGTCCCTGGCGGCGGTGGGCGCGCCGCGGGCATTACCCGCGGCGCCCGCCGCCGCCGCGGCACGGCAGATCGTCGTGGCCCCGGGCGGGCACGACACCGGCGCGGGCAGCCTGGAGGACCCGCTGGCCACCATCCAGGCGGCGGTGGACCGAAGCGGGCCCGGAGATACCATCGCGGTCCGCGGCGGCGTCTACGAGCTGACCGACAACATCACGATCGCCACCTCCGGTACGGCGGGCAGCCCCATCACGCTGACCAACTACTCCGGTGAGCACGTCGTCATCGACGGCGAGCGGCTGCCCGCCAGCCACACCCCGGTCGGCGGCTCCATCCCCCGGGCCGAGCGCGGGGCCATCCACCAGGAGGCCTCGTACTGGCGGATCCGGGGTCTGGAGATCGTCCACGGGCCGTACGGGATCTACTGCGCCGGCTGCAACGACAACGAGTTCACCGGGCTGACCACGCGCGACAACTACGAGTCCGGTTTCCAGCTCCAGGGCGCCTCCAGCCGCAACCTGATCGCGAACCTCGACTCGTACGGCAACCGCGACCCGCGCAAGAACGGCGAGAGCGCCGACGGCCTGGCCGTCAAGGAGGGTCAGGGCGAGGGCAATCGGGTCCGCGGGGCCAGGCTGTGGAACAACGCGGACGACGGCTTCGACGCCTGGGAGTTCACCTCCCCCATCGCCATCGAGAACACGATCGCGTACGGCAACGGGTTCAACCGGTGGAACTTCCCCGACTTCACCGGTGACGGCAACGGCTTCAAGATGGGCGGCGGTGGCGATGTGGACCCGCCCGCCGACCATTCGCTGCGCAACGCCATCGCCTTCGGCAACGCGGCGCACGGCGTCACGGACAACGGCAACCCGGGCGCCCTCGCCATCTCCCGCACCACCACCTACCGCAACGGCGGCAGCGGCTTCCGGACGGACCGGTCGCGCGCCACGCTCACCGCGAACCTCTCGCTGCTGGACACCGATCCGGTCCAGCTCGGCAGCTCCACCTCGAAGGGCAACTCCTGGGACCTGGGCGGGGTGTGGAACGAGGGCTCGGTGCTGAGCACCGACCAGGCGAAGATCACCGGTTCCCGCGCGGCGGACGGCTCGATCCCGTCCTCGACCTTCCTCGTCCCCCGCGACGGCTCGGCCCTCGGCGCCCGCTTCTGACGCCACACGGGGCAGGCCCCGTGTGCCCCCGTCTCAGCGAGCCGGGAGACAGGGCCGGTTAGTCCGGTTCGGAGCGGGGGACGTGTGTCCTTGACGGACGGGCCCAGACCGCGCGATGCGGCGCCAGGACGGGATACGCATGGGATACGGGGCACGCAAGATCGAGCGAGCGGCGGCCCCGGACGGCTGCCCGGTACGGCGGGGGCCCGACGGGGTCTGGCAGGTGCGCGGATACGCGGAGGCCCGCGCCGTGTTGCGCAGCACCGGCACCGTACAGGCCGGTCTGGGCATCGAGACCGTGGAGAAGCTGCCGTCGGGGCTCCGGCGGCCGGTGCTGTACCGGGACGGCCCCGAACACCGGGAACACCGGCGGCAGACTGCTCGGTTCTTCACGCCTCGCCGCGTCGACGAGCGGTACCGCGAGGTCATGGTCCGGGTCGCGGAGGCGCAGCTCGACAAGGTCCGCGCCGCGGGGCGGGCACATCTGGCCGATCTGAGTTTCCATCTGGCGATCGAGGTGGCCGCGTCCGTCATCGGTCTGACGGAGAGCCGGCCCGGCATCCGGCGCCGGCTGGAGCGCTTCTTCCCCGAGAAGTTCGGGACGCCGGGGCTGACCAGCCTGCACGGTATCCACTGGCTGCTGCGGCAGAACGTGAACTGGTTGCGGGTCTATCTGGCCGACGTACGCCCGGCCGTGCGGGCTCGCCGCAGACAGCGCCGGGACGATCTGATCTCCCATCTGCTCGACGAAGGGTGTTCGGCCGGGGAGATCCTGGGCGAGTGTCTGACCTTCGCCGCGGCGGGCATGGTCACCACCCGGGAGTTCGTCAATGTCGCGGCCTGGCATCTGTTCACCGACGACGCGCTGCTCGGGCGGTACCGGGCCGCGGACGAGCCCGGCCGGATCGCGATCCTGCACGAGATCCTGCGGCTGGAGCCGGTCATCGGCCGGCTGCGCCGCCGTACCACCGCCGCGCTGGAACTGCCCGGCGACGACGGTGTGGTGACGGTGCCGTCCGGGGCGCTGGTCGATGTGGACCTGGAGAGCGCCAATGTCGACGCCCGTACGGTGGGCGAGCGGCCGGAGCTGATCCGCCCCGGCCGCCCCCTGGCCGAGGGCGCCGGGGCGGCCGGTCTGGCCTTCGGCGACGGCCCGCACAAGTGCCCCGGTGCCCATATCGCGATCCTGGAGACCGATATCTTCCTCAGCAGGCTGTTCGCGCTGCCCGGCATCCGGATGGCGGCCCCGCCCGGGGTCGGTTTCAAGGACGAGATCGGCGGCTACGAGCTCCGCGGCTGCACCGTCGAGTGCCGGATGTGAAACCGGCCCCGCCTCGATACCGGGGTCAGCTGAGCGACGCGCTCTCCAGCACCGCGTCGACCTCCTGCTGCTCCTGTGGCCCGGTGGGCTGGGCGATCCCGAGGAGGTAGGACGAGCCGCCGTCCCGCGCGGTCATGAGGGTCAGGCGCAGATGGCCCGTGCCGCCTTCGCCGTCGCTCACCTTCAACGCCACCGTGTACGCGGGGCGGTCGCTCACCGTGGTGGCCCGCGACTCCTCGATGCTCGATCGCCCGTCCGGGTAGAAGTACTCGGCGTTCGACCGGGCCGCGTCCTCCGTCTGCTCCTTCAGCTGGGACTTGGGCACGCTCCCAGCCCGCCCGGCCAGCACGACACTGCCGCCCTCTTCGCCGCCGGTGGACTTCATGGTGATCGACGAGGTGAAGGCGTCCACCAGGTCGCCCTTCTTGTTGCGCTGCCAGCCCTCGGGTATCGCGTACGAGATTCCTGCCGCGTCGTCCGTCACCCGCGGCCGGTCGGCCAGCGAGGAGCCGTCCTCGTCCCGCGTCAGCCACCAGGCGGTGACGGCCCCGCCGACGAGCACCAGGACCGACACCACAACGGCCACCATGGTCCGGCGGTTTCTGGGTCGGGCGACGGCCTGGGGCGCGGGCGGCACACCCCCACCCGGAGGGACGGACGGCGGGCCGGTAAGGGGTGGCGTGGTCATGCGCGCCATCATGTCAGTCCCAAGATCGGCTCCCGGCCGGTCGTGTGCACAGACCGCCGACAAAGAGGTCGAGGACAACGTCCGGCCAAGGTCTTGCCAATGCTTCGGCAAGCGTTGACAAGGTTGCGCAATGGTGACGACCATGAAACATGTCGTTCATCTGCACCACTCCGTCGCACCAGGAGCGGAGCCCCCATGGCCCCCACCCTCACTGATGTGGCCAAGCGCGCCAATGTCGCGCTGTCCACCGCCTCTCGCGCATTCAGCGACCCCAACCGGCTCGGACCGCAGACCTTGCGCAAGGTACTGACCGTTGCGCAAGAGCTCGGCTACGAATCGTCCGTTGTCCGCACCGCCGAGCCGGCCGACGGCGCGGGGACCGCCACGGTCGCCGTCGTCGTGCCCGATATCGCCAACCCCGTATTCGGCGCCTTCGTCAAGGCCGCGCAGGGCGAGGGCTGGCGCCGCGGGCAGACCGTCGTGCTCGCCGACACCGACTTCGACCCCGACCACGAGCGCGAAGTCCTCGCCCATCTGCGCGAGCAGGCCGACGGGTTGATCGTGTGCTCGCCCCGGCTCGACGCGGACGAGGTCCTGGACATCTGCGGCCGTACGCCCGCCGTGCTGGTCAACCGCGAGACGACCGGCGCCGACTGTGTGCTCGCCGACACCGCCGAGGGCATGCGCCAGGCCGTCGAGTATCTGGCCGCGCTCGGCCATCGGCGGATCGCCTATGTCCAGGGCATGCAGCGCTCCTGGTCCAACGCCCAACGCGTGGAGTTGATCCGCGCCGAGGCCGGGCGGGCCGGTCTCGAGCTGACGCTGCTGGGCTGGCAGTCCGAGACGGTGGCGGGCGGGACCGCGGCGGCGGCCGGTGTGCTGGCCTCGGGCGCATCCGCCGTCATCGCGCACAACGACCTGGTGGCGCTCGGGGTGATTTCCGGCGCGCGGGCGCTGGGGGTGAGTGTCCCCGAGGATCTGAGCGTGGTGGGGGTCGACGACATCCCGTTCGCGGAGGTCTCACAGCCGTCCTTGACGAGCATCTCGGTGCCGATGGTGCGGGCCGGTGCGCTCAGCCTGGAGCTGCTGGGGAAGGCCATCGGGGGTGAGCGGCAGACCCCGCGGACGCTCCGCCTGCCGACCCAGCTCATCGTGCGCGGCTCGACCGGCGCGGCCCGTACCCGCCCCGCCGAGCACGGCGCCACGACTGACGGCCCCATGGCCGGAAAGGGCGGGACATGAGGGCCGACACATTGACCGTGGTGGTGATCGACGCCAATCTCGACCCGCTGCGTGCCGAGTTCGAGGCCGCGCTGCCGGACGGGGTGTCCGTCAGCTGGCCGGACGCCCGGGACACCGCGGCCGTCGAGGCCGCCGTGAAGGGGGCGGATGTGCTGGTGTCGGGGAAGTGCGATGGCCGGATGGCCGCGATCGCCACCCGGCTCCGGCTGGTCCACGCGGCCGGCGCCGGCACGGACGGGATCGACATCGCCTCGCTGGCCCCCGGAACCCAGGTGGCCAACACCTTCCACCACGAGGACTCGATCGCCGAGTACGCCGTGTCAGCGGCCATTTTGCTGCGGCGCGGCTTTCTGCGGCAGCACGACGCGCTGCGCCGTGGGCAGTGGCACTCCCCCGCGTACGACCCGGGCTCCCCGTGGGTGGACACACTGGGCGCGGCGACGGTCGGGTTCGTCGGCTTCGGGCATATCGGCGCCCGCTGCTGGCAGCGGTTCCGGGCGTTCGGCGCGCGGGGCGTGGCGGTCACCAGGCGCGGTGAGGTGGACGCGGCGGCCGAGGGGCTGGCCTGGTCCGGGACCATCGCCGACCTCGGCTCGCTGCTGGAGAGCTCCGATGTGGTGGTGGTGTCGGCCCCGCTGGCCCCCGAGACCACGGGGCTGATCGGCGCGGCCGAGCTGTCCCGGATGCGCCCATCGGCGGTGCTGGTCAACGTCGGCCGTGGCCCGGTCGTGGACGAGGACGCGCTCTACCGGACCTTGAGCGAGCGCGCGATCGGCGGGGCCGCGCTCGACGTCTGGTACCGCTACCCGGCCGGCGGACACTCCGCGGCCCCCGGCAACCATCCCTTCGAGACGCTGGACAACGTACTGATGACACCCCACTCCTCCGGCCTGACCCGCGAGACCTTCGCGCGCCGGGCCGATGACATCGCCGCCAACATCGGCCGGCTGGCCGCGGGCGAGCCGCTGCACAACGTCGTGGCGGTGGCCCCATGAGCCGGCCGGCACCCACGACCGACACCATCGTCGCGGTCGATGTGCTCGTGACCAGCCCGGGCCGCAACTTCGTCGCGCTCAAGGTCACCACCGCACAGGGCCTGGTCGGCTGGGGCGACGCCACGCTCAACGGCCGCGAGCTCGCCGTCGCGTCGTATCTGCGCGACCATGTGGCGCCGCTGCTGATCGGCCGGGACCCGGCGCGGATCGAGGACACCTGGCAGTTCCTCTACCGCGGGGCGTACTGGCGGCGCGGTCCGGTGACCATGACGTCCATCGGCGCGGTGGACCTCGCGCTGTGGGACATCAAGGGGAAGGCCACCGGCCAGCCGGTGTACCAGCTGCTGGGCGGCGCGGTGCGCGACGGGATCCTGACGTATACCCATGCCTCCGGCTGGGAGATCCCCCAGCTGCTCGACGCGGTCGACGAGCGGCGCGAACAGGGCTTTCTCGCGGTGCGCGCGCAGAGCGGCATCCCCGGTCTTGCCACGGTGTACGGGGTGAGCAGCGGCGAAGCGGGGTACGAGCCGGCCGACCGTGGCGCGGCCCCTGCGGTGGAGGTCTGGGACACCGACTCCTATCTGCGGCATGCCCCGCGTGTTCTCACGACGGTACGCGAACACGTGGGCCCCGAGCTGAAGTTGCTGCACGACGCCCACCACCGGCTCACTCCAGGCCAAGCGGCCCGGCTCGGCCGCGCGCTGGAGGAGGTGGACCTCTACTGGCTGGAGGATGTCACCCCCGCGGAGAACCAGGAGGTGCTGCGGCACGTCCGGCACCACACCACCGTTCCGCTGGCGATCGGCGAGGTGTTCAACACCGTCTGGGAGTGCCAGACGCTGATCACCGAGCAGCTGATCGACTTCGTACGGACCTGTGTGACCCACGCGGGCGGGATCAGCCATCTGCGGCGGATCGCGGCGCTCGCCGAGATCTGGCAGGTGCGGCTCGGCCCGCACGGTCCCTCGGATGTCTCGCCGGTGGCCCTCGCGGCATCGCTGCATATGGGCCTGGCGACGCCGAACTTCGCCATCCAGGAGTACATGGGCTATGAGCCGCTCGTGCACGAGGTGTTCCGGCATGCGTGGAGCTACGCCGACGGACATCTGTACCCCGGCGACCAGCCCGGGCTCGGGGTCGAGGTCGACGAGGCGCTGGCCGCCCGGTTCCCGTACGAGCCTGCCTATCTGCCTATCGCGCGGCGCCGCGACGGCTCGATGACGGACTGGTGACGATGCCGACGACCACCGTGCCCCGCCTCGGCCGCGCGACCGTTCCCCCGGCCGCACTGACCCTCGCGCGGCCACCCGCCGAGACCGGCATCGTGCACCTCGGCCTCGGTAACTTCCACCGCGCCCACCAGGCCGTGCACACCGCGGCGGCGCTGGCCCGCGCCGACGGCCCCTGGGGCATCCTCGGGGTCGCCGGCCGCTCCACCGGCGTGGTCCGGGCGATGCGCGAACAGGATCTGCGCTACGCGGTCGTGGAGATCTCCCCAGGCCGCACCCGGGTCACCGTCCCCGCCGTGCACACCGGGGCGCTGGTGGCCGCGGAGCAGCCGGACGCCGTGCTCGACGCGCTGGCCGCGCCCGGTACGGCCGTCATCACCCTGACGGTCACCGAGCACGGGTACACCTTCTCCCCGCGCACCCACGGCCTGGACCTGGACGCACCCGCGGTACGGGCCGATCTGCGCGGCGACGCGCCGCCGCGCACCACCATCGGGCGGATCGTGCGCGGGCTGCAGCGTCGCAGCCGGGCCCACGCCCGGCCGGTGACCGTCCTGAGCTGCGACAACCTGGTCGGAAACGGTGAGCTGACGAGGCGGCTGGTGCGCGAGTTCATTGAGGCGCTTCCGGCGGCCGAACGCGACGGCATGGTGCCGTGGTTGGAGAGCTCGGTGGCGTTTCCGGGCTCCATGGTGGACCGGATCGTCCCCGCCACCACGGACGCCTACCGCGAGGCGGTGGCGGCCCACCTCGGGGTGCGGGATGCCGTACCGGTGCCGGCCGAACCGTTCTCCATGTGGGTGATGGAGGACCGCTTCGCCGCCGGACGCCCGAGTTGGGAGCTGGCGGGGGCGCTGTTCACGGACGACGTCGAGCCGTACGAACTGCTCAAGCTCCGGCTGCTCAACGGCACCCACTCGCTCATCGCCTATCTGGGCGCTCTGGACGGGCGGGACACCATTCCGGACGCGATCGCCCGGCCGTTCATCGCCGAGGCGGCACGGAGCGTGCTGCACAACGAGTATCTGCCGAGCCTCACCGTGCCCGCCGATATCGATCTCGACGACTACGTCCGCCGGCTGTTCGACCGCTGGGCCAACTCGGCGCTGGGCCACCGCACCCGGCAGGTCGGCTCGGACGGTTCGGTCAAGCTGCGGCAGCGGGTGCCAGAACCCGCCCTGCTCCAGTTGCACGGCGGGCGGATGCCACACCATCTGGCGCTGACCGTGGCCGCGTATCTGTGCTGTGTGGCGCCCCGGCACGGTTTCTCGCCGGGCCCGCACGCCACCGCCATGGTGGATCCGGCCCGGGACACGCTCGCCGCGATCGCCGGCCGACCCCGTACCTCATCCGGGGCGCCCTTCGTCGAGGCCGTTCTGGACAGCGGGCTGCTCGGCGACGGCCTGCCCGAGTACCCCGCGTTCGCGGCCCGGGTCGCCGAACTCATCGACGTCATCGTGCGATTCGGTCCGGCCGCCGCGGCAGCAGACGCCCTGAGGGCCACCTCCCCTGTCGAAACGGCCGCCCGCCCCGGCGCCTAGGGCCGTCCTCTCTCACCTTCTCGGGTAGCCGGGTCCCCGCCCGGCCCCGCCCTGTCCCCACCCCCCTCACCTTGCCTTGCCCTGCCCTGAAACCGCTCCGGAAATCGATCCGTTCAAGGAGGCATGGATCATGGACAACACCGCGCGCACCACCGCGCCCCCGCCCACCCCAGCCACAACCGCCCCGCCCGGGGAGCCGCCCGCCGACCCGGGCGCGGTCCGGCGTGCCGCGTGGGCCGGTCTGATCGGCACCGCGCTGGAACAGTACGACTTCGTCATCTACGGCACGGCCTCGGCCCTGATCTTCAGCGATCTCTTCTTCCCCAATGTCTCGGCCTCCGTCGGCATCCTCGCCAGCTTCAGCACCTACGCCGTCGGCTTCGCCGCCCGGCCGCTGGGCGGGCTCTTCTTCTCCCGCTACGGGGACCGGCTCGGCCGCAAGTGGGTGCTGGTCGCGACGCTGCTGCTGATGGGCGGATCCACGCTGGCCATCGGTCTGCTGCCGACGTACGGCCAAGTGGGCCTGCTCGCCCCGATCCTGCTGCTGCTCTGCCGGATGGCCCAGGGCTTCGGCGCGGGCGCCGAACAGTCCGGAGGCGCCACCCTGCTCACCGAGACGGCGGCCACCGGGCGACGCGGAAGACTGGCCTCCCTCGTGATGACCGGCGCCGCGCTGGGCACCGCCCTCGGGGCCGTGGCCTGGATCCTCGCCCAGCGGCTGTCCGACGACGCCCTGATGAGCTGGGGCTGGCGGCTCGTCTTCGGCAGCAGCCTCGTGGTCACCGTGGTCGCCATGGTCTTCCGGCGCAAGCTCACCGAGAGCCCCGTCTTCACGGAGCTGAAGCAGCAGCATGAGCGCCCCGCGTCCCCGGTGAAGGAGGTCTTCAAGCACGGCAGGAAGCCGACGCTCCTGGTGCTCTTCATGAACTTCGGCATCAGCACCCAGTCGTACACCTACCAGGTGTTCATGGCCTCGTACCTGGTGTCCTCGGTGGGCGTCGACAAGGACTTCGTCCCTGAGGTGCTGCTGCTGGGCGCCCTGTGCGGCGGCGTCGCGGCGGTGTGCTTCGGCACGCTCTCGGACCGCTTCGGGCGGCGCCCGGTGTACTCCCTGATCGTCGGCGCCCTGGTGCTGCTGCCGACCCCCACCTTCGTCGCGCTGAACTCCGGCTCCAAGGTCGCGATCACCGTGGCCGTCGTCATCGGCTTCATCCTGGCCTGTCAGGGGGCCGTCGGGGTGCAGATGAGCTACTTCCCCGAACTGTTCGGAAACCGCTACCGCTACGCCGGGGTCACCCTCGGCCGGGAGTTCTCCTCCGTGATCGGCGGCGGGGTCGCGCCCCTGATCTGCACCGCGCTGGTCAGCGCCTTCTCGGGGTCCTGGATACCGGTGGCCGCCTATATGTCGCTGGTCGCCGCGGTCAGCCTGATCGCCACCCGGATGGCGCCGGAGACGGTCGACCGCGATCTCAACGCTCCCACCGACAGCACCCATCCGGCCGGGGCCGCCCCGGCACAGCCCGCACACAGGTAGGACTCACCTTCCCGACAGGTTCACCGGCTAGCGTCCCGGTCCGTGGATGCCATGGACGACGCCCTGGCGCAGGCGGCGGTGCGCGCCCTGATCGCGCAGGCGGAGCTCACCCCCAAGCCCGGCCTCGCCGACGCCCGCGATCTGCGGGCCCGGACGACCGGCGCGGATCTGCTGACGCTGCGCTGGTCGGCCAAGGCGCTGACGCCCGCGTTCGCGGCCATCGCGGCGGGGGGCCCCCCCCCCCCCCGGGGGCCGGCGGGGGGGGCGCGCGGGGGGGGGGGGGGGGGCGCCGGGGGCCCCGGGGGAAAGAGACCCGGCCCCGGGCGGCCCCCCCCCCGGCCC